>JBFYTF010000246.1:0-23927 GCA_041300865.1 Anaerolineae bacterium
GCAGACGGCCCGGTACCCCAGCTCGCCAGCTCGTGGGCGCCGTAGGCGGCCAGGACGGCCAGGCTCAGGGTGTAGGGAAAGACCCAGCGGAAGGGCGAATGGAGCTGCTTGACGCCGGGCAGCCCATAGTACAGCAGGGCATAGAGCGGCGTGCCAAAGACCAGCAGGAGCGAGGCGGCAGCCAGAATGGCCAGGATCCACGCCGGGCGGCGGTCGGTGCCATCCCGGGCCTCCGGCGCGTCCGGCGCCAGGCCAGCGGGCCGCCAGGCCCCGGCGCCCCTCCGCAGACGCAGCCACAGGTCACCGAGCATGGGCATCAGGGCAACGCCGCCAGGACGAGGGGGAGGATGCCGGCATAGCTGCCCGCCTCGACGTAATTCTTGATGCCCCAGAAGATGCGCTCCGCGGGCACCCACTGCCGCAACACCAGATCCCAGTAGCCATGGTGCGCCGGGTTGCCGTAAAAGTCGGGGACGAAGAAGGTGACGATCTGCCGGGCGGGATAGGCCCAGCCGGCGACGTCGGCGTACGTCACGGAGCCCTCGCGAAAGTTGCGTGTGACGAGCTCCAGCAGCGGGATGAGCTGCACGGCACCGAGGCCAAGCCCGAGGGCCCCCATGAACCCGAACCAGACGGCGAGGCGCAGCGCCGGACGCCAGGAGCCAACCCGGCGCGCCAGGAAGAGCAGCCGGGCGAGGGCATAATAGGCGGTCACCAGGACGGTGTAGACGAGGATCTCGGCATGGCCGGCCAGGATGTGCAGGCCCAAGGCCAGAGCCCCAACGAGGACATAAACGATGGGCACAAAAGGCCCCTTGCCCTTTTCCTCCTGCCGGCGTGCGGTCAGCTCGACCACGGCCAGGAGCAGCGGCAGCCAGGCAGCAGCGGCAATGATCATGCTAAAGACGACGCTGACCAGGAAGAAGGCGCTGACTTGGTAGGTGATGCCGGCCACGAGGGCCGGAAACCGGCCCAGGCGCAGCGCCCGCACCAGGATATACATATTGATCCCGGCCAGCCACAGCTGCACCAGGGTGAAAAGGCCGAAGGCGCGCACGAGAGGCAGCACGTAGAACAGCGCACTGAAGGGATAGAGGGCCGAGTGCTGGCCGGCCGCCAAAAAGGGAACGCCGGCCAAGATGTGAGGGTTCCAGAGGGGCACCTCGCCGGCGCGCAGTGACCCTACGATGAACTGCTTCCAGGCCAGGTTCTCCAACACCAGGTCGCTGAGCAGCTCATTGTGGGGTGGTTGAGGCACCCCTTGCTCAGCGGCAAAGGCGGCGTAGGGCTGCCATTGGTAGAGGTTGTCGGCGGGAACAAGGGTCCGGGAGCCTACCGTTACCGGCCAGAAGAGGATGAGGGGCAGGATCAGCAGAGCGAAAACCGCTCCCAGGTCGACAAGCCATCGTCGCGGTCGCAAAACGCAACCCTCAGGGCCGAGCTTGGGATTCTACCCGGCGGGTAGCGCAGCGATGGCGGTAGCGGATCTGCCAGGTACGCAGGGCTGCTTCCAGCTTGATGGGCACGCTCATCTTCGAGCGCCCAATACGGCGGTCCTCGAAGTAAATGGGCAGCTCCAGGACGCTATAACCCAGCTTCTCTGTGAGGTAAGCCATCTCGATCTGAAAGACATAGCCGTTGGAGCGCACCCGTTCCAGGCCGATACCCTCCAATGTCCCACGCTTCCAGCACTTGAAGCCAGCAGTGGCATCTTTGACCTTGATGCCCAGGATGAGCCGGGTATAGACGCTGTTGGCCCACCAGCTCAAGAGGTAGCGCGACCAGCCCCAGCGTTCGTCCAGGCGCCCGCCGGTGACGTAGCGCGAGCCGACGACGACGTCGTGGTCGTAGATGGCTTGCAGGAATTCCGGGATGTAGCGAGGTGAGTGGGAAAAATCGGCATCCATCTGCACCACGAAATCGGCGCCCTGTTCCAGGGCATAGCCGAACCCGGCTATGTAGGCTGTTCCCAGGCCCAGCCTGCCGGACCGGTGCAGGACGTGGATCTCTTGCGGGTAGCGGGCCACGAGCTCGTCAGCCATCTGTCCGGTGCCGTCCGGCGAGTTGTCGTCGACGATCAAGATCTCGAGCCCGGGCACTGCGAGGGCCAACAACTCGCCGACCATCGCCGGCAAATTGTCGGCCTCATTGTAGGTCGGAATGACGACCATCACTTTTGTGTCGGCCATAAGCACCTGCTCGCTGCCTTGCTCCCGCGCGCCCACGCCTCGTCGCCGGGGCGAAACGAGCTGATTATACTATGACCGCAGACAAAGGTCAATCGCACCGGCACAAGTTGACGAAAAGTGCCTTTGCGGTATAATGATGCCGCCGCCAACGTGTGCGAGCAAAAAAATGGAATGAGGAGGTTCCTCCCATGATCGTTATCACGGAAGACTGCATCGAGTGCGGATCCTGTGCGGAAATCTGCCCGGAAGGCGCCATCAGCCAGGGCGATGGACGCTACATCATTGACCAGGATCTGTGCATCGAGTGCCAGAGCTGCCTGGACGAGTGCCCGAACGACGCAATCGTCGAGCAATGAGCTGCGAAAAATCCCCGGATGTTGGAACCGACATCCGGGGATTTTTTTCTTTGGGGTATAGGTCTAGCCGCCTACGGCTTCGCGGCCAGCCAAAAAGGCCTGGCGGTTTAGCGCAACGTACCGGGACGGCACCCGTTTCTCGATGACGGCCAGCCAGGTGTCGGCCGGCACATCCAGGAAACTGGACAGGGCTCCCAGCAGGACGACGTTTGCCGCCCGGGCGTTGCCCAGCTTCTCGGCCAGCTCGGCGCCCGGCACCAGGTAGAACCGGTCCGTCACCCGGCCGTAGACGGCCCGCAGCTCCTCCTCGCTCGGGTAGTGCGCCCCTCCGGAGGTGACGGTGATGGGCCTGATCGCCTGCCGGTTGACCACAGCCACCCCTCCCTGTCGCAAATAGCTCACGTAGCGCAGGGCCTCGGCCTCCTCGAAGGCCAGCAGGATGTCGGCCTCTCCCTCGCTCACCAGGGGTGAATAGACGTGTCCCGCGTCCCAGCGCACGTGAGTGTTGACGCTGCCACCCCGCTGCGCCATGCCGTGCACTTCCGATTTCTTGACGTCCAGTCCCGCAGCCAGGGCGACCTCGGCCAGGACATCGCTGGCCAGGATGGTGCCCTGGCCGCCCACACCGGCCAGCAGAAAATTGCAGGCTTGAGTCACTCCGTCCCTCCCTTGCCCGATCCAGCCCGACCCCGGGTGTCTTGGGCCTCTACCTGGTCGCGGAACAGGATGGCATCGCGCGGACACACCTGGGCACAGACCTCGCAGCCCGTACACAGCGAGGCATCGATGAGGGCCTTGGGCCGCTGCGTCTTGGCGTCGAGCTCATCACTCTTGAGGATGGCGGGGCACCCGATGCGGAAGCACATCGTGCAGCCGTTGCACTTCTCGGCCAGCACCTCGAGGGGCAGCCAGCGCTTGCGTGCTGAGGGCAGCAGAGCGCACGCTTCCCGGGCGATGAGCACGCTGGGGCCGGGTTCCTGGAGAAAGGCTTTCAATGTCTCGTCCAGCGCTTTGACGTCGTAGGCCGGCACCGTGGTCACGCGCTCGATGCCCAGGGCCCGCACGAGGGGCTCAAGCTCGAGGGGCGGCACCTCTTGCTTCTGCAGCGTCCAGCCGGTGCCCGGGTTCTCCTGGTGCCCGGTCATGCCCGTGATGCGGTTGTCGAGGATGATGGTCACCACGTTGCTGCGGTTGTAGGCCACGTTGGCCAGGGCCGGCAAGCCCGTGTGAAAAAAGGTCGAGTCGCCGATGACCGCCACCATGCGCTCGCCGATGCCCGCCTGGACGGCGCCATGGGCCACGCCGATGCCCGCGCCCATGCAGCCGCAGGTGTGGATCGCCGCTAGGGGCGGCAGCAGGCCCAGGGTGTAGCAGCCGATGTCGCCGGCCACCGGCACCTTGCGCTTGTTGAGGATGTGAAAGACGGCGCGGTGGGGGCAACCGGGGCACAGGACCGGCGGCCGAGGCGGGATGGCGGGCATCTCCAGATCTGGCACCTGCTCCAGGGGCAGGGCCACACTGGCCGAGGCGGGCAACAGGCCGCCTGTTACCGCGCTCTCGCGCACCACGCGGGTGTCAAACTCGCCGCACAGAGGAAAGATGCTCTTGCCCTCGCAGGCAATCCCCAGCAGCTTGATCTCTTCTTCCAGGAAGGGGTCCAGCTCCTCGATGACCACCAGGCGCTTGACCCGCGAGGCAAAGGCGCGGACAAGGCGAGGTGGCAGGGGATAGGTCATGCCCAGGCGCAGAAAAGAGGCCCGGGGAAAGACCTCGCGGGCATACTGGTACGCCACCCCGCAGGTCACGATCCCCAGCTCGTCATCGCCCCACTCGACGCGGTTGAAGGCAAACGTCTCGGCC
Source organism: Anaerolineae bacterium (assembly GCA_041300865.1). Taxonomy (GTDB): domain Bacteria; phylum Chloroflexota; class Anaerolineae; order JAAYZQ01; family JAAYZQ01; genus JAAYZQ01. The sequence continues at coordinate 4,406 of JBFYTF010000246.1, forward strand.
AACTCGGCCAGGCGCTCGATGCGCTCCTCGATGACGGGGTGCCGCTGCCGGGCGTGGCCTGGGATCATGACGTATTTGACGGGGTTGCGGGGAAACTTTTCCAGGGCCGGTGGCCGATCCACGCGCTCACCCAGCTCCACCGGCGTGCTGGAATGGCAGATGCGGGTGGTGAGCCGCAAGAAGACCGGCGTGTCAAATTGCTCGCTCATCTCGAACGCCACAGCTACCAGGTCCTTGGCCTCCTGGCTGTCGGCAGGCTCGAGGCAGGGGATGCGCGCGAATTTGGCGTAACGGCGGTTGTCCTGCTCGTTCTGTGAAGAGTGCATGGCCGGGTCGTCGGCAGTCACGATCACGAGGCCGGCTTCCATCCCGGTCATGGATGCATAAAATACGGAATCCGCGGCGACGTTGACGCCCACGTGCTTCATGGACGCCAGTGCCCGCCGTCCGGCATAGGCCGCGCCCACGGCCACGTCCACCGCCACCTTTTCGTTGGGCGACCACTCGGCATAGACGTTGGGGAAGCGGGCAAACTCCTCGAGGATCTCGGTGCTCGGGGTGCCGGGATAGGCGGCGGCAACCACCACACCCGCCTCCCAGGCCCCGCGGGCCACGGCTTCGTTCCCCGATAGCAAGCGTTTCATCGGCTTGACCTCCCTCGTGTATGGACCGATTATACCATGCCTTCGAAGCAGGGGCAATCCGGCCGGGCGAAAAAAAGGAGCCCGCGAAGGGCTCCTGGTAGGTTCTGCTGGTCAGCCACCCCCACCGATCCTCCGTAGGGGGGGATCCCGAGATTGGGGACGGCACCCGGCCGGTGGGTTACGACAGAGGGCGCCGGCTGCGTTCCCGCAGGAAGAGGCCGGTCACCAGGACGCTGAGGCCCAGGAGGCCGACGATGGCCGGCATGACGGGAAAGGCTCCGCTGCCGGTCGTGGGCAGCTGCGAGGGGCCCTGGACGGCAGCCCAGTTGGGGATGACTCCACAGGCCACCATCTGCCCGCCACTCTGGATAGAGATGATGTGCTGGCCGTCGGTGATGGTCGCCAGGGCCACGTTTTCCGAACCCTGGAAAAGGACCGGACCTGTCACGGTGGCCGCGCCGCTGGCATCGGCGGTGAGGTTGGGCAGCGCCGAGAAACTGGCGCTGGGCATCTCGCAGGTGCCGGCATGCACGCTGGCCTGCGCCTCCGCGTTGGCGGGCAGGCCCGTAACGTTCAGGGTCGCCTCCGTCGCCTCGCCGGAAGCTACCAGCGTGGCGTCGCCGCTGACGCCCGAGTTCCCCACGGCGCTGAGCGGCACGTCCACCCTGTCCTGGGCCAGGACGACGCCGCCAAACGACAGCAGGGCTACGGCCAAGAGGGCCAAGCCCAACCGGGCCAGGAGAGCCCGGCCATTGAGCGGGAACCGCAAACCCATTTGACGATCCATTGTTGCCTCCAGTGTATTTGTTTTCAGCCTTTGTAGGTCTCACGCACGCTGCACATTCGCGCCGGCTGCTCGATGTAGAGCGCCTGACGAGAAACGGTGGGACGCCAGGCAGCGTGCGTCGAACCTGTGCGGAAGAACCGCCCGCGCCGAAACTCCGGCGGGGAAATAGGGGCACTCCTTCCTGTGCCGCGGTGCACTGCCGGGGCTTGGGCTGCAGCCGGGGCCGGCCCGGGCTCAAGCCCGAGATCATATTACCCGCTCCCTGGCCGGGATGCAACAGACAAATGACGGGTTGTCGACCGACAAATGACGTAGGGATAGCAAGGCACGTCACGGCTCCCCGTTTGCCAGGGGAAGCGCACCTGGCTATAATGTGCCCCGACAACCGAAACAGAGGAGGCAGTGTGAGCGAGACCTATCTTTCGACAGCCGAGATCGAGGCCCGCCTGGCAGACGTGCTGGCATCGCCTCGGGACGGCGGGCGGGTAGCGGCCATCGTCGCTCGCCCGGGTACCGATCTGCGCCAGCGGCGCGCCGAGGCGCTGCTATCGCCCGAGGCTGGCATGGAAGGCGACCGCTGGCTGGCGGCCGGGGAAACACCCGAGCAGCAAATCTCCCTGATGAACGTCCGGTTGCTGCGCTACCTGGCCGCTGACGACGAAGAGCGCATGGCCCTGGCCGGCGACAACCTGGTGGTGGACCTCGACCTGGGCGCCGACAACTTGCCCGCAGGCCAGAGGCTGCGCATTGGGGATGCCGTTGTGGAAATGACGGACGCACCCCATACCGGCTGCGCCAAGTTCGTGGCCCGCTTCGGAGCCGATGCTACGCGGTTCATCAACGCCGCCGAGCGCCGGGCGCTGCGACTTCGCGGGCGCTATGCGCGGATCGTGGAAGCGGGCACGGTGCGCGTGGGCGACAGAGTGGACAAGGTGCCGGCGGCCTGAGGGCCAAACAAAAGAGCGCCGGGGAAGGCTGTTCGCCCCTCCCCGGCGCATGCCAGTTAGGTTAGTTCTGGCCCAAACCCAGTCTATGCGGTTCGGCCGTGGTGGCAGCGCGCAAGGGTTACGCTCTGCCTCGTTCCAAAAGAGCAGATCCTAGCAGGATCTCCTAGCACCGACCCAGTGGGCCCTTCCTTATTCGAGTACGCCTACTCGTTCGGTTCCGGCCTGGTCCCGTAGGCCAACGGCCGGCTATGCACTCGGAGTCGCCCCCCAGGCCGCCGTTACCGCTGCTTCGGTGTAGTCGATGTTTTGCCCTCCTTCCGCTCGCCAGGGCTCCTGCCCGCTGTTCTGGACAGTAGAGCCGCCCTTGTATTTGTGCGGGGATTCGGTTTTCCCTGCAGTTGCGAGCAAGGTCATTCTAGCACAAGACCGGAGTTCCTGCTGTACGACTGGTCAACGGCAAGCCTACGCTCGGGTCCGCCGCGCGAGCGCAGAGGTAGGGGCCTCGCGGCGGCCAATATAGCAGGGGCGCGACCCCGTACCTTCGCCGGCCGCGCCCCTGCGCCTGGTAGTAGTGGACCCCCTACTCCAGGCCCTCAATAGTCGATGCGATAAAGTCCAGGGTCGCGGGAATGTCGACTCGGTAGTCAAAGCCGGCGACGATGCACATTGAATCACCCCAGGAAGTGATGCCCACCAGGATCTCGGTCCCTTCGGCCGTCGCGTAAAAAGCTGGTCCGCCCGAATCGCCGAAACAGGTACCCCCGTCGTCCTGCAGCCGGTTCTGCGACATGTGCAGCCACACCTGGGTCAAGGCCTTGTACTCGGACTCGGCGAACAGGCGCTGATCCTCGTAGGTGATCTCGGGAGGGGGCCAGCTCAGGATGCCTCCGTAGCCGACCACGGTGAACCGCGCGCCGGTGCTTTTTGTCCGCAGCAGGCCCTGCTTCTTTAGGTCGTCCAGGTAGCCAGGCGGCGGCAGGGTAGCCGGCTCGATGCCCTGGACGGGCTCGGCGAGCACCAGCAGGCCCACGTCGTGTGGATCCGAGCCACCCCAGGCGTAGTCGGGGTGTGTCAGCACTTGCTCTACCGGCAGCAGAGTAGAGGGCTCGACGGCGTTCTCATCAAAGTTGACCCACACCGTCTGGATACCATACTCGGCAACGGCGTCGGTGCAGTGTGCTGCTGTCAAAAAGACGCGGGGATGCACCAGCGTACCTGTGCAGAATTGATAGGGGCCGTAGTCGGGCCAGTCGACGACCATGGCACCCACGTTGTTGTGGTCTGTGTCCGGCAGTCCCCAGGTGATGGCGGACACAGGCGCGGCCGCAAGCAGAAAAACAAACAGCAGAGCAGCTACTCTCCAGATCCGTTTCATGGCTTATCCCTCCTTATCTACTAGACGGGTGAGGTAGCTGAAAGGTTATGGGGAACCGGCGTGCAGGGGAGGAGTTGACTTTCCCTCCGGTTGGCCTTATAATCCGTCCTGCCGTTGCACCACGACACTATTCCTTAACGAGGAGGAACACTCAATGGCAGAGCCAAGCCGTATGCCAAACTATGACGTGCGAAACGATGGGATTGGGCCGTACGCGGTGTTTTACTGCGAGACCTGCAGCCGCGAGTACCGCAGCCGGCCGGACGCGACGGCGACAGTCGCCAAGGACCTGGGGCGCAAGGCCATGGGCGGCCTGCTGCGCAACATCCCCCTGGTGGGAAACGTCGTGGCCGACAGTGCCGAAGGTGAGGATCCGCGCTACACCCTCAGCCTCACCTCAGAGAAGCTCGACAAAGCCTGGGAGCAGGTGCGGCACCAATTCCGCGAGTGCCCCACCTGCCTGCGCATTGTCTGTCTCTCTGACTGGGACGAACAGGCCGGCTATTGCACCGAGGACACGCCCCGCCGCCAGGAGATCGCGGAGGCCGAGGCGGAGCAGGCCGGCGCCATGCTGAAGGGTTTTGCCAATGCCTTCGGCCTGGGTGGAGTCATGAAGCAGGCGAGCCAGGCCGCACAGCAGGCGCAGGCCGGGCTGGCCCGCTGTGCCAAGGACGGCACTGTGGCTCCGGCCGGCACCAAGTTCTGCCCCGAGTGCGGAGGCCCCATGACCCAGCCTGCTGCGGCCGCGGCGACCTGCCCGAGCTGCGGCGCCCAGGCAGGCAGTGCCAAGTTCTGCCCGGAATGCGGCGCCAAGGTTGAGCGCGCTCCCACGGGGCGGTGCCCTTCGTGCGGGGCCGAGGCCAGGGGAGCCAAGTTCTGCCCCGAGTGTGGCACAAAGATGGCCTGATGGTTGCCAGGGGAGCCACCCCAAAAGCCGCTCCCAGGGCGCGTGCCCTGGGAGCGGCTTTTGGTTGCGCCTACTCCTGCTCCTCGCGTTGCCTGATTTGCAGGTCGCGCACTGCCAGCCGGTCCAAATCGGCGCGCAGGGCAGCAATCTCGGCGTGCAGGGCCTGAATGGACTTCTCGCCGGCGATGTCGGCCTCCTTGTTGGCCGCCTCCTGGCCGACAAAGTAAGTGGCCAGCGTGGCCGTCAGATAGCCAAAGACGGCCAGGCCGTAGACGGCGAGGAGAAAGGCCAGGATGCGGCCCGCGCCGGTGACCGGCCAGAAGTCGGAGCCGATGGTCGTCATCAACATGGCCGTCCACCACAACGCCTTGCCATAGTTGTCCATGGCCTCGCCACCCGGCCCTTCGGACTCGAATGCCTGCATTCCGGCGGCGCCGACGAGAGTTACCACGGCCGTCAGGGCCAGGACGTAACCAAAGCCGCGGCGGCCCATGCTGGCCCGGAGGGCGTTCATGCCCCGGTTTAGCGAGCTGAGAATGCGGAAGAGCCGCACGCCACGCGTGGCACTTCCCAGGCGCAGCACCCGGACGGCGGGGATCACGCGGACGACCCTGACCGCCGGCATGAGGAGCGAGATGGCCGTCAGCCAGTTTCTCTTCAGGTAGGTGAGCTTATGCGGGGCAAGCACAAAACGGAGGACAAAATCGATGATAAAGATGATCCAGATGACGGTGGCCAGAGCCTGCAGGAAGGGATTCAGGCCCCAGATGAGCTCCACGACGAGCAGCACGAGCCAGGCGAAGCCGAGGATAAGCAGAGGCGTCTCGAGCCAACTCTCGAGCTGCTCCAAAACCTGGTTGCGTTCCCGGTCCACCTCTTCCTTCGACGGTGATGGCTGGGGCGGGGGCTGAAAATCCTGTTCTGGTATGCGGTCCATGCTAGCCCACCATCGGCCTCAGTATACCGGACGGCAGGGTGATTGTCAAGGCCGGGCTTCTGCCCGGGCAGTTGACTTATTCTGAAGCTTATGATACGATCTCGGCGTGCCTGTCTCCCGGGACCACCGCCGCGCCCGGAGCGCCCCCAATCGACAAGGAGATCGACAAACGTGCAAAGCAACCGACAAGCTACCCGCTCCAGGCCCCCGGCCGGCTTGCTCTTCGCCCTGGTCCTCCTGGTAGGACTGCTGCCCGCTTGCGGGCTGACGTCAGGCAACCCGGGAGGGCCGAGCGACAGCGACGCGGCGCGGGCCACAGCGACCCTCGACGTGCCGCTCAGTGCGACACCCGAGCCCACCCTTCCGCCCACCGTGCAGCCACCGCGCACCAGCCCGTCCCCCACAGCCGGCCAGGCCGCCGCCCAGCCCACGCCGGTATCGACCCCGGCAGCGGGGGCAGCCGGCATCGGCGACCCCTACTTTCCCACCATGGGCAACGGCGGCTACGACGCCCTGCATTACGACCTGACCCTGGTGGTTAAGCCGGCCATCCAGGAGATCGAAGCCATCAGCCTCATGCGCGCCCGCGCAACCGAAGCCCTTCGCTCCTTCTACCTGGACTTTGAGCAGCTGACGATCGAGGAGCTACTCGTGGACGGCGAGCCGGCGGCGCACGAGCACCAGGGTGATCAGCTCGTGGTTACGCCTGCGCAGGCCCTGCCGGCCGGCGCAGAGTTCAGCGTGCAGGTGACCTACCGGGGCCGCCCACTGCCGAGCAGCGAGCCGGCCGGACCCGCCGGCTGGTTCTGGACGGCGGGCGCGGCCACCGTCGCCGCCGAGCCTTTTGGCGCCCAGACCTGGTTCCCGGCCAACGACCATCCCCTCGACAAGGCCACATACCGCCTGCAAGTCACGGTGCCCCGGCCTCTCGTCGTGGCGTCCAACGGCCTCCTCGTGGAGACCATCGAGGAGGACGACGCGCTGACCTACGTGTGGGAGGCCCGCGATCCGATGGCCAGCTACCTGCTCACTATCAGCATCGACGAATACGAGATCCATGAGGCCGAAAACGCGGATGGCCTGCCCCTGATCAGCTTTTCCCCTCCGGGCGAGGGGGCGGAGATGCAGGCGGCGACGGCCGCCACGGGGGAGATGATCGACTATTTCGAGCAGCTGTTTGGCCCCTATCCCTTCGAGACGTACGGCGCCATTGCCGTTCAAGGCAGGCTGCCCGGCTTTGCCGCCCTGGAGACCCAAACCCGCTCCCTCTTTTTCGGCGTTCCCCTCAACGACGATCTCCTGGTCCATGAGCTGGCCCACCAGTGGTTTGGCGACAGTGTCAGCCTGGAGTCGTGGCAGGACCTGTGGCTCAAGGAAGGGATGGCGACCTACGCCGAGCTCCTGTGGCTGGAGCGCAGCGAAGGGCGAGCAGCCGTGGATGCCCGCGTGGCCATGCACCACGACGAAATGGTTCGGGGCGCACGCGCCGGATTTTATGCCCCTCCGGGGAGGCCATCGCCGGACGCTCTCTACGGCTTTCCCGTATACGAGGGCGGAGCCGTGGTCCTGCACGCGCTGCGGTCCACGGTGGGCGACGTGGCCTTCTTCCAGACCTTGCAGACGTACACCGAACGCTACGCGTACGGCAACGCGAGCACGGCCGACCTGCAGGCGGTGGCCGAGGAGGTCAGTGGGCAGGACCTCGGCGACTTTTTTGACGCCTGGGTCTATGGCAGCCCGCCCCCTGAGCTGCCAGTGCCGCTCGCTCCCGAGGAGCGGGCGGGCCTGCTCCGGCCCCGGACATCCGTTCACTGGCGGCCCCAGCCTGGCGCTCGGGACGTGTCTGACCCCGCAGCCCCATGATTTTCCAATTCTCTCGTTTTCGAGTACAATGGAGGGCGTGCAGGGCAGCGTTTTATGTCCAGGAGGAGCGACGGCGCCGTGAGCGGCGATGGAGAAGGGCAGGTTCAGGGCTCGGCCCAAGGCGCGCGCGAGGACCAGGCCGTGGACCCGGTCCTGGCCCGTCTGCGCCAGGCGGTCGCTGAGCACCGGGAGTTCCTGCTAATCCTGGGGCTGTTCCTCGCTTTCCGACTCATGTTCGTCCTCGTCGTGCGTCCGGGAGGCTACCTGGGCGTCATGACCACCTTCCACTACTACCACCTGCTGCAGAGCCTCGCCAACCAGGGCTATGCGCCCCTGGTCGATTACTGGGTCGAATATCCGCCCCTCATGCCCTGGCTGCTCTTGGGCATCTATCGCCTGAGCCTGCTCATCCCACCCTGGGTCGAGCCCGGCACCTGGTATCTGACGCTGCTGGGTGCCACTTTTGCCCTCTTTGAGGCCGGCAACCTGGTCTTGTTCTACGCCATCGGCCGGCGCCTGCACAGCGGCGCGGAGGCGGTCCGCCGGGCCTGGATCTATAGCGCGCTGTTTATCCCGGTGGTGACGCTGCTCAGCACCTTTGACAACGTCGTCCTCTTTTTCCTCCTCTGGGTCGTGCTGCTGACCCTCGACCGGCACTCCGCGGGCGCAGGTGTCGTTGCCGGCCTGGGTTTCATGGCCAAGCTGGTGCCTGTCGTGGCCCTGCCCGCCGCCTGGCTGCATCTGCCGGCCTGGTCGCAGCGCGCGCGGCTGGTGGCTGCTTTTGTCCTGGTGCTCATGCTCATCGCCCTGCCCTTCCTGCTGGCCGGGCCCGAGCACTTTTTGGCCGCCTTTACCACCGTTTTCGACCGCGGCAGCTGGGAGACGGTCTGGGCGCTCCTGGACGGTTACTACTCGTTTGGAGTGGCCGGCGGCCCCAACCGCTTCGACCCGGCCGACGCCGGTGCCGCACAGCACGCCTCGAGCCTGCCCACGCTGCCCATCACCCTGGCCTTTGGCCTGCTCTACCTGTGGCTGCTGACGCGGCGGGCGGCATGGCAGGAGCAGCGGGTGGCAGTCGCCTTTGTCGCCCTGAGCCAGAACCTGCTCCTCCTCTATTCCCGGGGCTACAGCCCGCAGTTCCTGGTCATGGTCCTGCCCTTTGTGCTCCTATTGCTGCCCGCGTGGCGGGGGGTGATGTATGCCTTGCTCCTGAGCGCTGCCAGCCTGGTCGAGTACCCCATCTATTTCGTCGTCCTGCCCGGCGAGCCCTGGCTCCTGGCCGGCGCCGTGCTGCTGCGCACCTTGCTGCTGGTGATCCTCAGCTTCGAGTTCGCTGCCCAGGTGTATGCCTGGCGCGTGAGCCAGCGCCGTTGGCGCCAGGTGGCCGCCGTCACCCTGGCTCTGAGCCTTCTCCTGGCGGTTGTTGGCGGCCTGGCCGGCTTTCGCGCCTATTGGCAGACACGCTATGAGGCCAGCCCGCACCACACGGCCATGGAGGCCCTCGCCGCCTCGGCCGACACGGGGGCCAGCGTCGTCGTGGACGAGCAGGAAGTGTACGAACAGCTCTACCCGTACCTCCACCGGCGCTTTGAGGTCCGGAGCGTCGAGACCCACGACTATTTGCCGGCGTGGGAGCCGCGCCTGGCGGAGGCCGCGGGAGAAGCGGGCGAGCTATGGCTCTATACCCGTGCCGGCTCGCCGCTCTACACCTGGCTGGCGGCACACCGCTCCCTGCTGTCCGAGCAGGACTTTGACGGCTGGGTGCTTTCGGCCTGGGAAGGAGGCGGGTAGGGCCCTCGCCCGAGACCCGGTATGCGCACCTTCCGTTTGCCTCCACAGCGGCGGCAGGCAGAGAGGATGCAACGAGGCGCCCGCCTCGTCTCTCCACGCGCCCTTGGCTCGCGAGGCGGTGATCTGCCTCTCGCCCTGGGCCTGGCCTGCCTGCTCTTCAGCGTCTACCTGTTCACCTTCAGCGGCCGCTACCACTCGAGTGACGAGATGAGCATGCTGGCCGCCACCGATAGCCTGGCGCGGCGGGGAGCCTGGGACACCGACCTGCTGCGCTGGATGGGCGAGCAGCAGGGCACGTTTGGGCCTGACGGCCACCTCTACTCGCGGAAAGGCATCGGCACGACGCTGGCTGCCCTGCCTCTCTACTGGCTGGCGCTGCGCGCCGAGGCGCTGGGGAACGTCCAGGCGGCGATGTTGACCAATGGGCTGATCACGGCCCTGACGGGCGCCCTGGTTCTGGCACTGGCCCGCCGGCTAGGCTACAGCCGGAGCGCGAGCCTGCTGGTCGCTTTGAGCTTTGGCCTGGGGACCATGGCCTGGCCCTATGCTCGCACCCTGTTCTCCGAGCCGCTGGCCGGCCTGGGGTTGATGGCCTGCGCCTACTTTCTTGTACGCTTTCGCGACGCCGCCGGACCCGCCGCGGCAGCAGAGCACGGCACTCCGGGGCCCAATCCGCCCTCTGGCGCCCCCGGCCGGCCGTGGCCCGGCGTGCCGGGCGCGGCCAGCCTTCTCCTGGCAGGCAGTGGTTTGGGTCTCGCGCTTCTCGCCCGGCTGAACAACGCCATCGTCGCGCCCTTGTTCGGGCTACTGCTGGCGGTGTATCTCTGGCGGCGGTACGGCCGGGACTGGCCGGCCTGGCTGGCGCCCATCGCCTTCTTTGCCCTGCCGGTCGTCGTGGCCCTGGCCATCACCGCCTGGTACAACTGGCTGCGCTTCGGCAGCCTGCTGACCACAGGCTATCTGCCGGAGGAGAGCTTTACTTCTCCGTTTTTCGAAGGCTTCTACGGGCTGCTCTTCAGCCCGGGCAAGGGTTTGTTCTGGTACAACCCGCTGCTCCTGGCGTCCGTCGCCGCGTGGCCGGCCTTCTATCGCCGCTGGCGGCCCGAGGCGCTGCTGTGCGCGGGGGTGGTCCTGGCCAACGTGGCCTTTTACGCGCCCTGGTACCTGTGGTGGGCCGGGCACGGCTGGGGGCCCCGCTTCCTGGTGGCGGCGCTGCCCTTCGCCGCCCTGCCCCTGGCGCCCGCCTTCGAGGCCGCCGCCCGGCGGCGGGCCGTCGCCGCCGGCCTGATCCTGCTGGCCGTCCTGAGCGTGGCCGCGCAGGTGGCCGGGGTGGCGGTCAGCTATAACCTCTACCTGGAGGACGTCTACGCTGAGCTGGGCCTCTATCACCCCGCCACCCTCTTTGACCCGGCCTACAGCCCGCTGCTGCGCCAGTGGTCCTACCTGCGGCTCGCCAACCTGGACTTGGCCTGGGTGCAGGGGGGAGAGGTGCGCTGGGGCATGCTTCTGCTCGGGCTTTCAGGCGTGGTGGTCGCGGTTCTGGGGCTGTCCGACACGCTCCGGCAGCGCCGCTCGGCCTTGGCCGGCGCCTGGGTGCCACTGTTGTTGGCCTTTGTCTCGCTGCGGCTGCTGCTTTTCGCCCGGCCAGCGGGCGATGTCGCGCACGTCGCCCACGCCGCGACAAGCATGGAGGTCAGCGGCGAAGCCGTGGCCCTGGCCGAGCCCCTGTGGACCGAGGGCCTGCAGAACGCCTACGATGGGCGGCTGCCGCTTTGGGGCCTGCCGTATGAAGGTGAGGTGCCCGGGGCCCCGGCCGGGGCATGGGAGGTCGGCCGCGCAGCGCGCGAACCTGCGGCCGTGCGCTTCTGGGCAGGTGAGGCAGGCAATGCCCTATACCCGGCAGCCGGGCAGCTGCCCGCTGCTGGGCGGCTGCCGGTCGCTCCCCTGGACCCGGCGCCCCGCCTGGGCAGCGTCGCGCGGCTGCTGGGCTATGACGTCGAGGGCAGCGAGGTCTGGCAGGGTGATAGCCTGCCGGTGACGCTGTACTGGGAGGCTCTTGAGCCAGGAAATACCTCCTACACCGTCTTTCTCCAGCTCGTCGACGAGCAAGGCAACAAAGCAGCTCAGGTAGATCGCCTGCCTTGCGGCGGCGCCTGCCCCACCACGGCCTGGCAGACGGGTGAGCTGGTGGGCGAACGCTACGAGCTGGCCGTCGAGCCCGGAGCGAGGCCTGGGCGCTACGGGCTCATCGCCGGCCTGTACGACCTGGCCACAGGCGAACGGCTGCCGGTGGCGGGCGCTCCGGGCGAAGGCAGCGCGGGCGATTTTGTCCTTCTGACCATAATAGAAGTGAGGCAATCAAGATGAATGTGACACGGGCCATCCTGACCCTGATGGCATTAGCCATACTGGCCACGCTGGGCGCGTGCGGCGGGCAGCCGGCGAGCCGGACGCCCGGCGAACAGGCCGGGCCGGCAGACACCGCAAGCCCTCAGGCGGCTGTCACGCCGCAGGCCACGCAAGCACCGGCCGAGGAGACTCCAACCCCGTTACCTACCCGGGCCAGCCGCACGTATCTTACCTACGAGAATGAAGCTAACGGCTACAGCATCCAGTACCCGGAGGAATGGCAGCTCCTGGAGAAGGAGTCGCTGCCCGGAACGACGACATTCGTGGCCCCGTTGCAGGGCGAGGGCGACACCTTTCGCGAGAACTTGAGCGTCGTTGTTCAGAACCTGCCGGCAGGGACTACCACCCTGGACGAGTACACGGAGCTGGCCCTGGCAGAAGGGCAGACGTACATCCCCCTGTTCGCCGTGCAGCAGGCGAGGCCCACAACCCTGGACGACAACCCGGCGCAGGAGGTGGTCTATACCGGGCTGCAGGGCGAGCGCGAGATGCGCTCGCTGGGTGTTTGGACGCTGGCCCGTGACCGGGTCTATATCGTGACGTACACGGCGGAGGAGCTGGAGTTCAACACCTTCCGGTCCATCGTGCAGCAGATGATCCGGTCCATGGAGATCCAGTAGTGTCTCAGTTTACCGGCTGCCCCTTGCCCTCGACAAGCATGCGGTAGGTCTTCTCGATACGGTCCCAGTGGCCCTCACGGTCGAGCGACCAGAATCGCCCGATAACCGTCGCCACCCGGCCCAGCCCCAGGCGCTCGGTCTCGGCCTCCACCTGTTCGATATAGATCGCACCGCTCTCCGGCCGCTCGCCACGGCGGCCGAGCATGGCGTGGATGTACACTTCGGGCACTCCCTCGCGGCGCGCCATCTCCAGGAGGGCCAGGAGGTGGTCGACGGAGCCGTGGGAGCTGTAGAAAGAGACGATGCCGAGGAGGTGTAGGCGGCTGCCAGCGTCCCGGGCACGTGACATGGCCCACAAAAAGGCCTCGTTGCGGTAGAAGGAGCCGTCCTCAAGCGCCTGGTTGATGCGGACCCGGTCGGCGGGTACCACCCGGCCGGCACCGAGGTGGAGGTGGCCGGCCTCCGAGTTGCCCACCGTCCCTGCCGGCATGCCCACGGCCGGGCCGGCGGCCTGCAGCTGCGTGTGGGGCCATGCCGCCAGCAAGCCGTCCACGGCCGGTGTGTCGGCCCAGGCGATGAGGTCTGCCGGCCCGCCATCGCCGATCCCCCAGCCGTCGAGGATGAGGAGCAGCACCCGCCGCTGCCGCCGGGGCCGCGGCGAGAGGATCAGGCTGCGGCCGGTCATGACGGCGGGCTGGGGCAGGTCAAGCAGTTGGAGCACTGTCGGTGCCACGTCGGTCAGCGCGCCACCCGTCCGCAGCTGGCCCACGCCGCCCAGGGAAGGGTCGACGAGGATCAGGGGCACGGGGCTGTCGGTGTGGCCCGTATCCACCGAGCCATCGGGATAGTACCAGCGCTCCACCGTCCCGTGGTCGGCGGTGACCACAGCCGTTACGCCCGCTGCCCGGGCCGCGGCGACGATGCGCCCCGCCTCCCGATCGACCGTCTCCACGGCGACGCGGACGGCCTCGCGGTTCTCGACGTGACCGACGACGTCCACGTTGCACAGGTTGGCCGTCACCAGGGCGAACCCGTCGTCCTGGAGGACGGCGATGGTTGCGTCGGCCACGGCCGCAGCGCTCATCTCCGGCGGGGTCTCGACAAAGGCGACGCCGTGGGGCGAAGGCACGACAATGCGCTCTTCGCCCGGCAGCCGCTCCTGGCTCTTCCCGTTGAGAAAAAAGCTGACATGCACCGCCTTTTCCGACTCAACGACCTTGGCCTGGCGCAGCCCGGCCCGCGACACGACCTCGCACAGGGTGTCCTCGAGCTGCTCCAGGGGGGGAAAGGCGACCTGCACATCCAGGCGGGGATCGTATTGGATCATGGTCGCAAAGCCGACGTCCATGGGCGGCCGGGGGAAATGGGCAAAGTTGGGATCGACAAAGGCGCTGGTCAGCTCGACCTCGCGCTCGCCGCGGATGTCGTAAAAGATGACGGTGTCGCCGTCGCGGATGCTGCCCACCGGGCGCCCCTGATCATCGACACGCACCAGCGGCTCCAGGGTCTCGTCCTCCTGGCCTGCCCGGTAGGCGGCTCGCACGGCTGCGGACATGGGGTGGCGGGTGGTCATGGTTACTCCTCGTTCGTGGTAGGTTGTACGTGAAAGCCGCATAGGGCAAGAGGCTCCAGAATGTCGGTGAGCGAGCCGAGCCACTGGCCCGCCTTGCGCGAAATGTGCTCCGTCCAGCCATAGCTGTCAAAGCTATAGGTCGCGGGCCGGTGGCCTTCCAATGGGATCTGCAAGTTGGCCCGCCGGTAATAGCCCTGGGCCATGTACCCCTCGTCCATGACGCGCATGGCCTCCCGGACCATGTCGTCGCCCATGTCTGGGTAGCGATCCTCGAAGAGGGTGAATTCCAGGGGATAGCGCGGCCGGGGCGGCGGATCCTCGGCGGGGTAGCCCATGGCCAGCTGCACCAGGGGAAAGACGCGGGGCGGCAGGGCATATTCCTGGACAATGTCGGCGGCGCGGTAGGGCGTGTTGCCCAGGTAGCAGCTGCCCAGCCCGAGGCTCTCGGCGGCGATGACCATGTTTTCGCCGAGCAGCGAAGCGTCCTGGATGCCAAAGAGGAGGAGCGACAGGTCATTGGTGACCATTTTCCAGCCCCGCAGAGCCATGACCCGCTCCAAGCGGTGCGAGTCGACGCAAAAGGTAAAGAGCAGGGGGGCGCGAAATGGGTTCTCCGCGGCGTTGCGGCACAGGAGCAAGCTGCACAGCTGGTAGGCAAAGGGTGCCTGCTGGCCCGCCCGCACGACGGCCTCGACCACATCCTCGGCGGGCACCTGGTCCCGGAAGCGGCGGATGGACTTGCGGTTGATCATCGTGTCGACGACAGGATTGTGCAGCATTGCTTCTCCTCCTCGTTTGCTCTGGGCACAAGCCGGCGGCCTGGGCCACAATTGTGGCCCGGACCGGCGGAACCGCGTGCCGCAAGCCGCCGGCTTGCCGGCGCTCAGCACAAGCCGGCAGCGTGTGCCACAATCATGCCGGCACCGGTCGGCCCTTGTGCCACAATTGTGCGAGCGCGGTGGAACCGCGTGCCACCACTGCCCTGCCGCCTAGCGGGCCTCCGCCGCCAGTGCCAGCAGTCTCTCCAGGGCGGCCGGGGCCAGGCCCAGATTCTCCAGCTCGGCCTGTAGGCTCTCCACGTCGCCGTAGCCAGCCACGTAGCCGTTCAGCCGCGCCGCAGCAGTCGAGGCCACGAGGTCCTCTGCCCGCATATCGACTGACTGGAGCTCGGCCAGGAGCTGGGACTGCTGCTGCAGCCGGTACTTCTGGTGATAGTCCTCGGCCAGGTAGAACCGCTCGTAGGGCGCGATTTCGGTATAGATGCGATCGCCGCGCCTGGCCGCCTCTGCATCGCGGGTCTGCTCGGCCAGGCGACGCTGTTCCTCGTCGTGATAGAAGATGATAGACGCGTACTGGCTAGACCAGGGCCGCGAAGTGGGGCTGTGAGCCGCCCAGAAGATCCGCAACAGCTCCTCGTACGAGATCAGAGCCGGGTCGTAGTCGATCTGGATGGTCTCGGCATGATCGCCGATGTGCTGGTACGTCGGGTCGGCGCTGGACCCGCCCGCATAGCCAACGCGCGTGCGCACCACACCCGGCAGGCTCCCAAACTGGGAGTCAGGCCCCCAGAATCAGCCGAGGGCAAAGGTTGCCGTCCGCAGGGTGCCCGCCGGCAGCGGGTCCGCCAGTGGCGACGCCACCGGTGGCGGACCGGGCTGCGGCTCCGGTTCCCGGGCAGAGCTGAGCGCGACGTAGGCCAGTGTCGAGAGCAAGATCACGGTGCCCGCGAGGGGCAGGATCAGCTTAAGCTGCATGGTTCGCCCCTGCCGCTAGTCTTCGGACTCTTCCCCGCCGTCGAACTGCAGCGCGGCAGAGTTGATGCAGTAGCGCAGCCCCGTGGGCCGCGGGCCATCGGGAAAGACATGGCCCAGGTGCGACTCGCAACGGCTGCACAGCACCTCGGTGCGCACCATGCCATGGCTCCGGTCGCGCTCCGTCTCGACATTCTCCTCAGAGAGAGGGGCATAAAAGCTGGGCCAGCCACAGCCCGAATCGTACTTGGTCTCCGAGCTGAACAGCTCGTTGCCACAGGCCGCGCAGCGATAGACGCCCTCGCCCTTGTGCCGATAGTAGATCCCGGTGAAGGGCCGCTCCGTAGCCTTCTGGCGCAGGACGCTATACTGCTCCGGGGTCAGCTCCTCCCGCCACTCCTTTTCGCTCTTTTTAACTTTGGCAGACATGTTTATCCTACCTTTTATCCATGACCTATCCGTCAGCTTCCGGCCGGCGGTGGAATGAGAATTTTGACACGAGCATAGCCGGAAGGGGAGCCGCTGTCTGCAAGCCAGGTCACGATTGGCGGCTACTCGGTGTAAAAGGCGGCGCCCACCGTCCCGGGGCCGACGTGCGCGCCGATGACCGGGCCACCCTCACAGCGGATCATCTCGACGGGGTGAAAGCGCGCCTCCATCTCGTCCGCCACGGCCTCGCCTTCCTCGGGCGCGGCGGCGTGCAGGACGGCCATGTGTAGCCTGTCGCCCGGCGCCACTCGTTCGGCCACCAGCTCGTAGAGCTTGTCCAGTGCCTTGCGCCGGGTCCGGATCTTGGCCACGGGCTGGACGACGCCACCGGCGAGCTCCAGCACCGGTTTCAGGTTCAGCATGGTGCCCACGAGCCGCGTTGCCGCACCGATGCGCCCGCCGCGGTGCAGGTACTCGAGGGTGTCGACGACGAAAAAGACGTACACCCTGCCGACAAGAGCACGCGCCGCACCGGCCACGGCCTCCAGGTCCCCACCAGCGGCTGCGGTGCGGCCGGCCGCCAGGGCGATAAAGCCCTGCTGCATCGAGGCCGACCGACTGTCCACTACCTCGATGCGCACGTCAGGCATGTTGGCCGCGGCCACCAGGGCCGAGTTGATGGTGCCGCTCAGGGAGCCGGAGACCAGGACGGCGACGATGCCCGCCACCCCCTGGGCTGCCTCGCGGAACAGCACCTCGAACTCGCCGGCCGTGGCCTGGGAGGTGGAGGGAAAATCGGGCGAGGCGCGCAGCAGCCGGTAAAAGGCGTCGGGCTGAATGTCGACTCCGTCGCGCCAGGTGCGGCGGCCCATGATGAGGGTCTGGGGCATGACGTGAATTCCGTACTGCTGCGCCAGATCGCGCGGCAGATCGCCGGTGCTGTCTGTTACGACGGCTATGCGCCGGCGCGGCGGTTCAACCACGTCCTCTCCTTCTGCCTCGGGTACCCTCAACCCTGAGCCTCGCCCCCGTCTTCCTCCTCTGCCATCTCACTTATCTCGCCGAGGATGGCCCCGGTCAGAAAGCCGAGGGCCGTGTCCGGATCGTCATCGTCCAGGTCTTCGACCATGGCCATGAGAAACGGAAACCAATCACCCGCCAGGGCTTCGTCTTCGAGCATCGTCAGCAGCTGCTCGCGCATCTCGGCCCGGCGCTCGAGGGTGAGAAGGCCGGAAATGTACCCCAGTATGGCCTGGATGCCTGCCCGGCCCAGATCCTCGCCGGCCAGCTCCGGGTCGCCGAGCCTCTCCGGGTCGAGGATCTCGGCCGCCCGCCGCAGCTCCTCATCGCTGAAAAAGCCCACGTACAGCTCACCCTCCACCAGGGCTTGCATGCCCGCTTCCCACACCTGCTGATCCTGCTGGGCCATGACCGCTGCCAGCCCGGGGTACTTGGCCATGATGGCCTCAATCTCCTGCTGGAGGCTGTTGTCGGTGGCGGACTCGAAGAGGGCCCGGGGTCCCGTGCTCGCCGCTTCCTCGGACTCCAACACGCTCGCCATCTCGAACCCGGCTTCCAGGCTGCGGCGGAGGATGGCCTGCACGAGGCCGGATACCGGCCACATATCCTCATTCTCCTCCGGGTCCAGCAAGGCCAACATCCCGGCCAGGCGGCCCGCCTTGTCCTGGTCTCCCTGCCCCCGGACCCGCTGCCAGGCAGCCTCTATGGCCTCCAGGAGGTCCGCCTTCATCTCTTCCGTCAGCGAGCCCCGGGCAAGCTCGATCATGAGGTCGAAAAAGAGCTCGTCTTCCTCCTCCTCGGAGATGGAGTTGAGCATCTCCTCGTTGATGCCCCGCTCCTCCTCCAGGTCGCCGTAGAGGTCGATGACCTGCATGGGGTGAAAATAGAACTCGCGAAACTCGGGCTCGTCCACCAGATCGTGCGACCCCAGAACGGCATTGGTGAGGGTCTCGGCGGCCGCCTCCTCCGAGGCACGATCTCCGGCCAGCCCAGGCACAAAGGTGAGCAGGTCGCGCGTGAGCTCGTCGTCAGGGAACTCGACGTCGGGCGGGGGCTGCCAGCCCTTCTCCTGACGCACGCGCTGCATCGTCCTCCGCCGCTCCTCCTTGCGCTGCTTCTTCTTGTTCTTCCTGGGCATAGCCGACCTCCCGCATCGAATGGTATTGCTCGGACACAGGTTTCCGTCTCGCCTTCATAGGCCAGATGGCCCATTATATCATGGGGGGCCGATTGCCACAAGAGGCAGGTGAGGGGCTGTTCGCGCTTGACAGCCGCCAGACACCAAGATCGGACCATCGTCTACGACCTTGATTATGCCCGCCTGCGGATCTGTGGTATCATCTACCAGGTCACCCCGGAGAGGGGAAGACATGGACAGCGACAACCTAGAGCGCAGTCTTGACTAGAATAACAGGAGGTGGTGACTTGACCCAGAACATCGTCATCGTCAAAGGCAGCCCTCGACGAGAGGGCAACAGCGCGGTGCTCGCCGAACAAGTGGCCGAAGGGGCGCGCTCGGCCGGAGCGCGGGTCGAGAGCTTTTACCTGCACCACATGGACATCCGCGCCTGCGATGCGTGCGACGCTTGCCAGTGGGAACCGTACCGCGGCTGCATCGTCGACGACGACATGCAGGTCCTCTATCCCAAGCTTTTGGAGGCCGATGCCATCGTCATCGCCAGCCCGGTCTACTGGTTCACCGTCTCGGCCCAGACCAAGCTTTTCATGGACCGCTGCTATGCCCTGGTCGATAAGGAGGGTTACGCGTTGCGGGGTAAAAAGATCGGCATTGTCATGACCTATGGCGATGCCGACCCTTTCGCCTCGGGCGCGGTCAACGCCTTCCGCACGTTCCAGGACGGCTTCCGCTACGTCGGCGCACCGATCGCCGGCTTTGTGTATGGCAGCGCCTCTGCTCCTGGCGAGATCCGGTCGGACACGGCTGCCATGGCGCGCGCCTACGAGCTGGGGAGAAGGCTCGGCGCGGGTAGTTAGCTTTCTCGTCCAACTGCACCAAGATCGGCCAGGAGGTTCAGCCGGTCGGCCAGGCCTCGGCAGGCCGTCCGGGCTCAAGCCGCCGTTCCTTCCCCTTATCCGCCCGGAGCGAGCCGCGTCCTTGCCTGATGCGAAGACAACCACAGACAAGGAAATGAGCGACCGCCAATCGACGACGGTCCGCAGTTTTGTCCTGCGAAGGTGATGCCCAGGGCGTTGGCCGGCAGGGATGCCAGCGCTCCCAGGCAAGTGATGCCAGGCCGGCGCTCCCGGGCAGGTGATGCCCCGGGGGTTGGCCGGCAGGGATGCCGGCGCTCCCAGGGCGGCGCTCCCAGGGCGGGGCTGCCCGGTCCGTGGTCCGAAGGGATGGGAGCTGTGGGCGGGCTACATCGCGCGCCGGGCGTCGCCAAGCAGCTCGAGGGCGGGCGCCAAGACCTCGTTCACGGGAACATCGGCCACGAACGAGGCCCGGTG
>JBFYTF010000266.1:0-4029 GCA_041300865.1 Anaerolineae bacterium
CCTCTGAGCCAGGGCCGCAGCTTTCGGCCAGGTGCGAAAACTGCAGAAGGGAGGTGCGAGCCGGAATTCAGAAGAACCAGAGCGTAAACCGAGCCTAGAATGCTAAGGTCGATCATTCTGAACGGAGGAGAGACAATGTTGAACAAGAAACTGGCGATCCTGACCATCGTGGTCATGATTGCACCCCTGGTTCTGGTCGCCTGTGGGCCCACGGCCGAGCCGGTCATAGTCAAAGAAACGAGCGTCGTGGTCGAGACGGTCATCGTCGAGCAGGAAGGCGAGACCGTCATCCAGGAAGCGACCCGCATCGTCGAGGTCGAAAAGGTCGTCACCGCGACACCGGAGCCCGAGGCAACAGAGCCGCCCGTGGCCGACGTCAGCCCCGAGTTCGCGAACCCCGACACCTACGTGTTCGTCGCCGGCGCCGGCGAGCCGGAGAGCCTGGATCCCGCCTGGACGTACGAGACGTCCGGCTCCTCGACGGAATCCAACCTCTACGAGGGCCTGGTCTTTTTCAACAAGGACCGCACCGACGAGTACGTTCCGGCCCTGGCCACCGAGTGGGAGGTCAACGAGGCGGGTGACGTCTGGACGTTTACCGTCCGCGAAGGCGTCACCTTCCACATGGGCGGCACACTGGAGCCGCACGACATCGCCTACACTAACCAGCGCGCCATGCTCCAGGGCCGCATCGACGGTCCCCACTGGATGACCTACGAGGCCTTCTTCGGCCCTGACCTCAGCCTCGGCTCCATCACGGACTTTGCGGCCGCCTTTACCGGCAAAGAGACTTTTGATGAGCTGACCGCCGATGAGCTGGTCGCGGTCTGTGAGGCCGTCAAGGAGGCCGTGGTTGCCGACGACGAAGCGGGCACGGTCACCTACAACCTCTTCGCGCCCACCCCCTGGTTCCTGGCGCTGCTGGCCCAGAACTTTCTGGGCGGCGTCGTCGACCAGGAATGGATGGCCGAGAACGGCGACTGGGACGGCGACTGCGCCACTTGGCAGGACTTTGCCGACCCGGCCGCGGAGGAGTCCATCCTCTTTAATCAGGCCAACGGCACCGGTCCCTACATGCTCGAGTCGTGGACGCCCGGCGAAGAGCTCGTCATGATCAGGTTCGACGACTACTGGCAGACCGAGCCCATGTGGGAAGGTGCGCCCACCGGCCCCGCCTCCATCGAGCGCGTCGTCAGGGTCAACATCCCCGAGTGGGGCACCCGCCTGGCCATGTTCCAGGCCGGAGACGCGGACTATATCTACGTCCCGCCCCAGTACCGTCCCGAGCTGGAGCCCTACTATGGCGTGGTCTGCCAGGCCGACGGCACCTGCGAGGAGCAGGGCGACGGCTACATCCAGGCCCACGTCGGCCTGCCCAGCCCGGCCATGACCCCTGCCCAGCTCAACTGGAACGTCAACATCGAGGGTGGCAACCCCTTCGTCGGCAGCGGTGCCCTGGACGGCAACGGCATCCCGCCCGACTTTTTCCAGGACATCCACGTGCGCAAGGCCTTTAACTACTGCTTTGACTTTGAGACCATGATCCAGGATGCCCTGAACGGCGAAGGCATCCAGGCCCAGGGACCCATCATCGCCGGCATGATGGGCTATCGCGAGGGTGAGGATCCCATCTACGCCTACGACCCGGCCATGTGCGAGGAAGAGTTCAAGCTGGCCGACGTGGACAAGGACGGCGTGCCCGCGGGTGAAGACGAGGACGACGTCTGGAACCTGGGCTTTTACCTCCAGCTCGCCTACAACACTGGCAACGACACCCGCCGCCTGGCCTCCGAGATCCTGAAGGCCGGCCTGGAGACCGTCAACCCGGCCTTTAACATCGCCGTCGTCGGCATGCCCTGGCCGGTGCTGCTCAACACCCGCCGCGAGCAAAAGTTGCCCATCTACGTCGGTGGCTGGCTCGAGGACTATCACGACCCGCACAACTGGGTGCATCCCTTCCTGCACTCGGCGGGCGCCTACGGGCGCGTCATCAACATGACGCCCGAGTACGCCGAGAAGTACGATGCTCTCATCCAGGAGGGCGCATCGCTCACCGATCCGGAAGAGCGCCGCGCCATCTACGAGGAGATCCAGCTTGCGTCGCAGGAAGACGCGGTGGTGGTCTGGATGTACCAGGTCCTCGACCGCGTGCACTTGCAGCGCTGGATTAACGGGTTCTACTACAACCCGGCCTACGGGGATGCGGCGTTGAGCTGGGTCTATGCCCTGTCCAAGGAAGCACCCTAGGGCGTGAAGTAGCTTGGTCCAAACTGGCAGGGAGCCGGGCCTGTCCCGGCTCCCTGTCCCTGAACTAGAAAAATCTCTGTGCCCGCCGCACAACCCTTCCCTATCCCTGGGCTAGAAGGGGCTCGAGGCAGAGCCGGGGCAAAGGTGCCGGTGGGCTCGGTGGAGGATAGGCTCGATGTTTCGGTACATCATTCGCAGATTGCTCATCATGCCGATCTTGCTCATCGGCGTGACGATGCTCATCTTTTTGATGTTGTCGATGCTCACTCCCTACGAGCGGGCATCGCTCTATGTATCCGACATTCCCAAGCGCCAGGGGGCCCTGGAAGCCATCGTCGAGAAGTACGGCCTGGACGAGCCGATCCACGTCCAGTACTGGCAGTGGATGGTGGGGCGCAAGGACGAGGACAGCGGCGAGGTCGAGGGCGGCATCCTGCGCGGCGACCTGGGCTGGTCCAAGGTGGGCAAGAGCTCCGTGTCCACCGTCATCGGCCGCCGCCTGCCGGCCACCGCCGAGCTGGCCCTGTGGTCGGCGGTGCCCCTCATCGGCCTCAGCGTCTGGATGGGCGTCATTGCCGCCGTCAACCACAACAAGCTCAGCGACCAGCTCTTGCGCGTCTTTGCCATCACCGGCTGGTCCATCCCCACCTTTGTCTTTGGCCTCCTGGTGTTGATGATCTTTTACGCGCAGCTCGGCTGGTTCCCGCCCGGTCGCCTCTCGGAATGGGCGCAGCGCGTCGTCATGTCCCCCGATTTTACCCGCTACACGCAGATGCACACCGTCGACTCTATTCTCAACCTGCGCTTTGACATCTTTATCGATGCCATGCGGCACCTGGTCCTGCCCGTGCTAACCCTGTCGGTGGTGAGCTGGGCCTTTTTGCTGCGCGTCACCCGCTCGTCGATGCTGGATACGCTGCGCCAGGACTATATGACGACCGCCCGGGCCAAGGGCCTGTCCGAGAAAAAGGTGGTCCGCCGCCACGCGGTGCCCAACGCCCTCATTCCCGTCATTACCGTCGGCGGGCTGACCCTCATCGGCCTCTTCAACGGCGTCGTCATCACCGAGACCGTATTCAACTTCCCGGGCATGGGCCAGTTCCTGGCGGAGGCCGCCCTCTCCCTGGACGTCGTTTCGGTGCTCGGCGTCACGTTGTTCAGCGCCTTTATCCTCGTCTTTGGCAACCTGGTTGTGGACGTTCTTTACGGGGTTGTCGACCCCCGGATCCGGCTAGAATAGCGGGCTGAGGAAACGACATCATCATGAAGGTACTCAGAAGACTTCTCAAGAACCCGACGTCACTGGCCGGGATCCTGCTCCTGCTCGGCTTTGTCGTCATCGGCATCCTTGCTCCCGTGCTCGCGCCGCCCCCGGAGAACTCCCGGGACGATTTCATGATCCCCCGGGACGGCTTTTCCACCGAGCCTCGCCCGCCCAGCGACGAGCACATCATGGGCACCACGGAGGGCCAGTACGACATCTATTACGGCGTGATCTGGGGCACGCGAACCGCCTTTCGCATCGGCGTGGTCATCACCCTCTTCACGACGGTCATCGGCCTGTTCATCGGCGCCATCTCGGGCTTTTACGGTGGCTGGCTCGACGAGCTCCTGATGCGCATCACCGAGATCTTTCAGGCCTTTCCCTTTCTCCTGGCGGCCATCACCCTCACCTCGGTGCTGCAAACGGTTTACGGCCGGGGAGATGCCAACCTCATGGTCTATTCGGCCAAGCTGCTCGCCACGGTGACCTTTTTCCAGAGCCCGGCGGCTCCTATGGAC
>JBFYTF010000272.1:0-28221 GCA_041300865.1 Anaerolineae bacterium
GATCCTGGTAGGAGCAGAGTTCACGGTCGTGTTTAGCCGCTGGTGGCGGGCAGGCAGGCCCCGGGAGACCCGGGCCCTGGCCGAGTTGATGGCCCCCGGGTCGTCTCTGAAGGTTTTCGAGGACGGCGAATGACGAGTTGGCGGCCGGCGATGCGGCCGGAGTGGCCTTGGGCCTGGCCTCGCGGTGGCGACAGAACTGGGTTTCGATGGGAGGTTTCATGAATTCGGTTGCGGAGCCAACACCCGCCCCCAGCGGCGAGGAAGCGCTGGCGGCCTCGGTGCAAAAATCGAAAGCAGCGTGGCGGCGGTTGGGCCTGCGCTTGCTCAGCACGACACCGTCAGGCCTGGTGCGCATGTTGCTGCTCGCCGGAGCAGTGGCGCTCCTTGGTTGGGTGCTGGCGCGCTCCTTCGTGCCGCTCCTGCCGTTTGTCGTCGGGCTGCTGCTTGCCTATATCACCGCGCCGCTTGTCGAAGGGTTGGACCGTATCCTGCCCCGCAGCCTGGCAGTGTTGTTGGTCATTATCGGCGAGATCCTTTTTCTCCTGCTGGTCGTTGCCGTCCTTGTCGTTCCGCTGGCGCGAGAGGCGGTGCAGCTCATCCAGAGCCTTCCCGGCCCTGAGGAGCTGCGGGCTTTTTTTGACAGACTGGCCGGTTACTTGCGCACGCTGCCAGAGCCGACCCAGGCCTTTATCCGTGACGGGCTGCGGCAGGCAGTGGACCAGATGCGCGGCAACCTGGTCGAGTACTTTCAGTCGGCCACGGAACTGAGTGTGGGTGCTGTGTTCGGGCTGATCAGGACCTTTGGTTTCCTGCTCGGCCTGTTGGTCCTGCCCACGTGGCTCTACTCGGTCATGGCCGACCAGAAGAGGGCCGCGCGCGTCGTCGACAGGGTGTTGCCGGATTGGGTGAAACCTGACTTCCAGGCCATAGTGCGCATCGTCGACCGCACGTTGAGTGCCTCGCTGCGTGGATTGGTGGTGCAAGGGATCGCCGTCGGTGTGGTTACCTACCTGGGCCTGGCCCTGCTAGAGCAGTTTGGCTTCGAGGTGTTCGAGTACAAACTGCTGGCAGCTGTACTCGCCGGCCTGGTGGAGCTCATCCCGGACATTGGCCCGTTCCTGTGGGCCATTCCCGCGGGGCTGGTGGGCTTTTCCCACTCGCCCCAAATGGGGCTGGGCCTGCTGGCGGCGTATTTCCTGGGCCGCTGGCTGGTGCACCGGCTGCTCGTCTCGCGTTTCGAGAAGCGCGTGGTGCGGGGCATACATCCGGCCGTGCTGGTGGTTGCTATCGTGGCCTTGAGCCAGTTCGGCCTGCTGTGGCTGTTCCTGGCGGCGCCCGTCGTGGCCATTGTCCGCGACCTGTTCCGCTACGTCTACGGCCGGGTAAGCGATCCGCCGCGGCCGGCTGGGCTGCTGCCGGATGAGCCGCTGCCGGTGCCCATGGTAGCGACGTCGATTCCGGCGCGCCAGGCATTGCGACGCCGCCAGGGGCGATCTGTTCCAACCAAGGGCGAAACAGGCATGTCAGCCGGTTAGGGCTGAGAAAAGGGGGTTAGGAACATGAGTGATGATACGAGGGTAGAAACACAACCGATCGACTATAACCAGTTAAGCCAGATTCAGGTACCGCTGGACCAGGCGGGCGCCGTGTTTGCCGGGAAGGATGCCAACGGCCGTACGCCGATCGTCCTGGTGCCGCTCAATCCGCACCGCATGAACAACAGCTTTGTCGTTGCCGGTATCGTCGTCCTGGTCGCCGGAGTCATCGCCGGCTTGTGGCTGAACCAGTGGGCCTGGCCTTCGCTGGGCGGCGTGCTGGGTGTCCTTCTGATCGTGTTTGGCATCTATCGCAGTTTCCTGGTCAGGACCCCAGAAGGCACAGTGTCCTTGCTGTCCCGCGCCGGCCGCCATGACCGTATCTTGGAGGCTGGGACGCAGGTCGTCCCACCCTGGTACGCCGTCTCTTATTTGGTCACGCGGCGCGAGATCCCCTACGACGTGCCCGCGGTTGAGGCGTTGACCCAGGATCACGTGCGTGCCACGGTCGACACCCTCATCACCTTCTCCATCACCGACCCCTACCGCTTTGTGTATGGCATCACTGCTGATGACTTTGACCAGATCCTGCTCGCCGCCTGCCTGGACGCTATCCGCGGAACGGTTCGCCGGCTGCCCGCGGAAAAGGTCGCAGATCTGACGCGGCAAGAGACCGATGAGTTGCGCGGAGTTCTCAACGCCGAGGTGGAGCCATACGGTGTGGCGATCAAGAAGATCAACATTACCGATGCGCGGCCGCCGGAACAGTTCCTGCGCTCCCTGGAAGACCGCCAGTTGGCAGTGTTCCGGCGCGAGGAGCAGGCCGAAAGGCAGGCGCTGGCGCAACGTGTCCAGGCCGACGCGGAGGTACTGGCGCGGCAGCAAGCCATCGCCCAGGTCGAACGAGAGAAAGAGCAGCTGCAGACCCAGGTACAGGAAGCCGAGACCCGCAAACAGCTCGCTCAGTTGGAGGCCGAGACGGAAGAGCTGCGGCTGTCGACGCTGGAAGAGCGACTGCACAGGTATCCCCAGGCGGCGGCCTACCTGACGCAGCGCGCCCAGCTCAAGATAGCGCGGGCGTTGGCCGGCAATACGCGGGCTGTGCTCCAGATCGGTGCGGCGGATGACATTCTCCGCGCCTACGTTATGCGCGAGTTTCTGCAGCAGGAGCCGGTGATGGCCCAGGGCATCTCCGAGGCCCATGCAGACGCAGGCGGTAACGCTGCCTCTGCCTCTGACGGAGGATAGTCCCGAACGATGGCAAACAGCCGAACGGCCAATGCAATCCTGGCGGTCAAGCCACGCAAGCCAGGGTGTTGGGCCGGACTTTGGCGCCCTGTTTCTCGATCCGTTCAAGCGGTCACTGGCACGGCGCCAAAAGCCGTGGTGCGCAGGGACAGAGGCAAAGAGAGGGTTGGCGTGGAAGCGACGAGTGGTACTGGGGCGGTGCTAGGTGAGCCGGGTGCTGCCTTCACAGATCCGGGGCAGCGAGCAGACGTCAGCTTGGACGACGTACAACTGGTATCTCGTTTTGTGGCGGGCCTCTTGCTGTTTGGAGGGGAGGAGCTGCTGGTGCGCCTCCGTTCTGTTCAGCAGCGGATCGAGGCCGGCGGCGCGCTGGCCGCAGGTGACGTCATCCCCGACGACGAAACAATGACCGAGGTGCTGGGTTACCTGACCGTCGGGATGCTCATCCGCGGACAAAAGAGGCTGGCCCGCACCGTGAAGCGGGGCATGCGCCTATCGATGAACGTGGCGGGCTGGGCGCTGGGTACGCTGAACCGGGCGACGGACAATCGCCTGGCACGGCCATTTCGCGAGCCTGTCGAACGGCGGATGTGGGGGCTAGTGATCGACGGGCAGTCGGCCATCCAGGACGGGCGGCGCGAGGTGGTTGTCTCCCGGAAGCTGGCGGATGAGACGTTGGAGGAGCTTGTCGAAGAGGCGATCCAGGCCCTGGCGGAGAATCCGGAGTTGGCAACTGCCATCCAGCGGGTGCTTGCCGGGCAGAGTGCGAGCCTGACAAGCACCGTGGTAGGCAGCGCCCGGCAATTGAGCGTTTCTGCGGATGACTTGACCGAAGAAATGGTGCGGCGGCTGCTGCGCCGCAAGCCGCGGCAGGATCTCCCGCCGTCACCGCTGGTGGGCAAGCCGCTGACGATGTACGTGCCACGGGATCCGCGACAAGGACCGCAGGAAGATGGCGGATGAACCTCATGCCCGAGCACCGTCACGGCGATTCTGCCGACCTTGTCGCGCGCACGATTGCCTTTACCACCGACCGGCTCATCACCACTACCGTCCCCGGAGCGAGGGCCGTTTTTGCCGGCTTGCTGATGCAGACGTTCCTGGTGCGAGAGGCGACGGTGAGCTCGGGTGTCGAGGATCGGTCAGGAGACAGCGGCCACAAACAGCCAGAGGAGGTGATGACTGAAAAAATGCTTCAGGGTCCAGGGCTGAGCCTTCGGCGCGGCACAGGCGCTGCTGTGGACAAGGCAAACTGCGTGCCGCATTCCAAGCGTTCGCGTAACTGAAAAAGGAGCAAGTACCATGTGCTGTATCTTTACAATCCTGTTGCTGTTGGGCCCACGTGTGGGTGGTGCGATCTGGTGGCTGGTCAACCCGGCGCGTTGGAGCCTCGCGTTCGACGGCTCTTGGCTCTGGCCACTGCTTGGTCTCATCTTCCTGCCATGGACGACGCTGATGTTCGTCATCGTCTTTCCGCTCGGCGTGGTGGGCTGGGACTGGCTCTGGATGGGCCTGGCTGTTCTGTCTGACATCGCCTGGTACGCGGGTGGCGGCTTCCGCAGGCGTGTGCCGGGTTACACCGGGACATACTAGCCAGTCGCACACGTCCCTGAGCCTGATTTGACGACCTCCGGCAAGCTGGGGAATGCAAGCCTGGTTGCTCCAGCCTGCCGGGGGACGTCACAAACGAGGGGCCGGAACCGGCCTTAGCCGTGGCCAGCGTGTCGGCGGCCTTTTACGAGCGCCGGCGCGCCTCGATCCTCGTCACCGTCGTGACCCGGCTGCACGCGACATGTGCCGCTCGGGATAACATGCCGGCAAGGGCCAGCCGGGGCAACCGGCTCCCCTAGGTAGCGGAGCTTTTGGATGAGAGAACCTATGGCGAGCGTCGACTTGACGCTCCTGCGACTGGAGAATCCCACCAACCTGATGGTGGTCACGGGCGTCCTGGTTTTGGGCAGCCCCATTGGACTGGAGCGCCTGAAGGCGACCCTCGAGGCGCGCCTCTTGCGGTTCGACCGTTTCCGGCAGCGGGTCGTGAACCTCGGGAGAGAGCAGGACACATCCTACTGGCAGGACGATCCAAACCTTGACCTTGACTACCACGTGCAGCGAATTGCCTTGCCCCTGCCCGGAGACGAGGCAGCGCTGCAGGCGCTTGTCAGCCGCATGATCAGTATCCCTCTAGACCCAGACAAACCCCTCTGGCAGTTCCACCTGGTCGAGCCGTACGGCCAAGGCTGTGCTGTCCTCTGCCGGGTGCACCACAGCGTGGGCGATGGTCAGGCGCTGGTTCAGGTCCTGCTGTCCCTGACCGACTCCGGCGCCGATGCCCCGTCGTCCGTCGCGCCGGAAGGGACCCAGGTGGCACCCAGCCGGGATGGGCCGGCGGAGCCCCGGCCGGCACTGGCCCGGCTCGGCTTCGCGCGAGGAGCCGGCAGGAAGTTGGTGCGCCGAGGCCTTCGGCTGGCGACCCATCCATCGCGCGTCGTCAAACTGGCGGAGACGGGTGGGAAGGCTGCAAGGGCGCTCGGCCGGCTCGCACTCACCATGCCCGAACCCAACACGGCTTTGAGTGGGAAGCTGGGGGTCGCGAAAAAGGCGACCTGGTCGGCGGCCATTCCCCTCGAC
Source organism: Anaerolineae bacterium (assembly GCA_041300865.1). GTDB lineage: Bacteria > Chloroflexota > Anaerolineae > JAAYZQ01 > JAAYZQ01 > JAAYZQ01. The sequence goes on from JBFYTF010000272.1 coordinate 5,415, forward strand.
AGTGTCAAGTTCATCGGGCGGCGGCTGGGAGGTACGGTCAACGACGTGTTGCTCTCCGCAGTAGCCGGCGCTTTGCGCCACTACCTCCTGTCCCGCGGCGAGGCGGTGGACGGGGTGGAGCTGCACGCCGCCATCCCGGTGAGCATGCGTTCCCCAGAGACCGGAGGGGCGTTGGGCAATCAAGTGGGGGCCGTCCTGTTGCGCTTGCCTGTCTTCCTGGCCGACCCGGCTGAGCGACTGAAGGTGACCAGGGAGCGAATGGACCGCAGAAAGAACTCGCTGGAGGCACCCATTATCTATGCCGGGCTCAAGGTCCTTGGCACGCTACCTTTTGGCTTGGAGACCTCTCTGGTGGACCATTATAGCTCCAGGCTGACCGCCGTTATGACCAACGTGCCTGGACCACGCGAGCGCCTGTGGCTGGCCGGTGCGCCTGTTGACGTTTTTATGTTCTGGGTGCCCAAGACGGGTGGTGTCGGTCTTGGTGTGAGCCTGCTGAGCTATGCCGGAGAAGTGCGGGTGGGGATCATCAGCGATGCAGGGTTGGTGCCCGACCCAGAAGCCATCGTTACCGGGTTCGAGGCCGAGTTCGGCGCCCTGCTGGCCCAGGCAGAAGCGGTAGCCGAGCCGGTTTCTTTTCGTGCCTCGCTATCCATGCTCGACGACGCCCTGGCCACGCTGCAGGACCTGCTGGACGGCCGGAGCGAGGCACCTGGCCGCATAGCCGAGGACGTGGTGGATCGCTGCCAGGCTTTGACCCGCGCGGGTGTGCCGTGCCGGAACCGGCCTCTGCCCGGAGCGCGCACCTGCCACATACACCAGGCGGCGCAAGACGAGCAGTAGTGCGCGCCATTCATGGGGCGAGGCGCAGCGCGGCTAGGGCAGGAGGCCTAGCGCGTCAAGCAGGGGAACCCAGGTCAATACCGCCACGATCCAGACGAGCACCCAAATGACGAAATAGGCGATTGAGGCAGCTATCCAGTCCCTCAAAGACACCGCTCCGTCTTTCATCGCCAGAGCGGTCACTGGCGCCACAGCCCAGAAGTAGAAAAAGGCCCATAAGCTAAGGTAGGCCAGGTTGGCGACAAATGGGTTGAGCCCCGCCCCCGTGGCAGCGTGGGCAATGATCGGCACTGCCAGGGGCAGCGTCGGCAAGAAGAGCGCGAGAGGATGGATGATCAAGGCCAAGAAGGCACAGCCAAGGATGACGAGTACCGGGTTGGTGGTCAACGCAAAGAGCGGCGCCAGAGACTGGGTGAAGAGGGCCTCGATGCCCGTCAACGCCAGGCTGGCGCTCAGCCCCAGGAGGGCGCCCACGAGGAGCAATGTCTCCCACGGAACGGCCTTGCGCACAAAGTCGCTGAACGAAATGACCCCGATCCCGGGCACGAGGTAGAGCAGGACGCCAACCATCCCGACCTCCGCGATTCCCAGTTTCAGCACGGGGTTGAGCATCCATCCGGCCAAGATCAGCCCTGTCACAACCATCGCCCAGGCCTCGCGCTTCGACACCGTGGGTAGCACCTTGTATTCCTGCACGATGTTGGCCCGCCCGCCAATCGTCTCCTGGGCCTCGGGTTTGGCGAACCACAGAAGAAACAGGTACATGCCCGCGGCAAAGAGCAAGGTGGGGACCAGGGCAATGATGACCCACTGGGCAAAGGTCACGGTGATGCCCATTTTCTGCATCGCCCCGTAGCTCAGCACGTTGATTACGCCTCCGGCGGGCATGAGGATGATGCCCGCATTGGCCATCATGGCCACTGCGAGGACTAGACCCTTGCCGACGTTGCTCCTGACGGCCATGCCGAACAGCGGCGCGAGGGGCACGAACAAAGCCAGCATAACCGCCATTTTGGCCAGGCCCGTCGGGATGACGTACGACAAGATCAGTGCCGTGAACAAGACGGTGAGCAGCACGCGCCGGTAGGTGGGCCGGCCAATGGCCAGGAGGATGAGCAGGGCCAGCCGCTTGGCGAGCCCTGAGGCTTGCACGCAATAGCCCATGCCCAGAGCAGCGAAGAGGAGCCAGAAGGAGGTGCTGGCAAAGCCGCTCAGCGCAACCTCGGGCTCGACGTAGCCCAGGACCCACGGGACGACCATCACCAGCAAGGCGGTAAAGCCCATGGGCAGGGGGCCGGTGATCCAAAGGATCACTGCGGCCGCCAGGGTAGCCAGCACCCCCTGACTCTGGGGTGTCATACCGCTGAGGGGCAGGCTCCGCACAGCACCAAAGGCGAGGACCGCACCGAGGGCACCGCCCACGTGCAGCCAGTCTATGCCGCGCTTTGGCAGGTTCTCCGTTGCCTGAGTCAGCTCTACCTCCCTGTGTAGCGAGTTCAAACGGAGGCTCAGATTGCTATCCTGGGTGCGCCGCCATTTTAGCATGGAGCCAGGGAGGTGTCAAACTGGTGCCTGCCAACCTGTATTGGAGGCGAGATCTGTTCTCACCGGATTGCACAGCCAGGAAAGGTTAACCACGCCACTGCGTTTTGCGGGTGCCGAGGAATGGGCGGCCAGGTGGACACAGAGCAACGGGTGTGCGCCTGAGCCAGAGAGCCTCCCGCCAGAAGGCGATGTGCGGGGGAAGCGATACACACACTGTGACCAGGGTGCTGATGTGCTCTTGTACACCATCGAGGACGGAGGACACACCTGGCCTGATGGTGTGCCGCTCCCCATCGTGGGCAGGACGAGCGACGCCATCAACGCGACCGAAGAGATGTGGCGGTTCTTCCGGGCGTACCAGCTGGGAGCCACACCTGAGACGGTGTCTCCTGCTCGCTAGGCATTCGGCTTCATTGCGCCTTGTGGCCTAGCCGAAAGGACGGGAAGGAAACTGGCCGCAGGACGGTTGCGCTCGTCGCGCAGCCGCACTATAATCGAATGAGCGCGTGTTAGCAGATCGATCGCATGGCGGACGAGAAGAACCAGCAAAGGAGGAACGATGTCGAATCTAGTTGTGATCACGTTTGACAATGCCGAAGAGGCAGGCAAGGTGCGCGAGTCGCTGCGCAGCCTCGAAAAGCATGGAATGCTTAGCCTGGATGATTCGGCCGTAGTCGTCAAGGACGCCGAGGGCAAGGTCCACGTCAAGAACGAAACAGACCGGGGCGTGGCCGTAGGCGCTCTCGGCGGTGGGGCTCTGGGCCTGCTCATCGCCAGCGTCTTTTTTCCCGTTGCCGGCATCGTCATCGGCGCACTCGGCGGCGCTCTTGTAGGCAAGATGGCCGATCTGGGCGTTGATCAGAAGTTTGTCAAAGAGGTTGGCGAAGCCCTTCAGCCCGACACCTCGGCCATCTTTGTCATGTCGCGCGAGTCCAATCCGGACGCGGTGGTTGCGGCCTTGAGGCCCTACAAGGGCACACTCTACCAGACCTCCTTGCCGACCGAGGCGGAGGAGGAGCTGCGCCGGATTCTTGCCAAGAGGACCTGAGTAGGAGTCCGTCCGTCTGCGACCGGCTATCCCGGTCCGGCACCACCGTCCCAGGAGCCGAAAAGGCACCGGCCTGGGCTCGCTTGCCGCCCGGCTTGGTTGGCGCACCTGCCAGTGTCCTGAGCCCTGTGCGTGGGTACCGAGGGACTGGCCAGGAGCGAGGCTGCCCAGAGGCTTTCGGAACAGATCACATCAAAGAGGAGATCTACCTTGAAATCAAAGCTGGGCATTGTTATCGCCCTGATGACCTTATCCACCCTGCTTCTGGCGGCGTGCAATCCGGCGCCGACCGCCGGGCAGGCGACCCTGGAAGGGACACCGTGGAAGCTGGCCTCATACGTCGACGCTGCGGGCGATCCCGTGGACATTTTGCCCGGCAGTGAAGTCACGGCTCTGTTTGCAGAAGGGCGGGTAGCAGGCAGCGGAGGCTGCAATCGCTACATGGGCACCTATACGGCCAGCGGCCAAAAACTGACGGTGGAAGTCGGCGGCTCGACCATGATGTATTGCTCTCCGGAGGAGCTGTCGACCCAGGAGACCGATTACCTGGCCGCCCTCAACCGCGCAGCCACCCACAAGATCGCTGACGACCAGCTCCAGATTACAGCCGAAGGCGGCGAGGTGCTGCTCACCTACTTGGTCCTCGAACCCAAGCCCCTGGTTGGTCCAACGTGGGGGCTAACCTCCTACAACAACGGCAAGGGGGCGCTGTCCTCGCCCCTGGCGGGCAGCGATATTACAGCAGTGTTTAGCGCCGACGGCAACATGTCTGGTTCTGCGGGCTGCAACTCTTACAGTGCGCCTTACGACGTGGACGGAAGCAAGATCTCGATTGGCCCGGCTGTTAGCACGAGGATGGCCTGCGCCGAGCCTGAAGGGATCATGGAGCAGGAGATGACCTTTCTTGCTGCCGTGGAGACGGCGACCGAGTACGCCATCGAGGGTGACGAGCTGGTGCTGTTGAACGACGAGGGGGTGAAGGCCGCCGTCTTTGCTGCCCGGTCGGAGGCGTCCGCCCTGGCCTTGGAGCTGCTCGCCAATGCCGAATACAAGACCGAGTGGACGCCAGAGGGCGTCGTGCGGCTGCAGGATGGCGAATACCGGGCACCGGCTGCTCCCGGATCCTCGTCTGAAATCGTTATCTCTATGACAGAATATGTCGCCGTCGGCCAGCTGAAGGACCTGGCCACTGGGAACACGGAGCCCGGGGCGGCCGTGATTCTGACCAGCTCGGGCGGGGGCAGCGGCACGTTCTATGAGCTGCACGCCGTGGTCACCCGCGATGGCGGCCTGGTTGACGCCGCCTGGACACAACTGGGCGACCGAGTCCAGATGAACACGGTGTCGATTGACAATGGAGAGATCCTCGTCGACATGGTCACGCAGGGTTCCGAGGATCCTCAGTGTTGCCCAACGCAGCCGTTGGTGCAGACCTACGCGCTGCAGGGCGATGAGTTGATCCTAACGTCCGAATAGAGCTGCCGGAGGCACCTTGCTGCGCAGGCGCCGGCGCCTGAAGGGGGCCGGCGCCTGATCGTGAGGCAGCACTTTCCGCTGGCGCCAGGCCGGCACCGGCCGTGATGACCGGCAACGCCGGAGTTTTCAACTGCCCGTCCGGCTCGTACGGCACGGTTCACCGGTTCTGTGGCGGCCGGACCAGCAGGCAAAAGATGGGAACGGAGACGGCAAGGAGGGCGAAGGTTCGTCAAGATGGCTGCACCCAAAAAGGAGGGCAAGGCAGGCGCCGGGGATGACCGCCAGGGCGTAGTGCTGTTTTACACCTTTTTGCACCCGGAATTGCACCTCTTCGTTGCTATCGGCCTGCGCGCAAACGCAATATAATGCTCCATGCGGCCCTCTTGCCAGGCGCGGAGGGCCTTTTGGGCAATACTTGGCCATGTTTTCGTCGAGGCGCTCTGCCAGGGCTGGCAGGCCGGCAGAGGGACGAAAGTCGGATGCTGGTCTTGTATTCCTGGTAGCGCGGCGTATCGGGACAGAGGCACAGGGGAGGCTGGGATGGAAGGGACGAATGACGGCATGGTGGTCATGGTTGAGGCGGCTGGTGCCAACACAGGCCAGGGGCAGCAAGCAGGGGCCAATACTGAGGACGCGCAGCTCCTGTCTCGCTTGGCGGTAGGCCTGTTGCTGTTTGGCGGCGAGGAGCTGCTGTTTCGCCTGCGGTCTGTCCAGCAGCGGATCGAGGCCAGCGGTGAGCTGGCCACCGGTGACGTCATCCCGGGCGACGAAACGATGACCGAGGTGCTGGGCTACCTGACCGTCGGGATGCTCATGCGGGGACAAAGAAGGCTGTCGCGGACGGTGAAGCGGGGCCTCCGCATGTCCATGAACGCGGCGGGCTGGGCCCTGGGGACCCTGAGCAGCGTGACGGACAACCGCTTGGCGCGGCCTTTTCGCGAGCCCGTGGAACGGCGGATGTGGGGCCTGGTGATAGAAGGTCAGTCGGCCATCCAGGAGGGGCGGCGCGAGGTAGTAGCCTCACGAAAGTTGGCCGATGAGACACTGGAAGAGTTGGTGGAAGAGGCGATCCAGGCCCTGGCAGAGAATCCGGAGTTGGCAACTGCCATCCAGCGCGTGCTGATGGGCCAGAGTGCTAGCCTGACAGGCACCGTGGTGGGTAGCGCCCGGCAGTTGAGCGTCTCTGCGGACGATTTGACCGAAGGGATGGTGCGCCGGTTGCTGCGGCGCAAGCCACGGCAGCAGCTGCCGCCGTCGCCCTTGGCCGGCAAGCCACTGACGATGTACCAGCCCCAGAGCCCGGAAGGAGGAGCACAGGATGATGGCGGATGAGTCCCTGTCGCGAGCGTTGCGTCACGGCGACTATGCCGGGTTTGTCACGCGGGCGGTTGCCTTTGTCGTAGACCGGATCATGATTGCCGTCATCGTCGGAGGGAGCGCCCTCTTTATCGACAGGCTGCTCCAGACTTTCCAATTGAGCGAGGTGTTGGGGATCAGCAGCTTGCCCCAGCAATTGCTGCTGGCCATGGGCGGTGCCGGGGCTGCGATCTTTGGCATCATCTACGACGTCGGCTTCTGGGTACTGGCCGGCCAGACGCCGGGCAAGAAGATCATGGGCTTGCTGGTGGTCAAGGCGAATGGAGAGCGACTGAAGCTGGGGTCGGCTATCCTCCGCTGGCTGGGTTATTGGCTGTCGGGGATTCTGTTCCTGGGTTTCTTGTGGGTGTTGGTGGACGGCAGGCGCCAGGGCTTCCACGACAAGCTGGCTCGCACCATTGTCGTCTATTCCCGGCCAGAGGAAGCCGGACTTGCGGCGGCATCGCCCATCCGCGACCGCCTGAGCGGCCTCGGACAGCAGCGGGATGGCTCGAAGGCCAAACCAGCGTAGGGCGCGGAAGCAGGCTCCCGAATGGGTAATCTTGTGCCTGCTGACCGGCCCGCAATAGTGCGCTAGGCCCGGCCGGCGATGGGATGCCTTAACGTCGGCCACAGGAGGATCCAGCCAGTTCTGCCGCAGAGAAAAGGAGACGGACGCTCGTGAGAAAGTGGTTTGAGTACGATACTATAGGCAGTCGGCACAGCGGTCTATGGCTGCGTCTCCTGGTGGCGCTGGTCGTAGCCTCAGCCGGATGGCTGGCCATGCCCAAACCGGCTCAGGCTGGTTGGACTATCGTCGGCGAGAAGGTGTCCCGTGAGCAGGTGATCGAGGACGACGTTCTGGCCACGGGCACGGACGTTGTGATTGAGGGCACGATCAACGGCGACCTGATAGCCATTGGCTCAACCGTTACCCTCAATGGCTCGGTTTCGGGCAGCGTGCTCGCCGTCGGCCGGACGGTTGACCTCAACGGCCAAGTGGGCGGCAGCACCTACATCGCCGCCCGTACACTGAACCTGGGGGACACGGCATTGGTAGTGCAGGACGTGCACTTTGCCGGGCTTCTGCTGGACGGCCAGCCTGGGTCACGCGTCGAACGCGACCTGGGGGTGGCTACCCTCCGGGCCCGGATCTCTTCCCAGGTTGGCCGCGCCCTGAGCGGCTTCATTCTGCTGATGACCTTCGATGGACAAGTTGGTGGTGATGCCCAGACGGGCGCCGGCTCGCAGTCCCTCGATAGTTCGCAGCCCGGGCGTGGTGTCATGCCGCTGGTCGTGGCGCTCGGCACGGGTGGGGGGCGAGGGGCCGGCTATGCGGCCCCTCGCTATCAGATCATGACCACCAGTCTCGCACGCGCTGGCAGGGCGCAGCAGGAACAGGGCGAGTCGGAAGCACCTGCGGCGGGCATCCCCGAAGGGCTCGTGGCGCGCCTCAGCGATCTACTGATCTTGCTGCTGGTAGGCGGCCTGGCCATGTGGCTGCGTCCGGCGCTCGTCCTGGGTCCGGCCGGCTCGTTGCGCCGCGAACCCCTGCCGGCAGCCGCCTTCGGACTGCTGGCCGTCGTCCTGTCCTTCGGTGCCGCAGCGGTGGGTATCGCGTTGGCGGTACTCGTCCTGATCGCCGGCATATGGCTGGGTTCGATGTCGTTTTGGGGGCTGGCTTTCATCCTGTGGGCCATCGGCTACCCCGCCCTGTTCCTGGCGTTTGCGGCGTTCGCCCTGACCCTCGCGTACGGGACCAAAGTCATCGTCGCCAGCCTGGTCGGCACGCTGATCCTGAAAAGGCTGGCCCCCAGGGCGCTGGAACGCCCCATCCTGCCCCTGCTCTTGGGACTGGTGCTCTATCTGCTGCTGCGGAGTATCCCAGTCCTGGGTTGGGTCGTCGAGGTGGTTGTCACCATCCTGGGCCTGGGTGCCATCTGGGTGGCTTACCGTCACCGGCGGCCGGCACCTGCAGCTGCAGCCGCGGCCGAGCAGGTACGACCAGCCCTTGCCCTGGAAGCCTGACCGTCACCCGGGCAAGGTTTTCTATAAGTCGGACGTTCAGCTTAACACGAGGAGGTGCACTTGTATCAGACAAACACTCGGCCGGTCAAGACCCTGGCCAGAGTGGGATTGATGCCCGAGGACAGCATCGCCTGTCGTAGGGTGGGGTCTGAATGTCAACAGAAGTTCGAGCACGAAGACTAAAAGAGGGGACAACAACTCTCTGCTGCAAAGGAGAATGCAAAAGTGTCAACCGAAGATACACAAGCGTCAAAGACGACCAGGATCCTGGTAGGAGCGCTGGTCGCCATCGTGGTCATTGCCGTCCTAGCGCTGGGGGCCGTGTGGCTCATCAACCGGGGCGGCGACGAAACGGCCGTTGATCCGTTGGCGGGGACCAGCTGGCAGTTGCGGTCCTACTACAATCCCGCAGAGGTCGGCGGGATGTCTTCACCGGTCGGGGGCACGCAGCTGACCGCCGATTTCACCGCCGGAGAGGCTGGTGAGGAGAGCATCGTCAGCGGGTCGTCCGGCTGCAACAGCTATTCCGCCGGCTACACCGTCGATGGCGAGTCTCTGACCATCGGGCTGCCCGTGTCGACGATGATGGCGTGCGAGCAGCCGATCATGGACCAGGAGACGGCCTTCCTGAACGCCATGCAATCGGCAAGCAGCTTCAAGCTGGAGACTGAGCAGCTTCACCTTCTCAATGACCAGGGGAACGTGGTAGTGGATTTCGTCCCCTATGCCCCCGCGCCAGAGGCCACGCAGCTACCGGCCGAGGCGACGCTCCCCCCGGAGGCCGAGGACAGCTCCTGGGACGAGATCCAGGCGGCGGGCAAAATCATCGCCGGCACTTCGGCCGACTACGCGCCCTTCGAGTCGTACGTCGGGCCAGGCCAGATCGACGGCTTTGACATCGCCCTCATGGACGAGATTGGCCGGCGGCTGGGGGTCCAAGTTGAGTACCGCGACATCGCCTTCGACGGCCTGGGGCCTGCCCTGCTTCAGGGGCAGATCGACGTCGCCATCGCCGCCATCTCCCGCACGTCCGAGCGAGAAGTGTACGCGGACTTTACCAACGTGTACCTGGTGGGCGAAGGGGCGGCCCTGGCACAGGAAGCCTCGGACATCACTCTGGCCGAGATCGCCGACGTCGCCACCTACAAGGTTGGCGTGCAGCGCAACTCGGTGTACAAGAACCAGATCCAGACCATGTTCATCGACACCGGTCAGATGTCGCCCGACAACCTCTTTGCCTATGAAAGGGCCGAACACGCCATCAATGACCTGCTGGCGAGCCGGGTCGAGTTGGTGATCCTGGATGCCCAGGCAGCCCAGGCCTTTGTCGACCAGGGTGGAGTCAAGGTGGTCGGCATTGGCGTGAACCAGCAGTACTATGCCATTGCCCTGCCGAAGGGCGCGGCTGCGCTCAAGGGCAGGATCGACGAGGTCATCACTGCCCTGTACGACGACGGTACGATCTCGAGCCTGTCGGAGCGTTACTTGGGCGACCCGCGGGTGTTGCCGACGCCCACACCGGCGCCGACGAGCACGGCCGCTCCCGCACCGGCCTGCACCGACGGGCTGACGCTCGTGAAGCAATTGACGCAGGAAGCGACACTGCAGCCGGGCCAGGCTTTCGTCAAGGCCTGGCAGGTTAAGAACACCGGCACCTGCGCCTGGACGACCGGCTACAACCTGGTCTTTGTCGACGGCTTCCCGATGGGCGGCCAGCCGGTGGCCGTGGCCCGCGAGGTCAAGGCCGGAGAAACGTACGACGTCCAGCTGCCCTTGGTGGCGCCGCTGAACCCGGGCAGCTACCAGGGCGTGTGGCAGATGACGAATGCGCGGGGCACGGCCTTTGGCGAAAGGCTGAAAGTCAACGTCCAGGTGCCGGCCGCGCCGACCGTCACCCCGGCGCCGACACAGACGCCGGCGCCCGGCGTCTCGTTCACCGTCGATCGCACCCAGATCAAGGCCGGCGAGTGCGTGACGTTCCGCTGGTCGGTGCAGAACGTCAAAGAGGTGTACTTTTACGCCGAGGGCCAGGCCTGGCAGGATCACGGTGTGGCCGGCGAGGGAAGGAGCCAGGAGTGCCCGCCGGTGACGACGACGTACTACCTGCGCGTGGTGTATGTGAACGGCACGGTGGACGTGCGGCAGATCACGATCTTTGTCGAGGCGGCGCCGGAAGCGCCGCTGATCGCGCGCTTCACGGTAGACCCGGCGGGGCAGATCACGCGAGGGCAGTGCGTGACGATCCGCTGGACGGTGGAGGGCGACGTCGACACGGTGCGGCTGACGGCGAACGGCCAGGTGTTGTGGGACCCGGCGCCGACGGGTGGCAACGTGCAGGACTGCCCCGCGGCGGCGGGCACGATGTCCTATCTGCTGGAGGCGAGGGGGCCGGGAGGCACCAGCCGCGGGCAGCAAAACATCAACGTGGTGGAGCCGGCGACGGCGACGCCGGTACCGACGGCGCTGCCGGAGGATCCGGCGATCTATTCCTTCAGTGTGAGCCCGGCGCAGATCCCTGCCGGGGAATGCGTGGGCATTTCCTGGAGTGTGGGCGGCGGTACAACGTATACCCGCATCGTGCGGAACGGGGACGTGATCATCGACGACGCGGGCTACAAGGGCCAGCAGATGGACTGCCTGGCGACGGCAGGTAGCTACACGTACCTCCTGCAGGCGCAGAACAGCGCCGGACAGGAGGTCACGCAGCAGCAGGCAGTGAACGTCACGGAGGTGGCGGAGCCGAACCCGCTTGCCGGAACCCGCTGGCAGGTGGTCTCCATGTCAAGTCCGGGAGTAGGGGGCATCGGCATGGTGGTACCGGGGACGACCCTGACGATGGCGTTCAGTCCGGATGGCAAGGTGAACGGCTCGTCGGGGTGCAACACCTACTCGGCCAGCTACGTGCTGAGCGGTAGCCAGCTGAGCATGACGTCGCCGCTGGGGACGAGTATGATGTGCGCCACGCCGGAGGGTATCATGGAGCAGGAGGCAGCGTTCCTGGCGCTGATACCCTCGATCGGAAGCTTTGCCATCGAGGGCACCAATCTGTCTCTGCGGGATGCTTCGGGCCAGGCGCTGATGCAACTGGTCGCCTACTAGCCCGACTCAAGGGCCAGGGCTGGCAGTCCGCGAAGCCAGTGCATCGCCGGACTGCCAGCCCTGGAGTGGGCCAGCGCTCGACACCCGTTCTCATTCGGAACAGTGTCTCCTTACTCGTATCGCACTGCCCGCGGCCAGTCGTAGAGCACGGCACGGATCACGCGAGACGTATGGAGGGCGTCGTATGAAAAGATTCGGATTCATTCAAAACTTTGACTGGCGTATCTTGTTGCTTCGCATCCTCGTCAACGCCATCGCCCTGCTCGTTACCGCCGGTGTAGTGCCCAACATCTACTTTGTCGATCGGCGCTTTGTCATCCTGCTGTGGATGGCCGTCGTGCTGGGGGTCGTCAATGCCCTGGTCAAACCTGTCGTCCAGTTTCTGACCCTGCGCTTCATTTTCGTCACTTACGGAGTGGTGGTCGTGCTCGTGAACGCTGGGTTGCTCTGGTTCCTGTCGATCCTGTTCCCAAGCCTGTTTGTGGTGGACGGTCTGCCCTGGGCATTGGTCGGAGGCGTTATCATAGGGTTGCTGAGCAGTTTCCTCGAGAGCCTGCTCGGTGTGACAGCACCCATCGTGCCGGAGACGAACGACGCTGTGCGGCAACGGATCCGCAGCCGAGCGCAGGGCTTGCCCAGCGCCATCCCCCAGGCTGCCCCCGCCGCGTTGGCCCTGAGCGAGGAGCCAGTGCCCTCTCTCGCTGTGGTTGGCCTGCCTTCAGTTCCTGAGCCGGCTGCCACCGGCACAGAAGGCGGCATACGATCTTCGGCCTCAGAGGGACCCGTGCTCACGGCTAGTGCTGTGGAGGACACGACGCCCTTGGAGGCGCGGGCCAACACCGCCCAAGAGGCTTCCGTTCTCGACAATACGGGAAGCGAGGAGTAGAGAATGGCAACGTCTACCGTTGACATGGCCCGCGAGAGCTTGCGCCTGCAACAGGTGTACAATGTCTTTGTGCGCTACGGCTGGGACTTTTTGTTCGACCGGCTGGGGTTGTTGGGCGATATTCGCCGCTCCATGCAGGCCTGGGCCTGGCGTCTGCCCAAGAACATGGAGCCGATCAGCCCTCCCGTGAAAGTGCGCATGATGCTCCAAGATCTGGGTCCCACGTACGTCAAGATGGGCCAGATCGTTTCCAGCCAGTCGTCGGTCATTCCGGCTGACTGGCAGGTCGAGTTAGAGAAACTGCAGAGCGAGGTTCCCCCTTTCCCGCGTGAGCAGGTGCGCCAGATCATCATCGACGAGCTTGGTGCGCCTCCCGAAGCAGTGTACGCTGCTTTTGATCCCGATCCCTTTGCCGCGGCGTCCACCGCGCAAGTGCACCGGGCCACGCTGCAGGATGGCACGCCGGTGGTCGTGAAAGTGCAGAGACCCCAGATCCAGACCCAGATGAAGGCCGACATTGGCATCATGCAAAACGCGGCCAAGGTCGTCACTGCTCGGTCTGCCTATGTGCGGTCCATAGACCTGGTAGGGATGCTGGACCAGTTCGGCGGAAGCGTTCTGCGCGAGCTCGATTATACCGGCGAGGCATACAATGCCTACCGGCTGGGCACGAATCTCGAGGCGATCCCCGGCGTACACGTTCCGGAGGTGTATCCCGAACTGTCTACGTCCAAGGTCCTGACGATGGAATACATCGAGGGGGTCAAGGCCAGCAACCTCAAGGCGATTCAGGCCAGCGACCTCGATCGCACGGCCCTGGCCATGGCCGTGCTGACCGCCATCATCAAGATGCTGCTCATCGACGGCTTCTTCCACGCCGATCCGCACCCGGGCAACATCGTGGTGAACCTGGAAACGGGGGCCCTGACACTCCTGGACACGGGAATGGTGGGTGAGCTGGATGTCCGGTCACGCCTGAACTTTATCCAGTTGCTCGCGGCTGTGCAGCAGGGCGACATCCCGGGCCAGGCTCAGATTCTGAGGAGCATGAGCGTGCCCTTTCGGGAGGGCGTCGACGACAAGGCCTTCTATAAAGACTATGAGCGCGAGGCAGGCCGTTTTCTGTTCATGGGGAGCAAAGCCTCGTTCGGCCAGCTGGCGTCGACGGCGTTGGAACTGCTGCGTAAGCACGGCCTCCGCCTGGACCCCAACCTGACCATGGCGCTCAAGGCGCTGACTCAGGGCGATGCAATCGTGTCGGCCCTGCACCCCGAGAGCGGACTGACCAACGAGGGGGTACGGATTGCCAGAGAGCTTGGCGTCCAGGCCGTGACCTCCGAGCGGGTGGTCGCGGAGGTCAAGAAACAGGTCATGCTCACGGCGCGGGAAGCGCTGAAGCGTGTGCCGAGCCTGTCGGATGCAACGCTGCGCTGGCTCGACCAGTACCAGAAGGGGCGGTTCGAAGTCTATGTCGACACTTCAGGCCTGGCCAAAGAGGTGACCAAGATCAGCCGGCTCGGGCGGCAGCTCGTCGTCGCCATCATGCTCGTGGGTGTGATCATCGGTTCGGCCATCGCCGCCGGCGCCATCGCCATGAGCCAACCCCAGGGCGCTGCCTGGGAGTTTGCCAGCCGCGTCGCCTTTTGGGGTTATGGCGTGGCAACAGTCGTGACGCTGTTACTCGTGCTGCGTTTGCTCTGGCGCTGGTTCCGCCATCAGGAAACTGACGAGGACTAGAGGCAAAGTGGCACCTTGTGGCCCCCCGGGATGGGCCGTTCTGCACCTTTCTGCACCCAGGATTGCACCTCCGTGGTGGTATCGGCCGGCGTCCGGCCAAGCTATAATACGGGTACGGATCGTCTGCCGGACGGTTATGTGTTGGTGTAGCGGCCCATCTCTGCCGTCGCCCGGGCTCCGCAGGGCCCTCGGGCATCCGGATCAGCCGTTTAGGATCGTCGATTAATATATCAGGAGGATGGACATGACGCAGGAAGAAAAGACCGACACAGGAGTCGCTCTGGCGCAGGGCCAGGACATCACCTTGAGCCGGCGCGAAATGCGCGGCGTGGCCGCAGATCTAGAGGCCCTCAGCGAGGTGGCGGGGCAGGCCGGTGTGCAGCAGGTCGAAGCCGGAATGGAAACCCTGGCTGCCGCCCAGGACGTGGCGGCTGCCGGTGCGGCCGCACTGGCGATGGGCGCCAGCGATGTGACCCGCGGCGCGGATGCATTGGTTATGTCCGATCGAGTGGCGATGCTGAGCCGCCTGGTGGCGGAGGCGGGCGTGCAGGACCTGGCGGAAGGCGCGGAGCTATTGGCCGCTTCGCAGGATCTGAACGTCATGAGCGCCATCGTCGGCAGCGTGAGCGCCAAGGACCTACAGGCCGCCATGGACCTGGCCTCGATTGCGGGCCAGCTGACGGTGGTGGGTGACGTGGTATCCGGGCTGGAGATGCCCGTGCTGGCGGCATTCCTGGCGGATCGCGGGCAGAGCTTGCGGGAGATCGCCGTGGAGACGGTAGTCCGCTTCGGAGCGCAGCGGGCATTGGCCCAGGCTCTGGCCGAGACGGGCACGAACATCCAGGGCCTGGGAGCCGGTGAGGTGGGCGAAGGCCTGGCGCGGGTAACTCTGGCAGGGGTGGCGGCAGTCCGGAGCGACGAGCTGGCGGAGGCAGGCGCCGAGCTGATGGCTCAGGGCATCGTCGAGGTGGCGATTGCCGAGGCGATGGCGGACGCGAGTGCTGAGCTGGGAGCGGCAGGTGTCATGGAGATGGTCGAGGGGGCCGCGGACATCGGCACGGCCGAAGCACTGCACGGGGTGGCAGAAGTGATAGAGGATACGGCGGATTCGCCGGCCTGAGACCCGCCGCCAAGCATCCAAACTACATCCTTCGTCTAAAAGGAGACTCAAGATCTGATGAGTCGCAGCAAGAAAGTCATTACCAAGAAGAAGGAGCACGGGGTCTGGTTAAAGGCCTTGTTGATCTTTATCGCGCTGCAGAGCATACTTTACTCCGTCTTGATCCTCTACCTGAGAGCGGATCAAAACGAGCCGTCTCCGGCGTGGATTTGGATCCTCCTGTTTGGCCTGACGGTCGCCGACATCGTGGCCGTCTATGCCATTTGGAAGTGGAAAAAGTGGGGGTTGCAGCTCTACGCTGTTTCCGTGGTGGCCAGCATCGTCGTGGGATTAATGCTCACCGGCTCCCAGTTGATCGTCTTTCACGACATTATGCCACTGGTCATCCTTGGATACCTGATCAAGGACAGGTGGTCTCTGTTTGAGTAGGGAGCATGCCTGGGGCCGCGTCTCCGGCGAGGCAGCCATCGCGTTGGAGCGTCAGCGCCAAGCTCTTGCGCTGACGCTCCACACCATTGGTCGACCCGGCGCGCCGGAGCGGCCGGAGGCCGCGAGAAGAAGGAGTGTATGAATGTCTGCACCTGATGCAAACAGGGCCGATGTCAGGAGTGTTCCGGTCGTTGGTTTTGGCCCACGGGCGGCGGCATTGGTCATCGATGAGATGCTCGTCTGGTTCCTCGGAATCATCCTGGGCATGGCCGTGGCTGTTGCCGGCCTGCTGCTGACAATTTTCAGCCCGGAGTGGCCGCCCCGGCTCGACTGGCTGGTGATCCTGTCTGGGCTGATCTTTTCCGTCGTCTACTTCACGGCCTCCTGGTCCAAGTCGGGCCAGACTCTGGGCAAGATCGTGGTCGGAATCAAGGTCGTGGGCAAGGACGGCCAACCACCGTCAGGAGGCAAGGCCCTGTTGCGCTACCTTGGCTACATCCTGAATGGGTTGGCGCTGTCCATCGGCTTCCTCTGGGCGGCCCTCGACAGCAAGCGCCAGGGATGGCACGACAAAATCGCCAGCACTTACGTGGTTTCGGACGAGGAAGAGTTCTCCGACGTGAGTAAGGTCAAGCTCGTGCCGGCCGATCGGGGGCCGGCCTGGGTGTGGGTCGCCCTCTGGGTTCTGCTGGCGCTCACCATGCCCACCGCGCTGCTGTCAACGATCTTGACCCTTGGCCCCTATGTGAGCGAGGCTCTTGTGTCTTTCTTCGCCGGCGGATAAGGAACAAACACCGTGTTCGAAACGCTTCCGACGTTCGTACCTGTTCTACACCGTCAGTGTTGTCATTATTGCTGCGGCTTTCGATGCGGCACGCGGTTCCGGACTGATGAGCGCTCTGGGCTTTGAGCCTGGGCTGATCTTGATCAGCGTGGCCGTCATCAATATGTTTCAGTCGGTATTGCAGGGCTCATGGTTCTGGGGGCTTGTCTGGCTGGTCTTGATTGTCGCAGGTGCCGTGGTCCAGTCGCACACGAGCCGGAACTATGCTTTTGACAAAGAGAGTTACGCCAAAGGTTCGGGTTCATAGCTGCGGAGGGGAAATCTAAGGGTGAATAGAGAGCGCGTTGCCTCGATTGACAATGTCTTGTGGCGGGCGGAGCATCCCACGAATCCGCTCACTGTGACGGGAGTGCTCATGTTCGCCTCGCCTCTTGACCGCGCTCGATTGGTCGAGCTCATCGAGGCTGGTTTGCTGGGCATCGAGCGCTTCCGGCAGCGAGTCGTCCAGGACCCTCAGTTTCCGAGCCGCTTCTACTGGCAGGAGGCTCCAGAAGTTGACCTGAACTACCACCTGCAGCAAGCCACGCTGCCGGCACCCGGGGATCAGGCCGCCCTCCAGACCTTTGTCAGCCAGCTGGCCGGCACGCAGCTCGATTTCAGCCGTCCCCTGTGGCAGTTCCACCTGGTAGAGCAGTATGGTCCAGGCTCAGCCCTCATTTGCCGGTTGCATCACGCTATCGCCGACGGCGTCGCTCTGGTGCTCGCTCTTCTGTCGCTCGCGGAGCTACAGCCAGACGGCGCGGGCCCGGCTGCAGAGCTACAACCCTTGGACGGGCCGGGCTCTGTCGCAGCGCAGGCCGGGCAGGCTGCAGCCAAGCCAAGATCCCGCCTCGGGACCGGAGCTCGTGCCGGCAGATGGCTGGTGCGGGGCGGACGGTCGCTGCTGCGCCCTCGCAGGACGGCGCGTAAGGTGCGCTCCCGGGCGGCTGACCTGCTGTCCGTAGGCGGCACAGCAGCCGCGACGCTGGGGAGCTTGTTGCTCTACGACGCGGAGCCGCAGACACCGCTCAGGGGCAAGATGACCGGACATAAAGTCGCAGCCTGGTCGGTGCTGATACCGCTGCCGGACGTCAAGCTCATCGGCCGCCGGTTGGGAGGGACGGTCAACGATGTTCTGATTACGGCCTTGACCGGCGCCCTGCGCCGCTACCTGCTGGACCGCGGTGTCGTCCTGAGTGGTTCCGGTCTGCGCGCGGCCGTGCCCGTGAATATGCGCTCCGCGCGAGCGGAGCCCAAGCTGAACAACGACATCGGCATCGTCTTTCTCCCCCTACCCACGGACGAGTCAGATCCACTGGCGAGCCTGGCAACGGTCAGGCGTGGCATGCATGGCATCAAGGCCTCCCTGGAACCAATGGTCACCAAGGGGCTTCTTCAGATCCTGGGCGCAGCCCCGCGTGAGCTGCAGGATGCGCTGTTCAGCATCCTCGGCAGCAAGGCCACTGCCTTGATCACCAACGTCGCTGGCCCTGGCCAGCCGATCTACCTGGCGGGCTCGCGCCTCGAGTCACTCATTTTCTGGGTGCCGCAGTCGGGTGGTGTGGGGCTAGGGGTCAGCATCCTGAGCTATGCCGGGCAGGTGCGCCTGGGGGTTTTGGTCGATCAAGAGCTCGTCCCCGACCCCGAGGCCATGGTAGCCGGCTTCGAGCAAGAGGTCAAGGCGTTGCTGGATATAGCGGCCGGGCGGCCGGAACCGGCAACTGTGAAGGGCATGCTGGCCACCCTCGACAGGACGCTGGCCTCAATGGATGCGGTCCTTGACAATGGCAGAACAGACAAACGAACCACTGATCGTTGTCAGGCTATGACGCGTGCCAACCAGCAGTGCAAAAACCCGGCTTTGCCCAATTCCACCTTCTGCCGGTTACACGATCACCTGGGGATCCCAGAACAGGGTCGCACAGCGCGGGTTGACACCAACCTTGACAATGAGGGCCAGACTGAGGAGGTAGACGGATGAGAGGAAGAGCCGTTGGCCGGCGTGCCGGGAGGCGTGCCGCGCGCCGGGTGATGCGCCGTAGGATGATCTTGCCGATGGGCCGGCGTTACCGCCGCAGGCGGATCTTGGTCGGAGGCGCGGCCCTGTTGCTGGTCGGAGGCGCGGCGTACAAGCTCGGCCAGTCGCAGGCCCAGCAGATACAGCAGCACACGGGCCGGCCACCGGAGGACTTGACGCAGGCAGAGCTAGAGCAGGCGATGGACGACCTGGGCATCGAGGAGCAAGAACTGACCCAGGCCGACATGGCCGCCATTGAGGCCGAGGCTGCCGACGGCCCGGCGCCATCCGGTCCGCCCTCACAACCGGCCGCGCACAAGCCGTCCGGCCAGCCCGACTACATCGAGGAGCTGAGACAACTGGCCGGCCTCAAGGACGCGGGTATCATCACCGAGGAAGAGTTCCAGGCCAAGAAAAAGCAACTCTTGGGCCTGTAGCGCTGCAGGCCGGTTAGGCTGCTTGCTCAAAAGAGATTAACCGCATGCCACGATTCCTGAGTGCAACTCGCTACGTGATCCTTGTGCCGATCTTTGGCCTGGCAACGGCCGCCGCTTTCTTGTTTGTTCTGGGCGGCGCCGGCTTGATCAGGCTGTTGGTCGACGTCCTTCTCAGTGTGCTTCGCCTCCGCGAGGCAGGCGCCGAACTGACTCAGGAGTTCATCATCTTCGAGGTTGTGGA
The DNA here is from genome assembly GCA_041300865.1 of Anaerolineae bacterium. Lineage (GTDB taxonomy): Bacteria > Chloroflexota > Anaerolineae > JAAYZQ01 > JAAYZQ01 > JAAYZQ01. The sequence continues at coordinate 24,500 of JBFYTF010000272.1, forward strand.
GTACGTGCACACGTTCCTGGTCGGCACGGTGCTCTATATTACCGCCGTGGGTTTGTACCAGCTCTTTATCCACGAGATAAGTTTCGCGAGCTGGCTCAAGATCGAGGACACGGAGCAGCTTGAGACCAATCTGATCGGCGTGACTGTGGTCGTCTTGGCGGTGAACTTTATGGGTGCCGTATTTGCAGGCAAGGCCGAGAATCTGCTAGAATATGGCGCAGCGATCGCTCTGCCGATTGCCGCATTGGGGGTCTTTGTCGGACTGCGTGCTTGGGCCGACAAGGTAGGGAAGAAAGGCTCATCTGAGTAGCTCAGGGCAGGAGGAGCAGCAAATGGCAAACAACGTCATCGCGTTAGGATTTGAGGATCAGTATGGTGCGGAGGCCATGCTGAACGACATCGGCAAGTGGCAAGAAGAGGGCATCATCGAGATTGAGGATGCTGTCATCGCTTCCGCGGGGCCCGATGGAAGGGTCAAGATCCAGGAGACCCATCGCTCCGAGAAGGGCAAGTTTGCGGTGCGCGGCGGAGGTGCAGGGTTGGTGGCCGGTGCCTTGTTGGGCGGGCCTATCCTCGGCCTCGTGGCCGGCCTGACCGCGGGCGTCCTCAAGGGCAAAAAGAAAGACAAGGCATACGGCCTCGACGATGACTTTATCGAAGGCGTCAGCGCCTGGGTGCAGCCCCAACGGTCGGCGCTCTTCTTGCTCGTCAAGCAGGCAGACGCGGACCAGGTGGAGATCAAGCTGCGGCCGCTCCGAGCCAAGATCTTGAGCACCTCGCTGGAACCCGAAAGGGAACGGCGCCTGCGCAAGGCGTTGGCCGAGGAAGAGTACGGCTCTTAGCACAGGCAACGCGGGTTGGTTGCCGGTTTGCAGGGCGCCATTGCCCGCGCCAGGTTGAGCGCACGTGAATGGAGGAGGTGGAGGATAGGATCATGAGGCGGGATCCATGCCGGGGCCTTCTGCGCGGCACAGGCGCCGTAATGGAAGAAGGGCAACATGCGTGCCGCATTCCAGGCAGTCAATACTTGACAAGAGAGGGATACCATGTGCTGTTTTTTCACAATCCTGTTGCTGTTGGGCCCGCGTGTTGGCGGTGCGATCTGGTGGCTGTTCAATCCCGGGCTCTGGAACCGCGCATTCGACGGCTCCTGGCTCTGGCCACTGTTGGGCCTCATCTTCCTGCCGTGGACGACGCTGATGTACATCCTCGTCTTTCCGGCCGGGGTCATGGGCTGGGACTGGCTCTGGATCGGTCTGGCCCTTCTGTCTGACATCGCCTGGTACGCGGGCGGCGGCTTCCGCAAGCGCGTCCCCGGCTACACCGGCACATACTAATCAGTCGCGGACGGCCCTGATCCCAAAGCGACGACCTCCGGCAAGCTGGGGCATTCAGGATTGGATTTCCCAGCTTGCCGGGGATTTGCGGCGGGCGCCAAGCCCGCCGCACTACTAGGCGCGCCGCCGGCCGTCTACCCGGCTGGGCGCTGTTTGCCCACGCTTGCTCAGCCCTTCCTCGGAGGCAGTCCTAGCGGCACGGATCGAGGTCTTGGCCCAAGATCACGCGCAGGTCTGCCGGCACGTCTGGGTCGGGTTGTTGGATCACGTTCTCCGGCTTGACGTTCAGGAGCGTGGTGATGGCTGCCAGTGCTCCGGGCTTGTCGCTAAAGACAATGATTTGCGTAGTTGCGTAATCGGTGCGGTCGGCCGGCCCGCTGTCCACGATCTCGAATCCTTCCCAGCGCAACCGGTCGGCGGCGATCAAATCAAGCTGCTCGCGCCCGGTCCCGTTCCGCACCTGGACACGCGCCGCTTCGGCGGCTGAGGTGTCAGGGGTCGGAGACGCGCCGTAGAGCCGGGCGACCACCTCCTGGATTCGCTCGGGAATCGGCAGCAACACCTCTGCTCCCTGCGGGGTGATCCAGTCTTGTACCTGGCCGCGGGCAATAGACAAGCTTCGCACCCGCCGTGGCTCCAGCGCCAACGCCACCGGAGCGAGGGCCAGAACGTCGCCCAGCTGCATATCGGTCGCAAAGGCGCCCTTCATCGCCGCCCAGAGCCCCGGGATCTTGAGCACGGTCTCTGGACTCTTGAATTGGTACCAAACCGCCTTCAGGAACTGCTGCTGCCGCTGGGCGCGCTCAAAGTCCGTGTCGCCGCGACGCGTGCGCACGTAGCGCAGCGCCGAGGTCCCGTCCAGGTGGTGGAGGCCCGGCGAAAGGATCATCTCCTGCTCGTCCGCCGCGTCGGGCGGCTGGTAACGGAGGTTGACCGGGCATGCCACGACCACGTCGACACCGCCTAGCTCGTCGACGGCGCGGGCAAAGCCCTCGTACCCGATCCGCACCCAGTGATCGATCGGGATCCCCAGGTTCTCTTCGATGGTCCGCATTAACAGGCCGGGTCCCCGCCCGTCCGGGTATTTGCCTCGCTGTCCAATCCGGTGGGCGATGTTGATCCGGCCCCAACCATAGGTGGGGATGTAGACCCACAGATCGCGGGGGATGGACAGAAGAGAGACCTGTTTCGTGTTGCGGTCGACAACCGCAACGATGAGGGTGTCGGTGTTCATGTCCAGCACATAGTCGCGGTCCCCGCCAACGACCAGGATGGTGACGACGTCCTGGGTCAACACCGTCGTCGGCACGGGGGACGGGCTCCCAGCCGGGGACGGACTCGGGGCTACGGTGGGGGTCCAGGTCGGGGTGGAAGTAGGCAAAGGCGTTGCCGAGGATGTGGCCGCGGGTGGCCGGGTTGCCCTCAGCGTGGCACTGGGGGTAGGCGTCGGGGTGTGCACCCTGCTCGGTAAAGCAGCCGCCCTGACCGTTGGCAGGGCAGTCTGGCTCGCAAGTGGAGTGGGCGACAGAGAGGCCGGTGCGCCGGCCAGGGTTGGGGTGCGGCTGGGGAGGGCGCCAGTCGAGAGAGCATCAGCAGCCGGGCTGGGACTACAGCTCAGCAGCGTGTCAGCCAGGAGGATCAGCACCAGGCAGGAGGCGAGCACGCATGTCTTGCGTCCGCTCCGGCGTTCTTCGGTCCCAACCCTGTACGTAGTCATCAAGTCCTCGTTGGTGAAGGTCGTGTCTGTCACAGCGTCCACGCGCAACAGGTACCGAATGCGCAGGCCGCTTACAACTCGCAGGCGGTGTTGTGCTGAAGGTCTTTGGTGACCATCTGGATGCTTCCAGGTGATTATACACCCGCCACGCGACAGGTGTCAAGGCCAGTGTATGTCGCAAGGTAGCCAAGCCATTCTGCACCCTTTTGTACCCAGAGTTGCAGCATCGCGCTGCTTTGGAGAACAAGCTCATTGCCAGCCAGTCCAAGGCAGCATCTCACGCGGAAGGAAGCTGACCCAGTGGGCCAGGAAAGGCGCCGTCCATTCGGCTAGGCCAAACTGCCCGTCAGGACCCTCCCTTTGCCTGGTGCAAAGAGAGGGTCTTTCGTTTATAATGGTGCCAAGGCGGAGGCATTTGACCCCACGAGATCCCCGCGGACTCTCAGAGCGAGTGCGCGGGCGACCCCTGTGGTAAATCGATTGCCTTGACCGTCGCTCGCGAGACAACGCGAGTGACCCGTCTCGCCGTGGAGGATGAGGCGCTGCTCTATGCAACCTGCGAACAACCGGTGCCAGTGGACCAGTTGCCGGGCCGGCACTCCTGGAGACCTGCCGCCATACCCGAGAGGATAGACCATGCGCATTCTGGTGGCTGATCGAAATGCGGC
>JBFYTF010000280.1:0-33841 GCA_041300865.1 Anaerolineae bacterium
GGCTATGAAACACCGCTTGACATTCCAACCCCCATGTGGTAAAATACATTTCACATAGACGTTCCTCAGTTCCTCTGCAGTCTCACACGAAGAGCCCAAGTAGCCGAACCTGCACCGGAACTGGACTAGCCAACCGGGTCGCAAGGGTGCTGCGAACACATCGCAAGGAGGTCGCGATGCGGAAACCCGCCTCTTTCTCCCTCTGGGCTCAGGGCGCGGCCCACACGATCAGAGCGGGCCTGCTGGGCCTGGTGTTGATCTCTTCTGTGGGCATGAACACCTACCAGGCACAGGCACTGGTTGCCGTCTCCGTCCCTGGCGCGCAGGGAGTTTCGCCTCCCACGGGTGCGGCCGAGAGCGCCGGCTTGGGTGTCGCAGGAATCAACCCCGCGGCGACTCCTATCCCTGTCTCACTCGCGGCGCCGTGCTACCCCGGTACGGGCTGGACTTGGACGTATGGCTCGTTCCAGCCCGCGCTGGCGGCAGCCATCCAGAAGGACCTGGCAGGCCTTGGGCTGTCCACGACGGTCAAGGCGCGGCAGTTCGGCGAAACCGATTCGTGTGGCGCCTTCGAGGCCTACGCGGTCGACCTCACAATCGCGGTCAAGAGCCAGCTGCCCATCGGCAAGGGCGAGCAGCAGGAGATCGCCGGGCGGCTCTATCCGCTACTGGAGCAGCGCGCCAAGCCGAAGCTGGGCCGCGTGACCCTTGAATTCCCCACCAGCGGAGACCGCCTTGTGCTCAACGGGCCCCCGGACCAGAGTCCACAGCCGACGCGCGCGACCGCTGCTCGTGAGGACGCGGGCATTCTCCGCCGCGTCTATGTCGTGGTGTACGATCCAATGCTCAGCAATGGCCAGCTGCTGCACGAGTATATGGGTTGGTTTGACCACGCGTACCTGACGCAAGGCACCGTCGACCTGTTTGCCAGTGCGAGCAATGGCTACGTGCAGTACGAGGTCGTTGCCACGACCGTGATCACGGATGAGTGGCCGGTCACGGTCGATGGCTTCCGCTATACCGAAGAGGAGTACCTGGCCGTACTAGGGGGCGAGCTCCCACCACACGAACCCAGCGCCATCGACTACAACGCGATCCTGAACGATCCCCAGCTTGATCCATGCGGCAAGCTCAACCAGGGCGAGATCGACGACTTGTGGCTGTACGGCGCCCCCTACTTTGGTATGTGGGAATCTACACTTGCCGGCCCCGGCGCCTTCTGGTATAACTCGCCGCCTGTGCCGGACGAGAACACGTGTCAGCGGTTGATGCCCATCATGGGGCCGAGCTACGAACGGGACCTCGATTGCGCCACTCACAACTTTAGCCACCGAACGGAATCGACGATGACGCGGGTGTATGGCAGTTGGGAGCAGAACCGCACGCTGCACAACTGGGACCGGTTCGGCCTGGTCCTCGCGCAGTCACCGGACTACTGGTATAGCGGCTGCGGGAGCGGCCACTACCCGCCCAATGGGCAAAGCGACTATGACTACTCGAACACCTCGACGGTGCCGTGCACCTGTGACGACTTTGCCAACTATCCCAACCTGGGTGATCCACAGGACACGGCTCAGCCCGTTGGCTGTTCGGCCTGGGATTGCGACCACACGACCTACATGGGCTGGTGGCACGGCCACCTGCCTGCCAACCCCGCGTGTGGCCCGGACACGGTTGCCAACAACTGGTGGAACTATTTCGCCGTGCCCGCCCTGGCGAACGATCCGCCGTCAGGATGTGCGCCGACCAGTCTATCGATCGTTGGCCCTGCACTGGCAGAGATCAATGTGCCCCAGGCGTTCACGGCGACTCTGGCCACCGTGACGGGCACGCCACCGATCACGTTCTGGTGGAGTGCAACCGGGCAGCAGCCGGTCAAGCACGTGACAGGCAGCTTTGCGGACACGGCCAGTTTTACCTGGGCGTCGGCCGGGCAGGTAACCGTCGCGGTCACGGCCACGTTCAGCGGAGGAAGCGTCGCCGGTTCCTTCACGAGCGAAGTTACGTCGACACATCTGGTCACCAAACGTTTTTCCATCGTTGAGGGCAGTGATGATGCCGGGCCGAACCCCGACTGCTACTACTCGACCGCCCACAACGAGGTCTATTTCGGCAAGTGCACCAGCGGGCAGAACCTGACGAGCGGCTTTCGCTTTACAGAAGTCTCTATTCCGCCCCACGCCATGATCCGCAGTGCGTACCTGGAGTTTACGGTAGACGGGGACTACAGCAACGCCCTGACCGTCGTCCTCTTTGGCGAGGCCGCGGCCGATGCCGAAACCTTTGGCATTGAGTCACGACCCACCAGCCGGCCCTTGACCAGCGCGTCCACGGTTTGGCCCATCCCGTCAAGCGACGTCTGGCAAATGGGGTCGAGAAGGCGCACCCCGGACCTGTCGGCCATCATCCAAGAGGTGGTGGATCGGGCCGACTGGAATAGCGGGAACTCCCTGGTCGTCATCACCAAGAACGCCGGGCCCACAAACCCGCCGAATACCCAGCGCCGCGTGTTTGCCTACGAACGGTACGGGAATGGCCAGGAAGTGGCAGAGCTGGTCGTTTCCTATGGCGAGCTGGCGACCGAGGCCAGATTCTCTGCCAACCCGCTGGGCGGTTGCGCGCCATTGACGGTGCAATTCGCCGACGAATCGCAGGGCGAAGTCACAGGCTGGCTGTGGTCCTTCGGCGACGGCCACACCAGCACGCTGCCGAGCCCGCTGCACATTTATACAGTGCCTGCCGTCTACACCGTCTCGCTGGCGATCGAGGGACCGGGCGGCAGCGACTTGCTGACGCGGCCGGGCTATATCGCGGTGTACGAACCGGTAGACGCCCAGTTCGTGGGCAGCCCCCTCAGCGGCCCGCTGCCCCTTCTGGTCTCGTTCAGGAATCAATCGAGCGGCGACTATGACACCTGTACCTGGACCTTTGGCGACGGCGGTTCGAGCAGCGGTTGCGACAACGCAACGCATACTTACACGTCCGCCGGGGTCTATACCGTGGCTCTGACCCTCGGCGGCCCCGGGGGAACAGACACACTCACCCGGACGGACTATATTACCGGCTATGAACCGGTGATCGCCGGCTTTGTGGGCAGTCCGACCAGCGGCATCGCACCCCTTGTGGTATCGTTCACCAACCAATCCGGCGGTGACTATGACACCTGTGCGTGGGCGTTTGGCGACGGCGCGACGAGCAGCAGTTGCGGCGACCCGGCTCACACCTACAGTGAGGCAGGTGTGTACACGGTCTCGCTTGCCGTGAGCGGACCCGGAGGGGCGGATACAGAAGTGCGGGCCGGCTACGTGGAGGTACTGGCCGTGTACAGGATCTACCTCCCTCTCACCGGCCGCAGTTCGACAGCTCTGTCGGACGGGCAACAATCACATGCAGGGCCGATGGCCGAGCGGAGTGTGCGGGCCAAGCCGTACGACGATGCCATTGCGCTCCTGGCCAGGCTGCGGAACCCGGCACAGCACCGGTGAGAAGAGGCGGGTTTCCAGGCGTGGATCGACCGGCGGCGTAATTCGTCGCGGACTCCAAGAAGCGCCGAAGGTAGCCCTGGCAAGCGCCAATGGCCTCTCCCCGGCTCCTTTTTTACTTGAGTAAGGGGGTGGTTACATCGGAGATGCGCTGCCTCGCCTTTCGATTCTTCGACAATCTCTTGGCAAGAAAGGAGATCGCTTACCATGAAGAGGCAAACGTTCGTGATGTTCCTTGTGATCGTGGCGATTCTGGGCCTGCCGGTGACCACGATGGCAGGCAAGGCAGCGGGCGGTAGGACCAACGAAGCGCTCACCGTTCCGTTCGTATTCGGGGATGTAGGCGTGCAGACGGTGAATTCGTACAGCGGCCGGGTTCTGGTCAAGGTCAGGGGTACCGGGCAGGCATCTGGCACCTCCTGGGGCGACGCGTTCTACATTTTTACCGATTGGGACGGCAACCCTGTGGAGCCCTGGCACCCCACGGAGTGGTTCAACTGGACTTTGTGGATCAACGGCGGTCCGGTCGATGTCTTCGTGGACCCGATTCCCCCATACAACCCCGATCACGTCTATGTCTTCCAGATCGATGCGCCGGAAGGGCCTCTAACCTTTGCGGTGGGCGATTCGTATGTAGGTGATAATGCCGGGGAGTATCAGATCGTCGTCCGGGATCTACCTCGGTAGGTTGAGCAACAAGTAGGCAGAGCGAGCATAGGCAGGCCGGCGGGATCCGAGCTATTGGCTCCGCCGGTCTGTCTTGCAGACTATGGCAGCACCTCGTGTCTGTCCTGTGCGGTGCCATTCAAAGCCCAGTTTGGGCAGAATCCTGGCGATACGGTTATTTGGCCGGGACAGGTTGTTTGGCGGCTATTTGGGGGTAGTACCGGACCGGCCAGAAGGTAGGGGACGAGGCGGCCGTCGTTGGGGCCCCTGACGACCTTGCCGGCTTTGGGCCGCGGCCGGAGCCGGGGAGCGGGGGCGACCGGGTCTGGCTGCCAGGCTTCGGCGAGGAGCAGGCCGAGGGGCGGGTGCAGGCGGATCAAGGCCAGGCAAACCTCCTGGGCCGCCCGCAGGCCGCGTTCGACAAAGGCCTGGCGCAAGGGGGCCAGGTACGCGGCCCAGGGGCCGAAGGCTTCCAGGGGCGTGTTGCTCGGCGGTTTGCCCTGGGAAAAGATGCGGCGTAGCTCGGCCCGCGCCAGGTCGTCCTGCCGGCGCTGCAGCTCGTCGTCGACGGTCATGGCCGTGTCTCCACCAGGAACAGCCTGGGGCACGGCTCACCCGCGGGCCACTCACCGCGCACCGCCACCAGGCCCCACCGGGCGGCAACGGCGGGCAGGTCTTCGATCTTGATCCGCCGGCCGTGCCACGCCGGCATCGCCGGCCGGCCACCGGCCGCCGGGGGGTCAGGGGGCGCAGGCGGCTCCGCGCCGCTGGCCCGTGTCGCAGCCGGCCCGGCTGGGTCCTTGTAGCGGATCGTCACCTTGGGCCGGCGGGTGCGACAGATCACTTTCCAGACCATGATCCCATCTCTCCATTTAAGTAGAGGAATAGAGATAATAGATAAAGAGAGAGTATTATTATTCCTCTATTCTTCTTCTTTTTCCCCTACCCGCTGTGCGGAGCGTAGATGTTCTGCGCCCACCTCTACGCATCTATTCCTCTCCGCCTCTCCGGTTTCGCCCTCCGGGTCGGGACGCGGCACGAAGTAACGCTCGGCCCGACCCGGCTTGTGTCGTTCCAGCACCCGGGACGCCACGAGCCCATCGGCATAGTGCTTCACTTCGACGGCTCCCAGGCCCCAGACAAAGCGGGCGATGTCGGCGGCGGTCAGGCCGTCGGAGTACCTATCCGTGCCCTGCCAGCGCCGGACGGCTTCGACCAGCTTCTCCTCGATCTCGGCCTGGCGCGAGACCTGCAGGCCGGTCACCTGCCGGTAGAGGCGGTGGGCGTACAGCCGCCAGCGCTCGGCCATTTCCTGGGCCCGGGCCCAGTGGCGCAGCTCGACCCGGCCGCCGTTCTCCGCGCTGGCCAGCAGGGCCGCCACGCGCAGCGCCTTTTCGTGCAGCCGGCCGTGGTTGCCGTCCAGGCCGGTCCGCTCGCTGCCGCCGGCAATCTCCGGCGCGCGCATGTTGTACTTCCTTTCCCGGCTCTCTGCCCACGTGTTCATAGTTCCCCTATCATACCACGGTTTTTGCGCTCTGTCAAGCCTTATCCGAAATGAATTTCGGAAATTCATATAATACTAAGGGAGGAGGCCGGGGGTCGTGTCGAGAGCGATGACTCGCTAGGTGGCTGGAGCAAGGCGGTCAACGAATGCCTGCGGCAAAACGAAAGCGAATGGCGCGCCCCGGGACTGTCAACGAGTGCCTGTGCCTAAGGAATAAGGGGATGGCGCGCGCAGGGCCTGTCAACGAACACCTTGGCCGACAAATCAGGCGCCCTCAATGTTAAATTCTTCCACCAACCCGAAAAAGGCTCGACAGGGTAGAAAATTTGTGCTATACTGGTCCCGGCTCACCGGTGCCGTCCGGCGAGCCCGACGCAGCACATCGGTGACAGAGGCGAGGACGATGCACGAGACGACGACGCCGGCAAAGGAGATGGAACGACGGTGGGAGGAGTGCCGATGAGCACGCGCGAGGACAGCCCCGTTGATCCCCGGCGATCAATGAGCACCCGCGAAGGCCAACCCGTTGGTCCCCGGGGATCAATGAGCACCCGCGAAGGCCAACCCGTTGATCCCCGGCGATCAATGAGCAGCCGTGATGGCCAACCCGTTGATCGCCGGCGATCAATGAGCAGCCGTGAGAGCCAACCCGTTGATCCCCGGCGATCAATGAGCACCCCCGAAGCCCAACCCGTTGATCCCCGGCGATCAATGAGCAGGGGAACCGCGGCGCGACTGTAGAGTCTGGGGGATCGTCGCCAGGGGCCGGGCAACCGGCCTTTTTTTTGTCCCAAGCGCCTGGTCCACCGCGCGTCCGGGAGCCCTTATCCGGGTCCGCGGCGTTCCCGGGGACAAGCCATTGGTCCCCGGGGACAAGCCCTTGATCCCCGGGGACCAATGGCAGGCGTACAAGATAAAGAAAAAGAAGGAAGACTGGAAGAAGAGATCTATACTCTTTTACAAGAAGAAGGAGAAGAGGCGCGGGCGAGGACTGTCAACGAATGCCTGCGGCGCAACGAATGAACGAATGGCGCGCGCTCCTATTCGTTTATTCGTGTCCTATTCGTTGACCTCGTCCCAGATTCAGTAGGGCACGTCGACAAAGGCGCTGCCGCTCTTGCTGCACTTGCCGCCGCGGAAGTTCAGGTATTCATGGTCACAATACACAAAAACCAGCTCTGTCACAATGTCCTACTCACGGATACAACGTACAGAGCCCCTTCGCCTGACTGCGCGGTTGAAGGTACCAGAAGCGAGACAGCGGCGCAAAAGATAGATAGTTGCAGGTTATTGAAGGTAGGCATGTCCATCACGGGCATCGGTGCTACAATAGCCTTGCGCTTCTGGACAATGCAAGACTGGGGTAAAACGAATGACAGACAACTATCCAGTTACGGTGACCGACACTCTTCTAAGAGAGATCACGCGCAGAATCGTGGAACGCTTTGATCCTGAAAGGATCGTGCTTTTTGGTTCACGTGCCACGGGCTCTTCGCGCACGGACAGCGATGTTGATCTGTTGGTAGTGATGGATACAAACCGACCACCGATCCAACGTGCAATCGAGGTGAAGAGGGCTTGCCGGCCGCGTTTTGTATCGATGGACGTGCTGGTCAAGACTCCAGAGAAGATGGAGGACAGGCTCGAACGCGGGAGCTTTTTCCTTCGCCAAATCCTGGAACGGGCAGGGTACTTTATGAACGTCAGTCCTGAGGTCTAGGACTGGGTTCGAAGAGCCGAGGCCGATCTGGCCACTGCCTACCGCTTGGTCGAGGGTGACCCCCCTCTACCGGACCAAACGGGCTTTTTCTGCCAGCAGTCTGCTGAAAAGTACCTCAAGTCGTTCCTACTTGCCTGGGGACAGGTACCGCCGCGCACACGTGACGTAGACGTTCTGGTGGAGCTATCTATGGCAATCGACCCCGATTTCGGCCATCTGCAGCAAGTGGTTGAAGGCCTGACCGAGTATGCCGTCATCTTTCGTTATCCGGAAGAGTGGAGCCGAAGGAAGCGAAGCGAATGTGCAGCCGTTGAGCAGGACCTCCCCAGGATGGAGCCGCAAGGCAGAACATTTCCCGGGGTGCCGGGCCAGCCCGTCTCGTCCGGTCATGGTCCCCACCAAGCCGGATTGAACTCGCTCAGGTTGGGTGTGTTGGCCAGCCGCTGCACCTCGGAGCCATTGGGGCGCATCACATAGAGATTCCAATCACAACCATCGTCGTCACGCTGGTTGGGACACGAGTCGCGTTTCGAGGCGAATACGATCCGGCGGCCATCGGGCGACCAATCTGGCGCGTCGTCATCGGCCGTGTTGGAGGTCAGTCGCACGAGATTGCCACCCGACAGATCGGTGGTATAGATCTCGGGCCACCTATTCTCTCTGTTGCCCGGATCTCGCGTTGAGGCAAAGGCAATCAGTCCCTCCGGGGACCACTCAGGGCTCGTGTTGTTGCCTTGAGAGGTAGTGACGGGACGCTGATTCTGACCACTGGGCGTCATGGCGTAGAGTTGTGTCCCGTCTGATCGGCGTGACTCAAAGACAATGACCTGCCCTGACGGCGACCAGGCCGGCTGTCTTTCGCAGCCAGGCGAGCAGTCGCTACTGGCCGTATTGGTCAGTTGGCGTACGTCCGTGCCACTCCTGGCCATAACAAATATCTCGCGATTTCCGGTCCGGTCCGACATGAACACGATCTGGGTGCCGTCGGGGGACCAAGACGCGTCGTAGTCATTGGCCGGACTCGTTGTCAGTCGTTCCAGCGACACCTGTTCACCTTCACGCGACATGACATACAGGTCATAGTTGCCACTGCGATTAGAGTGGAACGCGAGGTAGCGGCCATCGGGCGACCAGTCCGGGCCGGAATCGTATCCTGGGTCGAAGGTCAGCTGTACAGCTCCTGTGCCGTTGGGAGCCATGATATAGATGTCCGGTTCCGAATCCGGCCTTTGGGCAGAAAATGCTATCTTGGCCTCAAGCAAGGGAGGTCGCGTGGGCTCCGGCTGGGGGGTCAGAGTAGGCTCGGCTTCCAAGGGCAACGTCGAGTCGGGTACGGCTGTCCATGTGGGTTGCGTGTGTGTCGGTGCGACGGCCGGGGTGCTGGGAGTTGGATCAGATGATGTCGGGCGGGAAGTTGATATAGGGGTATCCGCGGGCTGAACCGCAGGCGCCGTGGTCACGACCGCCACGGACGTCCAGGTTGGCCCTGGATCAGCAGCGACTGTGGCATCAGGATGCCTCAGCAGTAAGCCAACGGCAAGAACGAGGAGGACCAACAAGACGCCGGCAACGCCGGCAGCCGCCCAAAACCAGCCCGGCAAGGGAGTGCGTTTCTTGATGCCGGGACCGGCCGCAGCGCGTGGTCCAGCGGGCCTTTGTCGCTCTGCCACCGGCTGTGTCAGGGGCATGGCCAGTGTCGGCGTTTTCATTCGCAGAAGCGCGGCCCGCATCTCGTCCGCGCTGTTGTAGCGTCCCCCCGGCTGCTTGGCCAGCGCCTTGACTACCACAGCGTCCAGTTGAGCTGAGACGGTCGGGTTGTGAATGCTTGGTGCTGTGGGCGGCTCGCTGCGAATGCGCAAGACGTTGTCGGCCTGGGCGCCGGGCGTCTCCCGCTGATCGAAGTCCAGGTACGTCCGGCCTGTCAACATCCGGTACAGAACCGCCCCCATCGCGTACACGTCGATCCGTGGATCGTCGCGCACGCCCTCAGCCTGCTCTGGCGACATGTAGGGCAATGTGCCGGCAACGAACCCGGCGGGCGTTACCCAAGAGCGGGTCAGCATCTCCCCCGAGACGTGAGCGATGCCAAAGTCGGCAACCTTGGCGCGGCCCGCGGCGTCGAACAGGATGTTAGCCGGCTTCAGATCACAATGGACCACCTGCTCCTCGTGGGCACAGGACAGCCCTTCGCAAACCTCAGCAGCCACGCGCACTGCTTCGGATACCGGCAGTCGATCTGTTGCCCGCAGTCGCTCTTCCAAGGAGCCGCCGGCCATGTACTCCATGACGATGTAATAGTTCCCGCGTTCGTGAAAGACGTTGTGCGTCCGCACGATGTGCCTGTGCGTCAGGCGCATGGTGGCGCGGGCCTCAGCCAGGAAGCGCTTGAGCATGGCTTCGTCGCCGACCAGGGCAGGGATCAACTCTTTGACGGCCACCTGTTCGCCAAGCAGGGTGTCCTGGGCAAGGTAGACGAAGCCAAACCCGCCGCGGCCCAAGAGACCGAGGATGCGGTAGTGTCCGTTTAGCAGGGTATCGCCAGGATCCAGCGCCATCGCTTCTTCTCCACCGATGCAGAATTTCCCTGTTGCTTTTGCTGGCCACTCAGCCGGCTATGCCACTACACACCGGCTTACACTCTCCAGGAGGGCAACCCGGCATTTCACCTTCCCCGTACACATAGGTCCGCAGGGCTGCCCAGGTCCAACAGGGCTCGCCGGATGGGTGCAGTCGTCGCCATCGCGGTGGACACACCAGGCACAGAAGGCGGGCATCGCGTCCCTGCGCGGCCTGGGCTCTTGCGGCGCGGGTATCGCTTGTCTGCCCAGTAGAGGAAGCCGATGAGCAGCAGCGTAAGGCGACGCACTGACCTGCAGTTCCGATTAGGGGTCAGGGATGTATGCCGGCATCGTCCTGCTCGATTCGAATCCGTCAGTGGCTCCAACTTCTGGGCCAGGTGAGGGAACTGGATTGGTGCAGCAATGAAGCCTGTCTTGTTGTTACGTCTAGACTATACCACAGTTCTGTCGTGGCTGCAAAATGCCATGCGGAGGGTTTGCGGCGGAGACGGGTGGCCGGGGCCGCGCCGATCAGGATTTCGTTCCCGTCAAGCATCGTGTGGAAATGCCTCCCTTATTCATGGTTAGCCCGCGCACTCGCGGGCGAGTGCGCGGGCGTTCGACACAGCGTGCCGCCGGCCTCGGGCCACTGGTCCCCGGCTGCGGTTGGGCTGACCCTGGCCCAGGCCGCCGGCCCCCCCGCAGCGTGCCAACGCCCCCCGGCATAGTACCCCCCCGCATATAGGCCCACAAACAATACAAATCCACAAACCGCGCGGGCCGGGAACAGGCCCGTGGGGCAAGGGTGGGTTGAGAAAGAGCCAAGTTCGTGCTATAATGGGGCCATCTCGAGCACGAGGTGACCCATGCCCGTCCGGTTTTACGACGAGAACGGCAGCGAGCGGGACCTGTCCTGGGCGGAGGACATGTACGGCACCCAGGCGATCCACGACCCCGGCGTGCTGCCCGTCTTTGCGCTGACGGCCCTGCACGCCGCCTCAGGCGAAGAGAAGGTCCTGACCATCACCGTCGAGGACGAGTCCGGCCGGCCCTTGCCCCGGGTCGTCGTCGGCCTCGGACCCAGGGACGTAGGGGGGCAGGTCCAAAAAGTGACGACGGACGGCGGAGGCCGGGCACGCCTGGCCCTCGACGATGCCCACCGCTACAACGTGCCGGGCCAGGGCCACTATGCCTGTGCCGTCGTCGAGGCTGCCAGCCACGTCCACAACTCGGCCGGTTGGGTGAACCTGGGCCGGAACAAGCCCGGGCGCTGGCTAAACCCTGTCTTTCGCCACCGGCCGGCCGAGCCCGGCCCGACGCCCACCCCCGGCCCGACCACCCCCACGGACGAGAGGTGGGCCGAGCTGCTGGCCAGGCTGGACCGCATCATCGAGTTGCTGCAGCAGGGCCGGCCCGGCTAGGAGCACGAGGAAAGCGACGCACCATGCCCACCAACCTGCCCCCCGACGCCCAGGAGGCCGAGCGACGGTACCGCGAAGCCGAGACCGTCGAGGACAAGGTAGCCACCCTCGAAGAGTACATCAGCCTCATTCCCAAGCACAAGGGCACCGACCACTTGCGCGCCGACCTGCGCCGCAAGCTGTCCAAGCTCAAGGAAGCGGCCCAGACGCGCAAAAAGAGCGCCAAGCAGGCCTCTCCCTTTCACATCGACCGCGAAGGTGCCGGCCAGATCGTCGTCACCGGCGTGACCAACACCGGCAAGTCGTCCCTGGTCGTGGCCCTGACCAACGCCGAGCCTCCGGTATCGGACGCGCCCTACACCACCTGGGAGCCAACGCCGGGGATGATGGACGTCGACAACGTGCCGGTGCAGCTCATCGACACCCCGCCTTTGACCCGCGAGTTTGTCGACCCGGAGATGCTGAACCTGATGCGCCGCGCCGACCTTCTGCTCCTGGTCATCGACCTCCAGACCTATCCTCTCCAGCAGTTGGACGATGCCCTGGCCATCCTTGAGGACAACCGCATCGTGCCCGAGCAATACCAGGAGCGAGAGGGCGATGAGCGCCGCCTGGCGCGCAAGCCCGTGCTGATCGTCGTCAACCGCACTGACGACGAAAGCCTGGATGAGGACTTTGAGGTGCTGTGCGAGCTGGTCGAGGGCGAGTGCCCCTTTATCCCCGTCTCGGCGCTGACGGGCCGCGGCCTCGATCGTCTCAAACAGGCCGTGTTTCAGAAGCTGGGCATCATGCGCGTCTTTGCCAAGCCGCCCGGGCGCCCGCCCGATCTGACGGCCCCCTTTGTCCTGCCCCTGGGCGGCACTGTGGAAGACCTGGCCGCCAAGGTGCACCGCGACTTTTACTACCACCTGAAGTCGGCGCGGGTGTGGGGCACGGGCGTGCACGACGGGCAGTTGGTCGGCCGCGACCACGTCCTCCACGAGGGCGACATCGTCGAGCTCCGCGCCTGAGTGATCGCACCCTTTCGCCAGGAGGCAGCCATGGACATTCGCGACTATAACCGGCAGGCCTGGAACCGCGAGGTGGAGCGGGGCAACCGCTGGACGGTGCCGGTGGGCCCCGAGGTGACGGCCGCCGCCCGCCGGGGCGACTGGCAGATCCTGTTGACGCCCACCCGCCCCGTGCCGCGGGACTGGTTCCCGCCCCTGCCCGGCTGCGACGTCCTGTGCCTGGCTTCGGGCGGCGGCCAACAGGGCCCGATCCTGGCCGCGGCCGGCGCGCGCGTCACGGTGCTCGACAACTCGCCCCGCCAGCTCGACCAGGACCGGTTGGTGGCCGAGCGCGACGGGTTGGCCATCACGACCGTCGAGGGCGACATGGCGGACCTGTCTGCCTTCCCGCCGGCCAGCTTTGACCTCGTCGTCCACCCCGTGTCCAACAACTTTGTGCCCGACGTCCGGCCGGTGTGGCGCGAAGTCCACCGCGTCCTGCGCCCGGGCGGCACCCTCCTCGCCGGCTTTGGCAACCCCGTGATGTATATCTTTGATTGGCCGCTGCAGGAGCAGGGCGTGCTGGCCGTGCGCCACCGGCTGCCGTACTCGAACCTGGAGAGCATGACGGCCGAAGAGAGGGATGGGCTGGGCGGGGAGCCGCTGGAGTGGAGCCACACGCTCGAGGCTCAGATCGGCGGCCAGCTGGAAGCCGGCCTGCTCCTGGCCGGCTTCTACGAGGACTATACCGGGGAAGACGACGATCCGTTGGACCTCTACATGCCCACCTTTATCGCCACGAGAGCCTTGAAGCCCGGAGCCTAGCGCGCTTGCCGGCGCTGCCGCCGGGCTGCCCGCTTGCCCGCCGGACGCGCCTAGCCGGCAACCGCCCCCCACGTTGCCCGCCGTCCCCTATGAGGCGAGACGATGCGGGCACAAGCTCTGAAGTGCAGATACAGCCCGCCGCTGAGCACGGCGGCAAAGAAGCACCACACCGAGGGAAAGGTCGACGTCGAGGCCGTCACGGCCGCGGCCGCGCACGAGGCCACGAGCCCCAGGCCAAAGAGAACCAAGCTTCTGCGGCTCGACAGCAGGAACGGCAGGCACGTCGCCAGCAGGTAAGGGACGATCAGGTAACCCGGCGCGTGCACGCTGTACGACAGGCTGCAGCAGTCGGCCGACACCACAACAGGGTCGCGCACGATACTGGCGAGCAGACCAAGGCCGCACCACAGGCCCAGCGCCTGGCAGACGAGCAGGATCGCCCGCCGCCCCTTCTCCGGCTCGGTCAGCCACGCCGCGAGGGGCACGAACACCGGCCACAGCACGTAGGCAATCAGGGCATAGCCGGTTACGATCGCCGGTTTGTAGCCGCCGGGCAGCACACCGTCGTAGCTCAACCAGATCAGGCCTTCAATGAGCTGGTGCACGGCAAAGACGGCGGGAAAGAGCGACAGCGGCACGGCGGCCCTTGGCTTCGGTACGCGAGCGATGGCGACGCTGCTCGCCGCCAGCACACCACTGGCTGCAAAACTGGCTTCCGCCGAAAAACACATCGCAACCTCCCATCAACCCGGTCTCGGGTTTGGCCCTGCGGCCCCGCTCTCGCAGCCAGACGGAGACCCCTGGCGGCTGCCAGAGCTAGACCTGGTCCCTACCGGTCTGCCTCGACGGGCACCGGGACCGGCACCCGCTGCTCGGCGTGCGAGATCCCACTGTCCTCCAGGTGCATGATCGCCGGGACAAAGAGCGCGCCGGCCGCCATGAACACGCAGCTGACGCCGGCTGCCGCGTACCAGATCTGCACGCTGGACAGAGCCGAGATAGGCCCTGCGCACAGCATGCCCAGCGGCGCCATCCCTGCGGCCACGCTCTGCATCACGGTGAACACCCGCCCCTGCATGTCAGGCGGAACCCTGGCCTGCAGGATGGCAAAGAATGGGCCGTTGGTGATGGGCAGCATGACGCCGGTCAGAAACATCGCCGCCAGGCCCACGGAGAAGGCACCGCTCGGCGCGACGCCGGCGAGCAGCATACCCGCGCCCATGCCGACCAGGCCGGCGAGCGAGGTCAGGATGCGTCGCCGGAACCCGCCCCAGACGCCCAGGACCACTCCGCCGGTCAGCATGCCCACGCCGACGGCCGACTGGAGCCAAGCCAGCTGGATGGCCTCGCCACCGAAATGCTCGGTCACGAACAGGGGCATCAGCGCCATCGCCGGCTGGAACAAGAAGTTGATGACGGCGGCGATGATCAGGACACCCAGCAGACCCGGCCAGCTCCACACGTAGCGCAGCCCGGCACGCACGTCGCCCCACACGGAGCGCGCGGCGGCACCGTGCCGTTGAACGCGCGGAATGCGGACGAGCGCGAGTGTGAAGACCGCGCACAGCGCCGTGCCCACATCGACGAGCATGATGGCGTGCAGCGGGACCACGCTCAGCAGCACCGCTCCCAGGGGCGGCGAGACGATGGCCATGGCCGCCTGCAGCGTCTGGTTCAGGCCCGCCACACGCGCCAGCTGTTCCTCCGGGACCAGCAGCGAGGTCGAGGCCTGCATCGACGGCCAGTGGAACGCCGTCGCCAGGGCCCGGATAAAGAGGATGGCGTACACGTGCCACACCGCCATCGCGCCCGACCAGAAGACGACGGCCAGCACCAGGGAGGCCGCCGCGATTGTCAGGTCGGCGCCGATCATCACCCAGCGGCGATCCCAACGATCGACGAGGGCGCCGGCCAGCGGCCCCAGGATCACCGTCGGCAAAAGGGCCACGAGCGTCGCTGTGGTCAGGACCATGGCCGAGCCGGTCGTCTCGGTCAGCCACCACACCAGCGCGAACTGGGCCAGCGAGCTGCCCAGCAGCGACAGCCCCTCACCCGTCCAGATAGTAAAGAATCCCCTCTTCCAAGGTTTAGCGGCCATGAGTCTCTCCTAAGCCTGCGTGGCGACCCCAGCGGTCGCCCGGCAGGCCACTCCAGGATACCATGCCCGCGCGCCCAGTTCATCGTCAGAATGGGGCGTTCCTGCCTGGCGCAAATGGACGAATTCTGTGAGCCGGCCCTCATCCGAGAGTTCGAGAGCGGCTACTGCAAATGAGGTACGGACCGGACCGGCCTCGCGACCGTCAGGGGGTTGCGTGCTCGTATCCTGCCCGGCGATGCAGGTCCGCCGGGCGTTTGTGTGCAGGTTGCGCCAACCCGAATCCAACGCTGTGCACCCAGGCCGCCGCTTCTTCAAACCAAACCCGCCCGTTTCTACTCCGGGCTTGTGCTAAGATAGGCACAGCGCTGCCGTTCCCCGGCCGCGTACGATTCTATGCCAGGTGAAAACGGAGGCAGGAGTGGCAGCACAAGAACCCCAAGGCGAAAACAACGGGATGCCGGTGCCCGGCATGGGTGCCATCCCTCACGACGGCGGCACGACCTTTCGCGTCTGGGCACCCCACGCCCAGGCGGTCTCTGTCAAGGGCAGCTTCAACGACTGGTCCGACGAGGCGAACCCCCTCGCAGCGGAGGAGAACGGCTACTGGGCGGCGAATGTGGCCAACGCGCACCCGGGCGACCAGTACAAGTACGTCCTCGTGAACGGCGACCGGCGGCTGGAGCGCCTCGACCCTTACGCCCGCCGGGTGACCAACTCGGTGGGCAACTCGGTCGTCCATGACCCGTCGTTCGACTGGGGTGAGGAGACGTTCCAGATGCCCCCCTGGAACGAGCTGGTGATCTACGAGATGCACGTGAGCACCTTTCAGGCCCAGCCCGGCATCGGGGGCGGCACGTTGCTAACGGCAAAGGACAAGCTGCCCTACCTGCGCGATCTGGGCGTCAACGCCATCGAGCTGATGCCGGTGATGGAGGTTCCCGGGGGCATCTCCTGGGGCTACAACCCGGCCCTGCCCTTTGCCGTGGAGAGCGACTGGGGTGGCCCCAATGCTCTGAGAGAGTTCGTCCGGGCGGCCCACGAGCACGGGCTGGCAGTCATCCTCGACGTCGTCTACAACCACCTCGGCCCCTCCGACCTGGTACTGTGGCAGTTCGATGGCTGGCAGGAGAACGACCGGGGCGGCATCTATTTTTACAACGACGAGCGGGCCCACACGCCTTGGGGCGAGACACGCCCCAACTACAGCTCCGATCCGGTGCGGCAGTATATCCGCGACAACGCCCTGATGTGGCTGGAGGAATATCGCCTTGACGGCCTACGCTGGGATGGCACAGCTTACATCCGCCACGTGAGCGGCCAGCCGGGGGATCCCGAGGGCGACCTGCCCGACGGCTGGACGCTGATGCAGTGGGTGCACGAAGAGATGAGCGAGCGCTTCCCGTGGAAGATCAGCATCGCGGAGGACTTTCGCGACGAAGAGGCCATCACTCGCGACGTCGCGTCGGGCGGCGCGGGCTTTCACAGCCAGTGGGACGGTGCCTTTGTGCACCCGGTGCGTGCCGCCCTCATCGCCGGCGACGACGCCGGCCGCGACATGGCGAGCGTCCGGGATGCCATCCTGAACCGCTTTGACGGCGATGCCTTCAAGCGTGTCGTCTACAGCGAGTCGCACGACGAGGTAGCCAACGGCAAGGCCAGGTTGCCGGAAGAGATCTGGCCCGACAACAGCGAGCATTGGTTCGCCAAGAAGCGCTCTACCCTGGGGGCCGGCCTGGTCTTTACCAGCCCAGGCGTGCCCATGATCTTCCAGGGCCAGGAGTTCCTCACCGACCGCTGGTTTGAGGACGACCTGCCCCTCGACTGGGAATATGCGGCCCGCATGGAGGGCATCACCCAGCTCTACCGCGACCTGATCGCCCTGCGCCGCAACCTGGACGGGCTCAGCCGCGGCCTGACCGGCCAGCACGTTGAAGTGCACCACGTCAACGACGAGGCCAAGGCTCTGGCCTTTCACCGCTGGTCGGAGGGCGGCCCGGGGGACAGCGTCGTCGTGGTGGCGAACATGAGCAACAACACCCTGGTAGACTATGCCGTCGGCTTTCCGGCAGGCGGGACGTGGGAGCTGCGCTTCGACAGCCACCACACGACGTATGACCCCGAGTTCGACGGCCAGGTGAGCAACAGCGTGGAGGCCGTCGAGGGCGAGTGCGACGGCATGGGCTGGCAGGCCGCCGTCAGCGTCGCGCCCTACAGCCTGGCCATTTGGTCGCTGCCCTGACAGAGGTGCGGGCAGGGCCGGCAACGACGCCGCGGGTGCCCGTCTTACAGTGTGGCAGGAAGGATATCAGGCGTAACCGCGCTTCTTCATGGCGATTTATGCCACTTCCTGCCACTTTGATCCACTCCGCCCCCCCAAGGGTCCTTGTTGACCGGGAAATCTGATTCCTGTTCGTTTGCGAAGGGACAGCGCGACCGGCCCTGCAGGCTTCCCTCCCGTCTCGTTCTGGGAATTGCACAGGCCACGCAGTTCGGGTACAATTCGACTGCTGTTCTTTCCTCGTTTTTGTACCGTGGCAGACAAACGTGAGAGGAGTGAACCATGACGATTGTCCTGGACGGCTCGGGGCTGACTGTGGAAAAACTGGTGCGCATTGCCCGCCACGGCGAAAAGGTGGACCTTTCGCCCGAGGCAGTGGAACGGATCAAGACGTGCCGCGCGATGCTCGAGGACAAGATCCAGGCCCGGGAGATCATGTACGGTGTGAACACCGGGATCGGCGAGTTCTCGGAAGTCGTGCTTACCGACGAGCAGGTGGCGCAGTTCCAGAGATACCTGATCTACAACCACGCCGCCGGCATTGGCGAGCCGGTGCCCATCGAGCAGGTGCGCGCCGCCATGGCCGGCCGCATCAACGTCCACGCCCACGGCATGTCGGGCTGCCGGCCCGAGATCACCCTCACCCTGGTGGAGATGCTCAACCGCGGGCTGACCCCGGTGGTCTGCCAGAAGGGGTCGGTAGGCGCCAGCGGCGACCTGGCCCCCATGTCGCAGATCGCCCTGCTGCTGATGGGCGAGGGCGAGGCCTTCTTCCAGGGCCAACGCCTGCCGGGCCGCGAGGCGATGGAGCGCGCCGGCATCCCCATCCCCGGACTGCAGGCCCGCGACGGCCTGGCCGCAATCAACGGCTCAAACCTGCTGACGGCGATGAGCGCCCTGCACCTGTATGACATGAACCGCTGGCTCAAGCAGGCCGAGATCGCCTGCGCCATGACCCTGGAAGCGCTCCTGGCCAACATGAAGCCCTACGACGTGCGGCTGCACGAGGTGCGGGGCTTCCCGGGCGCCGTCCGCAGCGCCCAGGCCATTATGAAGTGCATCGCCGGCAGCGACCTGGTGACCGGCAAGCTCAAGGTCAAGGTCCAGGATGCCTACTCCATGCGCTCCTCCCCCCAGGTGATCGGTGCCGCGCACGACGCCGTGGCCTACGCCCGCAACCAGGTCGAGATCGAGCTGAACGGCGTGGGCGACAACCCCATCTTCCTGCCCGAATACCGGCTGACCCTCACCGGTGCCAACTTTCAGGGCTCGCCCGTCAGCTTGCCCATGGACATGGCCGGCGCAGCCGTCACCATGGTGAGCGTCATGTCGGAACGGCGCATGAATCGCCTCACCAACCCGGCCCTGAGCGTCGGCCTGCCGCCCTTCTTGACCAAAGGCGCGGGCATGATGTCGGGCATGATGCTCAGCCAGTACACCGCCGACATGCTCATCGTCGAACAGCGCATTCTGTCCATGCCGGCCAGCATCCAGTCGATCCCGGCGGCTGCCGACCAGGAGGACTTTGTGTCCATGGGCATGAACACCGCCCTCAAGAACGGGCAGATCCTGGAGAATGCCTATGGCGTGTTGGGCATCGAGTTCATGGCCGGCGCCCAGGCCCTGGACTTTCGCGACTTTTGCCCCGGCCACGGGGTGCAGGCCGCCCGCGAGGTGATCCGCCGGCACGTCGAGCACCTGGGCGAGGACCGGCCCCTTTACCCGGACCACAATCGCATGCAGGCCCTGGTCCAGTCGTGCGAGATCCTGGAAGCCGTGGAAGATACTGTGGGCAGCCTGGAGTAGCGGGCGTGTTTGCCACGGCCGAGGTGCGATGGTTTCAGCAGGGAGCGCTGCCCGAGACGGTGCGCGCCTGGTTCGAGGCTCGGGGCAGCCGCATGGCCTACCAGGCCCCGCGCCGCGACCGCTATCTTGACCTGCCCGATGAGGCGCTGAGCGTCAAGCTGCGCGAGGGGCGGGTAGAGATCAAGCAGCGACGGCAGCAGGGTGAGTTTCTGCGCCTGCATCCCCAGGTGACGGGCATCCTGGAGCGCTGGCACAAGTGGAGCTTTGTCCTCGCCGACCCCGGCGCCGCCGTGCCGGGCATCCTGGCCACCGACCCCTTCTGGCGGCCCATCGACAAGCACCGCGCGGTGGCCCGCTTCCGCGTGACCGGCAGCGAGGCTCCGGTGGCGGTGGCGCCCGACGTCTATCCCGTTCAGGGTTGTGAAGTGGAACTGGTCGAGCTGCACGCCGGTGTCAGGCCGTGGTGGAGCCTGTGCTTCGAGGCCTATGGCCAGGAGCACGCCCTGTCAGAAGCGCTGCGGGCCACCGCCCGGCACTTCCTGGACGGCGGGGAGCCGCCCAACCTGGCGGCCGGTGACTCTTACGGTTATCCGGCCTGGCTGGCGGGCCTGGCCGCCCGAGGCTAGCGGCCGGCAACCGGTTGGCCGGAGCAACCGCTCAGGTGGTTCTCCGCCGCACGAGCGCTCCCGCCAGGACGAGGCCAAGCCCGGCGGTCGCCATGCCACCCACCACGACTGTGGCCGGCATCCCCACGCCGGTTTCAGGAGGTTGCGCAACGATCCGCACCTCTGCAGTGTCAAACCCCCAGGCCGGAGCCTTGTCCCAGGCCGTACCCCAGGCGGTCACGATGTCTTCGTGGATCCCAGGGTCCCCGGTGACCTCCGCGCTGATGGTGCAGGTATAGGCCTCACCCGCGCTCAGCGTCTGCGGTACGGCGCAGTTGCCGTCGGCCCACTGCTGCAGCGGTCCGTAGACCGAGTCGTCCAGCCCCTCGACCGTGACCGTCAACGGGGAGACGTTTTCCACGACGATGCTGAACGTCACGCGGCCCCCCGGTTCGAGAAGCTGCTCTGGCTGGGCGCTCTTCTGCACGCGGACCTGGCCCGGTAGGGCGATCACGTTCACCACGTCAACGGTGGCATAGAGGCAGTTGCCGGCCGTGATCGGGATGGCGTCGTCCAGGTTCTCGCACGTGTTGTTCGCCTCGCCGTCCCAGCTCACCGCGGTCCCGATGTCCAGGTAGCCGTCGCCATCGGAATCCGTGCACTCGACGGTGACGGGCGGCAGGAGGAGATAGGTGTTGACGCCCGGCTCGAGATCGCCGCATTCGTCCGCTGCATCCTCGGGCTCGGCGTCGTAGAAGGGGCCACCGGCGCTATCGGTGCTGCCCGGGTTGTACCCGCCGGTGCACGTCTCACCCAGCGGGCAGTCGGCGTCCTTCTTGCACGCGGCACCTGACCCGGAGCACGCCCCGCCCGCTGCCAGGGGTGGGGGTAGATAGCTTTGCCGGCATGCCCCGGTGCGGGCATCGCCGCCGTCGAGCGCCAGGAACAGTCCGATGTCGTAGCGCTCGAGCGACGTGGCCAGCAGCCTGGCCGTGAGATTCAGGGTCACAGGATCGCCCGGCATGCAGCTCGCGTCCTCGTCGTTCAGAAGAACTCCGATCTGGACATCGGTTGAGACACAGTCGTTGGTCCGCCCCGTCACATCGTCGAGGCACGTGCGCTCCTGGGCGGCAGCGGGTTGCGACGCCAGCAGCCCCGCCACGAGTGGGATGAGTCCGAACAGCGTCCAGAGTGGTCCTCGCAGAAGGTGAACCTTCATCGTATGCCCTCCTGACCGGGTGGTGGTCCGGGGAGCTGCACCACGTCTGGCAATCGAGCAGCCGGCCCCACCACGCCTGGAGTGATTATAGCACCTTTCTCACGATTAGTCAACGATTCATATGTCAATATCCTCAATCTTCCCGCTTGGGGCAGGTGGTCTTGCGCTTCTGACCAATTCCTGCTATGATGGTCTCGCCAGGGGGGCCAGGGAGCGGTAGGGATGAAAGGCACAGGACTCGAGAAGCAAGGCCGGCACGAAAGCATCAGGGCCATGTTCGGAAGCGACCCGCTCACTACGGCGCTGGTGGGGCTGGCCTGCTTCCTGACGGCCGCTGTCGTAGCCCTCGCTGTGGACCTGTACCGGCGGCCCGCGGCTGAGAGCCTGCCGGCCCAGGCCTCGGTTGCGAGACAGCCGGCAAGAGCAACCTTTTCATTCCCGGTTGAGCTGACGCCCAGCCCATCGCTCACGGCCTCGCCAGGCCGGTGGCCGGTGGCCCTACCAAGTCTACCACCTACGGCCAGGCCAATCTCGCCCCCAGCCTCGCCAACCGCGGTGCCCACGCCCACGCCGGCTCCGCCCCCGGTCCGCGTTCGCATTCCGGCCATCAGCGTCGACCGCTCCATCGTGGCGCTGCCGCTGACGTACGATGCGCGCTCCAAGACCTGGGAGCGAGACTATGATCGCCTGTTTCGCCGCGGAAAGAGCGACCTCGTCGGGCACATCGAGGGCTCGGCCGCACCGGGGCAGCCGGGGAACACCATCCTGGCCGGCCACAACTACGGCTTTGGCGTCAAGGGCGTCTTTGTGCGGTTGGGGCGCCTGAAAGTGGGCCAGCAGGTGGAGGTTGTCAATGCCGCGGGCGAGACGTTCAAATACCGCATCACGACCGTGATCAGTATCCCCTGGACCAAGAAGAACCGGCAGGAGCTCGAAAGGCACCAGGCCTACCTGGCGGTGGGTGGAGCCGAGCGGCTGACCCTGGTGACCTGTGGCGGCTCCAGCTGGGCCCCTTTTCCCAACCGCGTGTACGTTGTGGCTGCCCCTGCCCCCTGAGCGCGGCAGTTCTCTCGCCCGTAGTCGTCCCTGCTTTTCAGCTGTGTGCGGGCGTCTTGGAGGCCACGACCAGGAGGTCGCCGCTGTCGTCGGGGTGGAACGGGGAGCGGTCGTAACCGCCGTAGAGCTGGATCTGCCCAAAGCCGGCAGCCCTGAGACCTTCCGCCAGCTCGCCGGCAAAGATGGGCCGCAGCTCTGTAGATTCGACGTGCTGGGTCCAGCCATCCCCGGTGTTCACCAGGCGCACCATGTTAAAGATGAGCGTCGAAGGCTGAAAGTCGTAAAAGCGGACAAAGAGCCACTGGCCCTCGCCTTCGCTGTGGGCCTGGGGTCCCATGAAACGCTCGCGCGTGGTCCACACGCGGTCAAAGTTGCGGTTTTGGATGACCAGGATGCCACCCGGCCGCAGCACGGCAGCGAAATCGTCCAGGGCGGCCGCCACTGCCTCGGCGCTCAAGACGTGGGGCAGCGAGTTACCCAGGCAGAGGACGGCATCAAAGAGGTTCTCGGGACCGTGGGGCCGAACCATGGCTGCCAGCTCTCCCAGCCCGGCGACGAGGAAACCGGCTTCGACCCCGGCAGCCGTGGCGTTCTCGCGGGCGCGGCTGACCATGGCGGCACTCAGGTCGGCACCCACCACGGTGTAGCCCCGCCGGGCAAGGGCGATGGCGTGCTGCCCGCTGCCACAGGCCGCGTCGAGGATCCGGCGCGCGTCGCCCGCCTCGAACAGGCCTTCCAGGAAGGGCAGCTCGTTGGCCAGGCGCGCTTCCCAGTTCACAAAGCGGTCGTAATCGGCCGCCAGGGCGTCGTACAGCGGGACGCCACTCATGCCTGGGCGTCCTCGGGCGGGCGCACCTTTTTCAGGCGCTCGTAGGCCTCCAGGCCGATGCACTCTGCCGCCGAGCGGCACCAGTCGATGCACGACGCGCCCCGCTCCTTGCTGTTCCACAGCCCGCAGGCAGGGCAGCGGGCCAGGGGCTCGTCGGACCAGATCTCCATCTCCCGGCCGCAATGCATGCAGTCCACGTACTCGGGGCGGGCATCCTTAAAAACGATGGCGCCCGGACAACTACTGGCCATGATCCACTCCTTTTCTACAGCGTTCCGCCTTCCACTGCTCAATGTTCGCTCTGCCGGCGCGCAGGCCGGCTTCCGCGCCTGCCAATAGCAGGCTTCTGCCGATCTCCAGGTCAACCAGAACAGCCGAGTCGCAGGTCTTTTCGAGGGGCAGCAGGCGCGCCGCGAGATCGCGGCAGATCTCGCCAACGCGCAGGGGCACATCGATGGCCGTGTCCCAGGCTTCGGCGCGTTTTTCGCGACGCTCGTCATCCGGCTCCTTGCTCGTCGCCAGCAGGCGCCGGAAGGCGTCCTCGTCGGCTTGCGACAGGCGCAGGAGGGCGGCCTGCGCCTCGCGCGCCGCCTCAGCCGCGGCCTCGTACGCTCGCTGCTCCGCGGGCGACAGGTGCCCGCGCGAGAGTGTGACGCGGAGGGCCTTGGCCGCCAGGGAGGCGCCCATAGCCGCCGCCAGCGCCGCCACGGCAACGCCTCCGGGCAACGCTCGGTTCGAAACCTCCGCCAGCCAGGCATCCCAGTCGTGCACCGCCACCTCCACGAGCATTGTACGGGCAAAGTGCGAGAGAGAGTATGATCTTTGTCACACAGTGGGGATCAAGGCCCGAACAGCTCTGGGCGCAGACAAGCGCCGGCTCTGGGTGGGCAAGCCGTTGGCCTGGCGGCTTGACGCTCGCTGCCCTCTGCGGTACAATGGCTAGCAGAGGCAGAGATCCAGGGGCGCAGCGCGCGCCCCACCAGGTTGGAGACGGAATGCCGCAGCCGGTGATCACCCTGACAACCGACTTTGGCCCCGAAGACGGCTATGTGGCGGCCATGAAGGGCGTGATCCTGACGATCTGCCCGCAGGCGACCGTGGTCGACATCAGCCACGAGATCCGGCCGCAGGCCATCCGGCAGGCGGCCTACGTGTTGTCGACAGTTGTGCCCTACTTTCCACCCGGCACGGTGCACCTGGTGGTCGTCGATCCCGGGGTGGGGACAGAGCGCCGGGCCATCGGCGTGGAGACGCGCCGGGCGGTCTATGTCGCACCCGACAACGGAGTGCTGGGCCTGGCCCTGGCTGTCGACGAGGCGCGGCGGGCCGTGGAGCTCGCGGAGGCCCGCTACCGGCTGCCGGAGGTGAGCGGTACCTTCCATGGCCGCGACATTTTTGCGCCGGCTGCTGCCCACCTGGTCTGCGGTCGCTCCCTGGCCGAGATGGGTCCGACCCTATCGCCGGCCGATCTCCAGGCCGTGCAGCTGCCCGAGCAGCCCGAGGTACTGCACGTGGACCGCTTTGGCAACCTGATCACCAGCTACCGGGTAGGTGCCGGCGAGAAGCGACTGGCAGTCACCGCCGGCGGCGTCCGCCTGATGGGGTTGGCGCGGACGTTTGCCGACGTGGAGCCGGGAGAGCTCCTGGCCTACGCCGGCAGCAGCGGCTACGTGGAGATCGCAGTCCGAAACGGCAGCGCCGCGCGGCTGCTGAGCATCGGCCCGGGCGCTCCGGTGCAGGTACAGGCTCTACCGTGATGGTGCAGTAATTCCAGTCTTAGAATTCAGCGTGGGGGATCGATCGATGGAACGATTTGTCATCGAGGGGGGTGTGCCCCTCAAC
Organism: Anaerolineae bacterium; assembly: GCA_041300865.1. GTDB lineage: Bacteria > Chloroflexota > Anaerolineae > JAAYZQ01 > JAAYZQ01 > JAAYZQ01. The sequence continues at coordinate 24,899 of JBFYTF010000280.1, forward strand.
GGGACGGTGGTACCAAGCGGCAACAAGAACGCCGCGCTGCCCCTCCTGGCGGCGACGCTGCTCACCGAGCAGCCGGTGACCCTTCACAACCTGCCCAACATCGGCGACGTGCGCGTCATGATCCAGATCCTCGAGAGCCTGGGAGCCAGCGTGCAGCGCCACGGAAACCACTCTGTCACGGTTGAGGTCCGGGAGGCCCAGTCGGCGCCCGACCCAGCCCTGTTTAGCGAGATCCGGGGCTCCATGACGCTCCTCGGGCCGCTCCTGGCGCGGACGGGGCGCGTGGAGCTGTCGCTCCCGGGGGGCGACCGCATCGGGCGGCGGCGCATCGACACCCATCTGCTGGCCCTGGCGGCCTTGGGCGCCGACATCGAGCACAATGACCGGATCGCACTCGAGGGACGGGTGCTGCGTGGGGCCGACGTCTGGCTGGACGAAGCGAGCGTTACCGGCACGGAGAACGCGGTCATGGCTGCCTGCCTGGCCCGCGGCGAGACCGTCATCCGCAACGCCGCCTCGGAACCCCACGTCCAGGAGCTGTGCCAGTTTTTGCAGCGCATGGGGGCCGAGATCGAGGGCATCGGCTCGAATGTGCTGCACATCCAGGGCAAGGAGAGGCTGGCGGGTGGGGAGTGCACCATCGGGCCCGACTTTATGGAGGTGGGCAGCTTCATCGGGCTGGCAGCAGTCACCGGAGGCGAAATCATCGTCAAGGATGCCGCGCCCCAGCACCTGGGCATGGTGCGCATGGTCTTTGAGCGGTTGGGGGTGCAGTGCGAGGTCAGGGGCGAGGACATCCTGGTGCCTGCCGGCCAAGACCTGGCTGTGGTGGACGACCTGGGTGGCGCCGTACCCAAGATCGATGACGCACCATGGCCAGGCTTCCCCAGCGATCTGATGAGCATCGTCCTGGTAGTAGCCACCCAGGCACGGGGCACCGTCCTGGTGCACGAAAAGATGTTTGACAGCCGGCTCTACTTTGTCGACAGGTTGATCGCCATGGGGGCGCGCATTATCCTGTGCGACCCCCATCGCGCCGTGGTTGTCGGTCCCGCACAGCTCCACGGCGAGACACTGACCAGCCCCGACATCCGCGCCGGCATGGCCCTGCTCAGCGCTGCCCTGTGTGCTCGCGGGCAGAGCGTCGTCCAGAACATCAGCCAGATCGACCGCGGTTACGAGCGGATCGAGACCAAGCTGGAGGCTCTGGGGGCGAGGATCGAACGACTATAGCTAGCAGAGGCGGCCGGCGATGCGGTCCGCGCGCTGCGCAACCACAGCGGAGCCACTGCGTACAGAGATAGAAGCCACGGTAGCTGGTGGTGAACCTGTTTCGAGAAGTGAAGGAGGCAGTCGTGTTCAACCGTATTCTCCGTGTCATCCGCCTGGATCCGGCCGTCTTTCGCGAGATCGCCGCCGACCCAGGAGCCATGGCCCAGGCGGCCATCATCGTCGTGGTTGTCAGCCTGCTGTCGGCCATCGGCAGCAGCACCGGGACCGGCAACTTTTTTGGAAGCCTGCTGGGCAACTGGATTACCGGCATCGTCGTCGGCTGGATTGTGTGGGCGATCCTCACGTACTTTGTCGGGACCTATCTGTTCCACGGGCGGAGCAGCGTCGCGGAGATGCTGCGCGTCCTGGGCTTTGCCAGCGCACCCCGCCTGCTGGGCGTGTTTGGCATCATCCCGTGCGTGGGCTGGATCGCGGTCCTCATCGGCTGGATCCTGGCGCTGGTCGCCGGCTTTATCGCCGTGCGCGAGTCGATGGAGTTCGACACGGGCAATGCGATCCTGACGGTGGTCATCAGCTGGCTCATCTCCCTCGTCATTAGCGTTGCCGTGGGCCTTCTCCTCGGGGGCAGCGCGGTGGCCATGGGGGCATTGGGCGGGTAGGGCAGCGCCTTACAGGCAGAACGGGGAGCCCGTGCCGCGTGTGCGGGCTCCCCGTTCGCGTTCAGACGCGTCGTCGTTCAGACGCGGTACGATTCGCCGGGGCGGAGGTGATCAGTAATCTCGATAACAGACATAGGCGCACCTCCCCTTTAGGATGGACAGGCTATCATTATAGCCCATTCCAGGATCCGGCAACGTGCTGTTTCAGCAGCCGGCGCGTGGCCAACCTGTAGGAGATGCTGTTGACCAACAATACTGCGGTTCTTTCCAAGGCCCTGACCCTGATCGGCGGGTTGATGCTTCTGGCCGGGTTGGGCTGGGGCCTGTGGAGGCTCGTTTCTGCGCCACCACCGCCCGTGATCTCGGACGCCGGGGCTGTCGTCATGGCAGTAACGTCTCCGGTGCAGCGAGCGAGCGCCACAGCCACGGCGCAGCCCACGGCCACGGCCAAACCACCGGCTGTCGCGGGCGCTGCCGCCAATCGCGTGCGCACCTGGCCCGAGCTGCCACCCGAGGAGCCGACGCCACGCCCACAGCGACCGACGGTGACGCCGCTGCCACCAACGCCGAGCCCCACGCCGACACCGTCTGGCCCTCCGCCGGCGACACGGGCTCCGGTGCGCATCGTCGCCCCTGACATCAAGCTGGACGCCGACGTGGTACCCATGACCTGGGAGATGGTCGACCGCCGGGGTGTGATGGTGTCCGAGTGGATCGTGCCGGCCAACGCGGCCGGCTGGCATGCCAACTCGGCTCTGCCGGGCAACCAGGAAAACGTCGTCCTTTCGGGTCACAACAACATCGATGGCAAGGTGTTTCGCTACCTGGTGGACCTGGAGCCGGGCAACAAGGTGACGCTCTATGCCGGCGAAGTGGCGTACGAGTACACGGTCACGGAAAAGTACATCCTGAAAGAAGCCGGCATGCCCCTGGAAGTGCGAAAGCGAAACGCCCAGTGGATGATGCCCGCCGGCGACGAACGGCTGACCCTGGTTACGTGCTGGCCCTACGAGTGGCCGGGCAACAGCCATAGGGTGGTCATTGTCGCCCGGCCCCCCGCCTACTTTGACGCACTGGTCCCATCAGAGGTGCAGTAGCGGGTAGCGAGTGCTCAGGGCTCGTCGCCCCGCACCCATCGCTCCAGGAGGCGCAGGCCAAGCCACAGCAGGCCGGCGATGACGCCCAGGGCCAGGAAGCAGCTCACCGCCACAAAGGCCGCGGCGCGCCCGTAGAGCAGCCAGATCAACCCGCCACCCACGAGCACCAGCACCAGACCGCCCCCGACGATGAGCTGGGCTTGGGTCTGCTGCCAATGGCGCTCAGGTTTGAAGCCTTGTTTCATGCTATCCGCTCCCGCGGCCGGTCAGCTGTGGATAACTCCCGAAAAACGGTGGATAACCGGCCGGATCTGTGGAAAACCTGGTGCACAACAGGCCCTTCAGGTGGGGATAAGCGGCCGTCTATCCACAGCTTCTCGAAGACCGTGGCCGCCCAGTGCAAGCCAGACTTCTTTTCCTCGCGGCTATCCACAGCGTTGTGCGCAGCCAGCCAGACAGCGGTAGTAGGCCGCGGCAAGCCGACCACAAGAGCTAGCGGCCGGTGCCACGAGATTGCAGGTTATCCACATATCCACCGCCCCTACTACGACTACGAAAGATCTAGATCAAGATCAGGGTGGTTGGATATTCTATTCATTCCAGATCCGCGTCTCGTTAATGTGCATCTTGGCCACGTAGGCTTTCTCCAGGTCGATACCCGCGTAGTTGGCCAGCTTCAGCAAGTAGGCCATGCAGTCGGCCAGTTCTGATTCCAGGTTGTGCCGGCGCGCAGCCAGAACGGACTGCCGGGATTCAGCCTGGTCCTGGCCCAGCTGGATCAGCCTTGCCTCTTCGCGCCACAGCTTGGCCAGCTCGCTGCCCAGCTCCCCCATCTCCTCGCTGAGCCGCAGGTAGTTGAAGTAGGGATCGGTGATAAAGCCCTTGGTCCGGTCCAGCTCGACGTGGAAGCGCTGGTACTCGGCCAGGGCGCCGGTCTGTTCGATCTGTGCCCGGCTGCCGGCCAGCCCGCGCATCTGGGGCAGGTGTTGTTGGTAAGAGCCCTCCTGCAGTGCGCTCCGGATCTGCGCGGTGATGGCTTGGAAGTCGGCCGGCTCTCGTATAAAGTTCAGATGGTTGGTGTCGATGGACAGGACCGGCGTGTCGTGGTAGGCCGCAAAAAAGCGCTCGTAAGCCTGGCGCAGGTCGTCAATGTATTCCCGATCCATGTCCCGCTCATAGTGACGGTCTCGCTGCGCGATGCGGGCCATAAGCACGTCGGTGTCGGCCTGCAGATGGATGACCAGGTCGGGGGTGGGGATCTGCAGTGCCAGGGCACCATGCAGCTGTTCATAGATCTCCCACTCGTCGCCCGCAAGGTTCAGAGCGGCAAAGAGCCGGTCCTTGGCAAACATGTAGTCGGAGATGAGCGCATTCTGCTGCAGCAGGCGCGACAACTGCTGTTGCTGCCGGTACCGGCTCAGCAGAAAGAACATCTGCGTTTGGAACGCATACCGCGCGCGGGACTCGTAGAACTTGATCAGGAAGGGGTTCTCTTCGAAGACTTCCAGGAGCAGTCCCGTGCCCAGGTCGTCGCGCAGCATGCGGGCCAGGGTCGTCTTGCCTACCCCGATGGCACCCTCAATGGCAATGTACCACGATGCCGGCTGGCTTTCTCGGCTCATCACAGTCTCCTCTGCCCTGGCGTTTGGGCGGCAACCCGGTCACCCAGTGTTCCGAGGTGGCCTCGCTGGATTATACTCCAAAACCGGAGGGACGGCAAGGCAGCGGCAACCCGCACAATGGCCACGCAAATCAGACGAGATTGGTCCGGATTGTGACCATGCTTACAGAACGTGGGGCAACTTGTCGTATAATACACTCACTCCTTTCTCCTCCTTGTGAGTAAGAAGAGCAGGGCCTCCGGGTCCTGCTCTTCTTGCGTTCGGCCGCAGGCGGGCGGCCCGTCAGGTCACTAGGTTGACCAGGCGGCCGCCGACGACAATGACCTGGCGGGGGACCCGGCTACCCAGGTGCTGCTGCACTCGCTCGCTTTGCAGGGCACGCTCCCGGGCCAGGGTGTCGTCGATGCCGGCGGGGACGGGGATGCGGTCGCGCACCTTGCCGTTGACCTGCACCACGAGCGTCACCATTTCGTCCGCGGCCAGCGCCGGGTCGTACTCGGGCCAGGCCTGCCGGTGCACGGAAAAGCTGTGGCCCAGGCGCGCCCAGATCTCCTCGGCGATGTGCGGTGCGAACGGTGCCAGCAGCCGGACCAACGCCTCAAAGACCTCGACAAAGGCCGGAGAAGCGCCGTAGCGCTCGCGGTAGGCAGCGAGGGTGTTGCTCAGCTCCATCATGGCCGACACGGCGGTGTTGAACTTGTATTCTTCCACGTCGTCCGTCACCCGGCGCACGATCTTGTGCATGGCCCGCCGCAGCAGGCCGTCTTCGCGGGCCACGTCTGGCGTTGAGGCGGGCTGTGGCCCGCCCGCGGCGTGCCTGGCCGCCTCCATGCCCAGGCGCCAGATGCGCTGCAGAAAGCGCTCGGCGCCGGCGATGCCCTCCTCGTCCCAGTTCACGTTGCGGTCGAACGGTGCCATGAACAGGAGGTGCAGACGCAGCGTGTCGGCCCCGTAGCGGTCCACGACCTCGTCGGGAGTCACGACGTTGCCCCGACTCTTGGACATGCGCTTCCCGTCGGCGGCGTGGACGATGCCCTGGCTGCGCAGCCGGGGAAACGGCTCGCGAAAGTCGATCAGGCCGGCATCGGCCAGGACCTTGGTCCAGAAGCGGGCGTAGAGCAGGTGCATGACGGCGTGCTCAGCACCGCCCACGTACAGGTCGACGGGCAGCCAGCGCTGCACGGCCACCGGGTTGAACGGTCCCGCGGCGTACCATGGGTCGGCAAAACGCAGGAAATACCAGCTTGAGCAGGCAAAGCCGCCCATGGTGTCGGTCTCGCGCCTGGCCGGGCCGCCGCAACTGGGGCAAGCCGTGTTCACAAACTCGGACACGTTGGCCAGGGGCGACCGGCCGTCGCCGCGGGGCAGGTAGTCGGGCAGGTGCGGCAGCAGCACGGGCAGATCCTTCTCGGCTACGGGCACCGTGCCGCAGTCCGGGCAGTGGACCATGGGAATCGGTGCGCCCCAGTAGCGTTGGCGGCTGATCAGCCAGTCGCGCATGCGGTACTGGACCGTCCGCCGACCGGTGCCCGCTTCCTCCAGGGCCCGGGCGATCCCTCGCCAGGCCTCCGTCGAATCCTGGCCGTTGAACCGCCCGGAGTTGACCATGAACCCCTGGCCTTCGTAGGCCCGGCCGGCCCGCAGGCCCTCTCCTTCCGGGCCGCCGATAACCTCCACGACAGGCAGGTCGTACCGCTGCGCGAACTCGTAGTCACGTTGATCGTGGGCAGGCACGGCCATGATGGCACCGGTCCCGTAGCTGCCGAGGACGTAATCGGCCACAAAGATAGGTACCCGGCGGCCGTTCATGGGGTTCAAGGCGTGCGCGCCCGTCCACACGCCGTCGCATTGGCGGCCGGCACTCTGGCGCTCGACCTCGGTCACGGTCCTGGCCTGCTCGACGTAGGCCTCCACCTCGGCCCGCTGCTCGGGAGTGACGATCTGACCCAGCAGCGGGTGCTCCGGGGCCAGGACGGCAAAGGTCATGCCATAGACCGTGTCAGGCCGCGTCGTGAAGACACGGAACCAGGTCCCGGGTTGACCCACGACCTCCATCTGGAATTCGACTCCCTCGCTGGCCCCTAGCCAGTGGCGCTGCATGGCCAGGATGTGCTCCGGCCAGTCCAGGTGCTCGGTCTCGGCCAGCAGCTCGCCGGCGTACGCCGTGATGCGCAGGAACCACTGCTTCAGGTCGCGCCGGCGTACGGGTTGGTGGCAGCGCCAGCAGGTGCCGGCTTCCACCTCCTCGTTGGCCAGCGTTGTCTGGCACGAGGCGCACCAATTAACCGGGGCTTCGGCCTGGTAGGCCAGGTTTCGCCGGTGAAGGAGCAAAAAGATCCACTGGGTCCAGCGATAGTAATCCGGGTGGCTGGAGTTGATCTCGCGCTCCCAGTCGTAAGACGCGCCGATGAGGTCCATCTGGCGCTTGTAGTTGGCGGCGTAGCGCTCGGTGCTGTCACGCGGGTGGACCCCCTTATCGATGGCCTCGTTCTCGGCCGGCAGTCCGAAGGCATCCCAACCCATGGGGTGGAGCACCGCCCGGCCCCGCTGCCGCTGGTAGCGGCTGATGACATCGGTGGGCACATAGTTGCGGCAGTGCCCCACGCTCAGACCGGCGCCCGAAGGGTAGGGAAAAAAGTCGAGGCAGTAAAAGGCCGGCTGCACGCCGGGTGGCGGCGTGCGGTAGAGCGCGGCTTCGGCCCAGCGGCTCTGCCACTTTTTCTCGATGGCCTGCGGGTTGTATGGTTCGCTTCTGTCACTCATTCTTCCGGCCCCCTTTCCCGGACGGCAAAGACAAACAAAAAAGGCCTCCCATGCCTGGGAGGCCTCGTATCAAGCGCCGCTGCAAGGCTACACAGCCCGCGCTCCTGCTTCTCCCAGGCGTGAACTGCTCCTCGCGAGGAGGAGCCCGGCAAGAAGAAGCGCGAACGTGAACTGCCGTGCTTGCATTTCCTGTCCTTCGTATCCTTTCGAGGGTTATTGTACCACGTTCGGGGTGTTTGTCAAGGGCGCAAGAATGGATAGTCTCCCTTTTGAGCGTTGCCGGTAGATAGTGTATAATCGAGGCAGACCATTCCGAGGGAGACCGATGGAACAGTTTGCGAAAACCGGCGATTTCTGTCCAAACGAAGCTTGTCCGGACTATGGCAAGCTTCAAGACGGTCAGCGGCAGCGGAACATTAAGAAGTTCGGCAAAACCAGACAGGGTGTGCAACGCTATCGGTGCAAGACGTGCAAGCAGACCTTTACCGCAACGACCGGGACGATCTTCTACCGGAAGCGGACGCCCGAGCATGAGATTCTTGAGACCTTGGCCTTACTCGCCGAAGGGAATCGCATCAGCTCCTTGTCGCGGGTCAAAGGCTTCAAGGAGGATACGATTCTGGCCTGGCTACGAGAAGCAGCGCAACATGCCGAGGCAGTGGAAGAAGTGCTGATGGCCGAGTTCAAGGTCAAACGTGGTCAGTTGGATGCCCTCTGGGCTTACGTCGGCAACAAGGGAGAAAAAAAGCTATCCCGAGACTGACGAAAGCGGACAGTTCTGGCGCTCGACGATGATAGACATGGACAGTCGGTTACGCGTTGCGCGTGGCATCGCCAAGAACGAAACGTTGGCGAGTGTTGAGGTCTTTAGGACACTGAAGCGTCGTGGGCATCCCGATGGACCACCACCGACTATCTCTGACGGTTGGGGCGGGATCGATGAGGCCATGATCGAAGTCTATGGTGCGGTGCCGGAATACTCGGGTCAAGGACGACCGCCCACCAAGAAGAGAGCCGGTGCGGACTGGCTCTACCTGCAGATGGTCAAGCAGCGTGATGAGCATGGTCGGGTGGAAGGGATCGAGCTACGAGTGCAGTTCGGAAAGAAGTCCGAAGCGATCGCGTTGTTGGGGAAAAGCACGGCCTACATCGAACGTAGCAACTTGACCAGCCGGCTGTTCAATGGGAGACAAGTGCGCAAGACGCTGGCCTTTTCGAAGGACGTTGCAGCCTATCGAGCTGCCGCGGCCTGGGAGGACGGCTACTACAATCTGGTCCGACCGCACAAGAGCATGCGGTTACCGGCTCCAGATGGCTCGTCACGAAAGTGGCTGCCGCGAACGCCGGCCATGGCTGCCGAGCTAACCGATCATATTTGGACTGTTAAAGAGCTATTGACGATGCTACCTGTACCAGACGTCAACAACGCCTAACAGGGAGACTATCCAAGAATGAGATTTGCCGAAAGTTGCCATCCGCCGCCGACCGTGCTATAATGCCGCAGGGTTTTGGCCAATGTATATCAGACCAACCAAACGCAGGCAGTCTTCTCCCTTGAGGGTCTTGATC
>JBFYTF010000327.1:0-4429 GCA_041300865.1 Anaerolineae bacterium
AACGTGAGCTTCCAGGTCGAGGAGGGCGAGTTCCTGGCGATCATCGGCCTGTCAGGCTCGGGCAAGTCAACCCTGCTGCGCTGCATCAACCGCCTCATCGATCCCACGGAGGGGCGGGTCATCTGGGATGGGGTGGACATCACGGCCGCCCAGGGCAAAGCGCTGCGGCGCATCCGCCGCCAGATTGGCATGATCTTTCAGCAGTTCAACCTGGTGCGCCGCAGCAGCGTCATGACCAACGTGCTGTCGGGGCGGCTGGGATACGCGGACCCCTGGCTCAGCCTGGCCGGCCGTTTTTCGAGCGACGAGCCGCGCCTGGCCCGGCGGGGCCTGGTTCGGGTCGGCATCCAGGAAAATGCCGACAACCGGGCAGACCAGCTCTCGGGGGGGCAGCAGCAGCGGGTGGGCATTGCCCGGGCGTTGATGCAAGAGCCGCGGCTGATGCTGGCCGACGAGCCCGTGGCCAGCCTGGACCCCGTGCTGGCGCACTCTATCCTCCAATACCTGGAGCTGCTGAACCGCCAGGACGGCATCACCGTGCTGTGCAGCCTGCACTTTCTCGACCTGGTGCACCGCTACGCCACGCGCGTCATCGGCCTGAAGGACGGCGAGCTCGTGTTCGATGGGCAGCCGGCGGCGCTGACACGGCAGCGTTTCAAGGAGGTGTACGGAGAAGAGGCCGAGGTCGTCTCGGTGGCCGGCATGAATGCCGATCTGGACTAGGCCGAGCAGCACGTCATGACGGCACAGAACGGGACAGGTGGCCCGACTCCCGGCCGCAGGCGCTCGCCCCTCCTGGCGGCGCTCCTGTCGCTGCTGGTCCCCGGCAGCGGGCAGATCCTCCTCGGCGAGCGCTGGCGAGGCCTCGCCTTTTTCCTGACCATTTTGGTACTCGGCGCCTCGGTCATAGGGCTGGGTGCCGTGGCGCTGCTGGCGCCCCTGGGCCTCCTCTGGCTCTGGGGCGCGCTGGACGCGTACCGCCTGGCGGTGGGCCGCCCGCTCAGGACGACCGTGCCCGTTTTGCTGGCGATCTTGATCTTTTACGGGCTCGGGGTGTATACGATCGAGGTGCGGCCCGAGCGACTCATCCGCGGCTGGCCGTCGGTAAGGCCCTTCTTGACGGCCCTGACCCGCCCGGAGTTGTTCGAATACCCCACGGAGGACCGGGAGGGGTTTGTCCCCTTCCAGGTACCGTGCATCGAGCCGCTGCCGCCGGCAGGCAGGCAGGCGTCCGAGGATCCGCGCCTGGCGACGAACGTGCCCTGCGCCCAGGTGGGCGAGACGATCGAGCTCACGGGCGAGGGCTTTTTCCCCGACTTTCCGGGGGACCTGCTGTGGGTGAACCCCATCGGCGACGTGCAGCGGGTGCTCGCAGAGGGACGGCCCCTCGAGTTTCAAACCGACGAGGCGGGGCGGTTCCGGATCCAGTTCGCCGTCCCGCTGGCCGTGCCGCTGACGCAGCTGCCGGAGGAGGGGGAGACCCAGACCCACATCATCCGCGCCATCCAGCGCCGGCCCTACGGCACGCCGCAGCCCACCCAGACGCTCAGCCTGGTCCTGGAAAAGATCGGCGAGACGGTGGCCCTGGCCTTCATGGCCACGGTGCTGGGCATGGTCTTTGCGCTGCCCATCAGCTTCCTGGCGGCGCGGAACCTGATGGGGGGCCACGCGGCGACGAGGGCAATCTATGCCGTGGTGCGCGCCGTGCTCAACATCGTGCGCTCCATCGAAACCCTGATGTGGGCCATCGTGTTCGTCGTGTGGGTGGGGGTGGGGCCGTATGCCGGCATGCTGGCCTTGACGCTGCACACCATCGCCGCCCTGGGCAAGCTCTACTCGGAGGCCATCGAGAGCATCGACCCGGGCCCCATCGAGGCCATCCGCGCCACGGGGGCCAGCTTTCCGCAGATGATCGTCTACGGCGTGCTGCCCCAGATCGTGCCCACGTTCCTGTCGTTCACCCTCTACCGCTGGGACATCAACGTCCGCCTGTCGACCGTGATCGGCCTGGTGAGCGATGCCGGCCTGGGGTTCCTGGTGGTGCAGTGGATCCGCCTCAACCGCCTGGGGGCCATGGCCACGGCTCTCATCGCCATCATCTTGGTGGTGGCCATCCTGGACTACGTATCGGCGCGGCTGCGGGAGCGGGTCATCGCCGGCCCGCCGCCCGGCCCCAGGCCCGGTCCTGTGCGGCGCGCCGTGACGACGCTGCTGCTCGTGGCGCTGTTCGCCGCCGCCTTTGTCTGGTCGTGGAACGTCTCGGAGATCGAGCCCCTGGAGCTGATCCGCGGCGCGCCGGCCGGCCTGAGCATGCTCGCCGATTTCCTTGTGCCCGACATGTTCGACCGGGCGGTAGAAGAAGTGTCGGTTGGCGCGCCGCTCCCCGTCCCGTGCGGTGCACCCGAGGTCCCGCCGGCGGAGGGCAGTGGCCCCCGGGTGGAGCTATCGCCGGCGTGCGGGCAGGTGGGCGACCCGCTGGTCATCCGCGGCTACGAGCTGCCGCCCAACACGCGCGTCTCGGTGCGCTGGGCCTTTGACGACGCCTACCTGCGGGTGCACAGGGAGTGCTGCGTGACGACCGCCGAGGGCAGCCTGGAATGGGAGACCACCATCCACCCGCTCATGGAGCCGGATCCGGAGGCCGAGGACCCGCAGCCGGGGCAGGTGGTCATCACCTGGCAGGAGGAGTCGGGCCTGCCGCGCCTGAGCGACACGTTCAAGGAGGTGGTGAGGCTATCGCTGGTAACGCTGCTCATGGCCCTGCTGGCCACGACGCTGGGCACGATTTTCGCCGTGCCGCTGAGCTTTCTGGCGGCGAGCAACGTCATGGGCCGCGGTCCCATCGGGCGGGGCATCTACTACCTGTTTCGCACCTTCTTTAACCTGGCGCGGGCCATCGAGCCCCTGATCCTGGCGCTCATCGCCTCGGCGTGGGTGGGCATCGGCCCCTTTGCCGGCGTCCTGGCCCTGGCGTTCAACAACATCCCCAACCTGGGCAAGCTTTTTTCGGAGTCGATCGAGGAGATCGACCCGGGGCCGGTGGAGGCCGTCACGGCGACGGGGGCCAACCGGCTGCAGGTGCTGGGCTATGCCTTTGTGCCCCAGATCGTGCCCAAATTCTTGGCCTTTATCCTCTACCAGTGGGACATCAACATCCGCATGTCGACGGTCATCGGCTACGTGGGCGGCGGCGGCATCGGCCAGTTCTTTCGCATCAACGTGCAGCTCAACCAGTACGACGCGGCGGGCATGGCCGTGTGGGCCATCGTCTTCATGGTGTGGACGATGGACTACCTGAGCGCGAAGGCGCGGGAGCGGTTGGGGTAGGGGGCTCGGCGGGCCGGGAAGGTTGTGAATTTGTGTTGTTTCTGGGCTATATGGGTAGGATAGGACCCCCCCAAGGGTGTAGCAGGGAGTCCAGCGACGATCCGACGGGGATGGCACACTTGCCCCACCTGCCCCACCTGCCCCACCTGCCCCACCTGCCCCACCTGCCCTGGCGGGCGGTGCCAGGGTGGCGGGCGGTGCCAGGGGGAGCTCGCGGTGTTCTGTCGGCGCCGAGTTTGCGACGCGCGGGCACGGACTGCTTCGGTGATGCGAGCCCTAACATCCCGGGGGGTCTGTTTGAGTTCCTGTTTGATCCGGTTGCCGGGGGCCTCAATCCGAACCATGCGCCGACTCTTCGGCCTCGATCTCGGCCAGGATATCGTCGAAGGGGCGTGCGTCGCCTGCTCGATACTCGGCTTCCGCTTCCTGCATCGCCAGCCGATCTTCCAGGTCCTCCAGTTGCGCCTGCAAATCCTGGTAGGTCTCGTAGGAAAGCAGGACGCCCTCAGCATCCTCTCTGGAGACATAGATCGGATGGTCGCTTTCGGCCAACAGCCGGAAAAGCTCGTCCAGATCGTGAACCTCGTGGCTCACAAGTGTCTGCGCAATCACTCGTCGCATCGCCTTCCCTCCAGTCAAGATGCCACTATTGTAGCATGGTTCGGTCCGGGGAGCAAGACCCCGAATTGCCTCATCAATAATCTTACTTTGTGGGATATCGTTGCCTCATGTATAGTATTCCTGACGTTTAGCAGTATGCGATGAAAGTGGTAACGTGCGATGACCAAGATCGTAGAAATCCTGCTCAAGCCGTTCGCGGCACTGAAACGGAGCCATTGGGCTGTTCGAGACTCCCGTTCTGGGCCGTCGTAGAAATCCTTCTCAAGCTGTTCGCGGCACTGAAACAACCCCGGGATAACCACCGTCGCGGTCGGCATCACACGAGTGGGTCACTTGTCACGTACAGCGCCATTCCGGTGTCGGGCACTTGGACCACGAACTGCACGAAACGGGCGAAAGCCACGAAAGGCGTGCGCTCTTTTCGTGTTTTTCGTGTTCTTTCGCGGCCTCCGTGGTCCAAATGTCTGCCGGTGTGCACGCC
>JBFYTF010000339.1:0-20899 GCA_041300865.1 Anaerolineae bacterium
TGCGTCATGAGAGTCGCGCCTGCAGCCGCCCTCTGGATGGCAGGCGTAGCCGGTCGCCCAGGCGAGCCGGTGTTAGTGGTAGACAGCCACGCCGACGACGCCCGGGCCGGTGTGCGTGCCAATTACCGGGCCGAGATCGGCGATGGAGGGCATGCTGCAGCCCAGCCGTGCCTGGAGCTCCTGCGCCAGGACCGCCGCCTCTTCCGGTACGAGGGCACTGGTCAGGGCGATGAAGCTCCCCGGTCCGCTGCCACCTACGCACTCCGCGACGAGATCGGCCATACGTGACATCGCTTTGCGCTTGGAACGCACCTGCTCGAGCGGCTCGATGGCGCCATCTTTGAGGAACAGGATGGGCTTGACCTTGAGCAGGGTGCCTAGAAAGGCCTTGGCGTTGCCGATACGCCCACCCTTGGCCAGGTATTCCAGCGTGTCTACAACGAAAAAGACATGGATCTTTTTCTTGATATCTTCCATCTGCTGCACAATCTCATCACGGCTGGCCCCTGCTTTTCTCGCGGCCACGGCCGCCTCGACCATGAGCTGTAGACCCGCGGACGTGGAGAGCGAATCGACAACGCTGATCTTGGCCTCCGGCATCATCTCTCGGGCCGCCATTGCCGAATTCCAGGTGCCGCTCAGGCGGCTCGAGATTGTCAAGACGACGATCTCATGTCCATCGGCAGCTAGCTCTGCAAACACCTCTTGGAATTCGCCCGCCGATGGCTGCGAGGTTGTAGGCAGCACGGGCGCCTCCTTGAGGCGGGCATAGAACTCCTGGGTTGTGAGCTCCAGGCCCTCTTTGTACGTCTTGTCTCCAAAGTGGACGCACAGCGGCACTACCCGGAGATCGTTCTGCCTGATGATGGACTCTGGCAGATAGGCAGTGGAATCGGTCACAATTTTGATCATCGTTTCTCCTCTCCCTCGTTGGTTATTACTAGACGCACTCCCCCGCGGTGCGGGCCCGTTGTGTGCCCGGTTCAGTCCAGGGCTTCCAGCGCCTCTTCCAAGAACTGGACGAGCAAGGCGCGAGCTTCTTCGCTCAGGCGCTCGAGGTTGGCCTGGTAGCGCCGGGCGTTATCCAGCACGCGCTGCGTAATAGACGCACTTGTCTCCTCATCGGCGGCCAACGTGGCTCCGACACTCAGGCCGGCCAGTGCCTCCAGCCCCGTGGCGCCTCCGCCGCGCAGCGCGGCCAGAGCGCGAAAGGGACTCAGTCCCGCCGCCCGGGCCCGAGCACGTTTCATGTTCAGGAGCAGGGCAGCGGTCATTTCGGTGCAGTAGGTGAGGGGCGCGCCCCCCTCGGGTAGGCGGGCCAGGAGGTCGGTGAGCGTCTCACGGAGGTTCGCGTCACGCGCTTGCCGCAGCCTGCCCAGGACCCGCTCCCGGAGGCTGGTCCACTCTTCGTCAGGCTCTAGGTCGTCCACGGCCAAGCACGAGCGGATGGCCTGAGACGTGGGCGCAAAGACGACCATGGAGCGCCCTGGACCCGAGTGGCCTGTTTCCAGGGCATAACTGGACGTCGCGAACCCTTTCTCCTCCAGCACCTTGAGCATGTCATAGGCAGAGTAGCGGTTGACGCCCAACCGGTTAGCCAGTTCGGAGTAGTGGATCGGCGCGGAGGCCTCGCGATAGACCTCCACGAGCTTCTCGGCAAAGACCTGCTGGCGAGCTGTGAGGTGGCCGGCGCGTTTCATGCCTACCTCCAGGCTGGTTGGCCGGGGCCTACTTGCTGCGGCAGCGCCCGGCGCAGCAAGACACAGGGCATGTCGACCGGGCGATTCCGTCGCCGGACCCTGTCCGGGGTCGTTTTACCTGCTGTCTCTGCAGCCATAACTTTTCCAAAAAAACCAAAATATAGCGCCATTCTACACCCGTTGCCGCTGCTTGTCAAATAAGCCCGAAGGTGCGTTGGCGCGCCTGGCTCCTGCGCTCCCGAATGCTTCCACGTATTGGAGATGGACCATAAAGGCCACGAACCAGCGCGAA
This sequence comes from Anaerolineae bacterium, assembly GCA_041300865.1. GTDB lineage: Bacteria > Chloroflexota > Anaerolineae > JAAYZQ01 > JAAYZQ01 > JAAYZQ01. The sequence continues at coordinate 1,993 of JBFYTF010000339.1, forward strand.
AAACGCAAAAGGAGCACACGCCTTTCGCGGCTTTCGTCTCTTTCGTACTTTCGTGGTCCAAACGCCCGGCACGATATCGGCGCTATCCGTGCCTGGCGCTCACGAGCTGATGACTGGATCTGGCGTGCCGGGGTGGCTCCGCCATCCAGGCCAACCGCGTAGGGGAGCGATCGTTGGCGAAACGGACGTCCTGCTGGCGTGGACCGGCAGGAGGCGCTGCGAGGCTGTCCGACTTCTGACTTGACGAGGAAGGGATCAGGCGGCAACACGAACGCCGACGTGTACCGCTACAGTGCCCATCATCAGCCGGCGGTATCGTACTTCCTGCCAGCCGGTATTCTGCATCACGTCCACGATCTGGTCGGGCGTCAGGAACGCCGTCAGGGAGTGAGGCAGGTAGGTGTAGGCCGTCCGACTCCCGGTGAGCAGCAGGCCGATGACAGGCACGATGTAGTAGAAATACAGGTGGAACAGCTGGCGAAAGACCGGCAACTGCGGGCGGGCGAACTCCAGGCATGCGACTCGGGCTCCCGGCCGTGTTACGCGGGCCATCTCGGCAAAGGCGGCCGGGATGTCGGCGACGTTGCGCAGGGCGAAACCGGTCACGACCCCGTCAAAATTCATGTCAGGAAAGGGCAGCCGCAGGGCATCGCCGGCCGTCAGCGGCAGGTGCGCGCCGGCGCGGCTGCCCTTGGCCTGCGCGACGAGCAGCATGTCGGGCACCAGATCCACACCGGTGACCTTTGCCAGCGGCTGCTGGCGCAGTACCTCCAGAGCCAGGTCTCCGGTGCCCGAGGCCACGTCGAGCACCTGCAGCGGGCTGTTTGCGTGCTGCCCGCCGGGACTGGGGTCTAGCCCTAACTGCGACACGGCGTAGCGCCGCCAGGACTGATCACGGCCCAGCGCCATGATGCGGTTCATAAGGTCATAGCGCTCGGCAACGTCGGTGAACAATTGCCGCACGAAGGCAACTTTGTGTTCGGGTGGGGGTAGGGGCCCGTCGTTGGACTTGTTCATCGGTATCCTCGCGTGCTCCATGCCTGGGGCCAAAGGGAGATACCGGTCCGTCGCTGGCGGTGCCTGGTCTGCATCGACTGTTTCTCCTTTGACGCACCAACGTGTTTTCTCGCGTCAGGGGCTTGGCTCCCTGGACACCCAGGGCAGATACAGGGAAAGGGTTGGGAACTGTGGGGTGGGCACGACTTGCCGGCCCTCGCTGCCCCCCACTGTGCTCGAAATCTCGATCTCGGCGACCTCCACGCGGTCGTGCGGTCGGCGATTGCCGTAGGCGTCGTATACCGGCACTCGCACCCCGGTGTCTTGGTCGTACAGACCGGCCACCAGCTCTAACTTGCCGGGGGCCAGGTCCGCGCCGAGAGGGATCACGTGCTCGTCGACGATCACCTCACCGCCGGCCCAGGTATTGGCCGGGCAGCAGCCCTCACCCGGTGGACCATCATGCTGGGCAGCCACGCTTCCATCGCCGTGCACCAGGTGAGTAAAGACCTTGAACGGCAGGACCATGGGTCCGTCCGCCTGCCAGTAGAGGGTCACGGTTAGCTGCCCGCCGGGGTAGGCCTCGCTCGTGTCCAGATCATAGCCCACAAGCTCGGCTTGCCGCCCAAGCCGGACGTACAGGGGGTGCTCCACGTCGGGCAGATCAAACAGCCGAGCGCGGTCGAGGACCCGGATCGACGCCAGGGGCAACACATCTCCCGGCTCTCCCCTGCCCGAGACAGGCAGGCGTCCATCAGGCCCAAGGAGGGCGATCTGAAGCCCGTAGCTGCCGGGCGGCAGGTCGCTGGGCAGCACCAGCAGGTGTTGCCCCTTGACGTACTCGTCTGGCTGCCATAGATCTGTTGGGTATCCCCCGGTGAAGGACTCAAACTGCCAATTGTGGACCACTTGCCCGCTGGCATCCACGAGCTCGGCCAAAAGCCCGTAGGCGGCCTGTGGCTCGGCCTGGGCCCGCCAGTGCGTTTCCAGTTGGAGGGTACCGCCAGGCTGTAGCTCGGCGCTGGCCGGCGCATGGCCGACCAGGAGGAGCTCGCCGCCAAAGGCCACCGATCCGGGGTTGGGAAGCGTCGAAGGGATGGGAGACCAGGGCTGGCCGCGCAGGACGGTCACCTCGCCGAGGGTTGCCTGTTGTAGGCGCTCACCCCCGGCCTCGACGTCCAGGCGTGGCCCTCCGGCCAGGGGAGTCCAAGCTACCTGCAGCCGGTATTTGCCCGGCAGTGTCCCCGGCGGCACCAGCAGCGCGAGACGGTCCTCCTGGATTGTGCTCTGCTTCCAGGTGTCGGTGGGGCACCAGCCACTGCACGGTTCGCTTTCCCGGCTGGCCCAAACCACGCCATCCTCATCCACCAGGCGCACGCTCATCTGGTATCGCTCGGGGATGTCCAACCCCGCCCGCCACCGGAAGCGCAGCCGGATGGCCTCGCCGGGCTCAACCTCGAGAGCACTGGTCTCCAGGCTGCGCAGACGGATCTGGCCGCCGCCCCACTCCAGGTGCTCCACGTCCGCCCGCTCCAGGTCCTCATCGCCCGTGAAAAAGAGCGACACCGCGTGGCTGTCGGGGAACCAGGTCTGTTCGGCCTCGAAGGCGTGGGTCACGAGCCACCGTTCCACCAGGTTCTCCGGATCGGCCGTCCAGGCACCAACTGGGCCCAGCCACAGCCGCCGGCCGGGCAGGATCAGCGGCGCAAGAGCAGCCTCGACCTGGTCTGCGTCCACCGGACCGGGAGCGGGGGGCAGATAGCGAACCGGCCAGCGGTTATGGTTGTAATAGGTCTCCAGGGGTTGCTGGCCAGGCTGGGTGAGGATAAGGGTGTCGCCGGCCCTCGCCCGCATGTCGATGTAGGCCAGGGCTTGCCCGAAGCTCCGGTCGCTGCCTGCACCGTACTGCGGCACCAGGCCATACGTGGCGACGAGGAGAAAGAGCACCAATCCGGCAGTCAGCCACGCCCCGCCCTTGCGTGCCAGGGCCAACAGACCCAGCGCCCAAAACACCGTAAGCGGCACCAGGAGATAGCCCAGGTGCCGGCCGATGACGCTGTACGGAACGAGGAAGGAGCCGGCCAGGGGTACCACGATCAGAAGCAGCAGCAGCCGCCACAACGACGCCGGTATGATGCTCTCGCGCCGCGACGTCCAGGCGCCCAGCAGAGCTAGCAGCCAGCCGGCGGCGGTGAGGAGACGGGCCAGCAACGGAATATCCTCGCCCTCGAGCTCCGAGAGCACCAGCGCCGGCATGACCTTGTCGACCTTGTAGGCCAGGCTGAAGGCCATCTCGCCCTGCCACATGCGCGCCAGCGAGACGCGCAGCCCAGGGGCCGCCGACAGCCAAAAGACGACGACGAGGGGTGCCAAAACGTGGACCGCCACCGCCCAAGGCGATATGCGGCGCTTTTCCAGGACCTCGAGTGCCAGGAACAAGCTGTTGGCCAGCCAGATCCAGGCAAAAAAGTAATGCGTCGCCACGCCGCCCGCCAGCACCACCAGGTAGGCCAGCCACCAGGCGGGCTGCTTGGGCCGCCGGAGCGCCGTGAAGAACAGGAGGATCGTCAGGGCGGCCAGGCAGGGCAAAAGGGAGTACATCCGCGCTTCGCGCGAGTAGGCGACGAGGAACGGAGAAAAGACGCCCACCGCGGCCACGATCAGGGCCAGGCGACCGTTCGCCAGGCGCCGGATGAGAGCATACAACAGGGCGACTAGCAGGACCCCCCAGAAGACAGAGTAGACCCGAAACGCGAACTCGGTGGTGCCCAGGAGCCGCTGCCAGGGATAGAGCGACAGGAAGTAGAGCGGCGGATGTTCAAAGGGGGAGATGCGCAAGTGGGCAACGATGCCCTGCCAGCCCAGGCCTGAGACATTCGCCGTCAGGGCTTCGTCGAACCAGAACTCGGTTACACCCAGCTGATAAATGCGCAGCACAAGCGCCAGCAACAGCAGGGGCAGCACCCGCCAGCCCTGCCTCGCCGGATCATAGGCTTTTGCCTTGGCACTCATCCCCGTGACGGCGATTGACTGCAGAGATCACTCTCCCTGCCAGAGCTGGAGACGAAAACGGATCAGTTCGCGAAAGGCTCGGACGATGACGCGAATGTTGGCGCCCGTCTGGCTGCCCGCAACCCGCGGCCGGTGGCTGACCGGCAGCTCGACGAAACGGTACCCAGCCCGCTTGGCGCGCACCAGCCATTCAATGCTAAATGTTGCTCCGCGCGACCCGATCTTGGGCGCCAGATCCTGAACGATCTCGCGCCGCAGGAGCTTGAAGCCACAGTCCACGTCGCGCACGGTGTAGCCAAAGAGCAGCGTGCAGAGGGTGCTCCAGCCCTTGCCGTAGAACACGCGCAGGAATGGGTCGCGCCGGGGTGCGCGATAGCCGGCGATGAGGTCCGCGCTCTCCATGTGCGGCACAAAGCGCTCCAACTCAGCGAGGACGAACTGGCGGTCGGCGTCAGTGTAAAAGATCCAGTCCTTCACGGCGCTCGTGAAGCCCGTCAGCACCGCAGAGCCAAACCCCTGGTTCACAGCGTGTTGCACCAACCTCACCCGCGGCTCCCACTCCGACACGCGCCGGGTCACAGCCGCGGTCTCGTCGGCGCTGCCGTCGTCCACGACAACGATTTCCCAATCGCCTGCGTTGGCTTCCAGCGCCGGAACGGCCTCGGCCACCATCGCTTCGATGTTTTCCGCCTCGTTGTAGGCCGGAAGCACCACAGATATGCTCACCATTTCCTTCTCCGCGCGATCCTAGGATGGCACTTCCTGCCTGTGGAATGCCTCGACGAGCTTGAGCTTTTTCTCGCGGCGCATGCGCTTGATGGCCAGCTCGCGCTTCATGGCTGCGCTGCGGCTCGGGACCTCTTCCCGGTAGACGACATGCACCGGGCGCCGCTGCTTGCAATACAGAGACCCCCGTCCCGCGTTGTGCTCTTTTATCCTGGCCTCTACGTTCATCGCCCAGCCGGTGTACAGGCTGCCGTCGCTGCACACGACAATGTAGACGTAGGGCACCGGTCAAGGTTCCTTTCTCGATTTCGATCTCTTGCGCCACGACGATCCGAGGAAGGTGTCCATAAGGGATGGCTTGGGCGGCATCTCAGCACCCGGCCCCTCGTGCCAGTGCCCGGTCGCTTGATCCGCGAGCCACTTTTGTCTCTCTTCACCGGCCTTCTGGAAGCGCGGCGCGAGCGCCTCTCCCTCAGCCAGGGCCTGGCGCACCGAAATGAGCACGCCGGAAAAGGAATCGATCCAGCGCACCAGGTTTTCCCGGTTCGACTGAGAAAGCAGGCTGAGGGCCGCCGCATCCTCCTCGCCCAGACGGGTGCTTGCCTCGAAGGTCCGGCCGGCCACCCGGCGCAGCTCGCGCCAGGACGGCTGTTGCACGGCCATCTCGAGGAGGGTCAGCGCCAGGAGCCGGGGCAGATGCTCAACCCCACCCAGTAGCCCGTCGTGCTCGGCGGCGTCCAGAAAGAGGGGCTGCGCGCCGAGGATGCCGACCAGGTCGCTGATGAGCTTGACGGATGCTTCGTCGGCGGTGTTGGAAGGCACGACACAGAACAGGGAGCGCTGGAAAAGGTCGGCCCTGGCCTGCTCCTCGCCGCTTCCGGACGGCAGGATGGGGTTTGTCCCCACAAAGTGGACCTGCTCCGGCAGGTATTCCGCAGCCCAGGCGAGCACCGGGGTCTTTACCGGGGCGGTGTCTATCACGACGCAGCCCGGCCGCAAGTAGGGGCCGATGGCCTGCATTGTCGCGGCCAGGGCGTCGATGGGCTCGGACAGGATCACAATATCCATCTTTTCGACTGCCGAGATCAGGTTCCACTCGCTGCGGTCGACAGCACCTCGAGCCTTGGCGTCGGAGCTCCTTTGGCGATCCCGATCGTGTCCCACCACGGCCGAGGCTACCTCTGCCTGGCGCAGGGCGAGGCCCAGCGATCGGCCCACGAGATCCAACCCGACAATCGCGATGCGCGGTTTTGCTGTGCTCACATCCACTCCTCAGTTCAGGCTGTCGGCGGCCTGTAGCGCCGCCAACAGATCATCCTCGCCGCCCTGGCACGCATCCTCGTGCCGCCTGATCAGCTCGACGGCGCCCGCCGAGCAGCCGGCCGCCCGAGCCAGCTCGGCGCCAAGCGCGGCGTGGTGCTGTTGCACAAAAAACGGGCGGCGCCAATTCTCCGGCCGGTCCTGCCCGATACGTTCCATGGCGCCCGGCCAGAAGGCGCGGAGCAGCACGGTCGCCACCCGGTGCCAGATGCGGATCCGGGCCGCCCCGGAGCCGCTCTTCCCCACGTCGTGGAGCAGCGCCGCGGCCAGCAGATCCGGATGGTCATGGCCTGCCGACCGTAGGGCCTCAAACACAGCCCAGGCGTGCTCCCGGTCGTACCCGGGCATGGCCAGGAACAGGTCCACCGCCTGAGGCGGCAGAGCCTCTCTCACGAGGTCCTTGTTCACCGTGGCCGGCCGGACCCATGCTGCCATCACCCGTAGAAACTGCCGGACACGATACGTGGCCCGCATGCGCCTTAGCCCAGGAACAGCCTCACCAGTGCGTCCAGCGGCGGGCCAAGCAGCCAGCCCAACGGGTTTGCCAGGCCAATCCAGCCCAGGGCCAGGAGGGCCATGAGCAGCACAGGCCCGTAGGGTGCCAGGCGATCCAGCCTGTTGCCCCATTCATTGGCCCACCGGGTCCGAAAAGCAGCCAGGATGCCCTGCAGCACGCCGAAACCGTCCAGCGGCGGCAGCGGGATCAAGTTGAACAGCGCCAGGCCGATGTTAACGACGACGACGACATAGAAGAATACCGCCAGGAGCGTCGGCAGCTCAAGGTCCAGGCGCAAGGGAATGGCAAACAGGGCAGCCAGCACCAGGTTGGAAAACGGCCCGGCCGCGGACGTGAGCCCCATGCCAATGCGGGGGTTGACGCGCAGATTGTAAGGGTTCACGGGTACCGGCTTCCCCCAGCCAATGCCCCAACCGGCGATGGACATGAAGACGATCATGAGCGCCCCGAGAGGGTCAAAGTGGACCAGTGGGTTCAGGGTGAGCCGGCCCTGGTTGCGGGCCGTCGTATCACCCAGCTCATTGGCCAGCCAGGCGTGCGCAAACTCGTGAAAGCTGATAGACAGCACCAGCGCCAGAAGGTAGAACACTATCTGAATTACATCCATCCCTATTCTCCAGCGGGCAGGCCGCAACGCACTGCCCGTCTCGCTAACGACAAGGCCAGATTATAACACACAACCAGTACAGGGGCGAAATAGACGGGGGGTCTTGCCGTCAAGAGCGGCGCGAGCGGTCGTAGGCGGCAAACCACTCCGGCAGTGTCTCCCACAGTTCCTCGCGCTGCTGGCGACGTTGCTGGTCCTCGTACAGCCTCAGCCGTCGAAAGATCTCTTGCTGTACGCGCCGTGGGTTCTTGACCCAGACAAAGTCGAGCTTGCCCTCAGCGCCGGCGGTAAAGATCGTCACCGTCCCATAGTCAAAGAGGGTAGCGACAGGCCCGGGAATATCGTAGCTGACGTTCTGGACCTTGTCAAAGGTCGTTGCCTTGTCCTGCTTGCGAAAGCCCAGGGGAAGGCGCTCGCGGTCAATGATCCGGTCGTTGGTCACGATGTACAGGTCGTTGCCCCAGTTTGCCCAGTTCCACCACAGCCAGAACAGGTTGGCGAGCCACAGACCGAACAACAGGACCATGATCGCCGGTGCATTGCCACTCGGCGCGGCGAGGTAGAGCACAAAGAGCCCCAGGGTAACGAACATGGCCAGCAGGGGCAGCCAGGTGACCCTCAGGAGCCTGAGCCAGTGTTTGCGCCAGATCACCTGGTTCGCCTCCCAATGTTCGACCCACAATAGCGGCTTCCAGGTCATGGCGCCCACCGTGCGGGCAATGCGGACCGGCCGCGGTACGGGCGTCGGCTGGGGCTCATCCACCGGAATGACCGGCCGCGGAATGCTGGGGCGAAGCCCCATGTCGACGCGCGTCCCAAGCTTCTCGCTTATGCGCTCGCGGCTTTCGATCGCTTGGCCGGCCTTGAGCCTATCCATTTGTCGAAAGATCAGTTCTTTGGCACGGTCGGGCTCGGGCACATAGTTAAACGCCACCCGCGAAACGCCAACCTGGGCGGCCGTGTCGATCACTAGGTCTCCGAATCCGAACCAGTTGCCGATCGCATCTTGGTTCGTATTCACGTTCTGCACTTTGCTCAGCAGTGCTTCGTCTCGGCTCTCGCGGACCCACAGCGTCTTCTCCCGATGCGCCACACGCAAGGTGGTGACAAAGTAAAAGTCGTTCAGCCAGTCGACCACGCGCCAGGCGACCCACAGCAGGCCGATGAGAGCTACCAGCAAGGCAAGGGCAATGGCCAGGCTTCCGACGACCTCGTCTCCGCCGATGAATGCCAGCATCAGGGCAAAGAGCAAGACGATGACGGGCCAGATCAGCCTGCTGCCCAAGAAAACCCAATGGCGACGGCGCCGCATCACGAGCTGCTCCGCGGGCTCCATCCAGGGCATGCGTTTCAGCCCGCGCCGGGCCTTGACCTCTTCCCTGGGTGCCAGCTTGTCCTTGACCTCGGGGTACTGCTTCAGGTAACGGTCGAGATCCGGCCTCGTCAGGTAGCACCAGTTGCTTGAGGTGGTGGCCACCACAGTGACGTCCCGCGGCTCTTCCAGAAACAACGCTGCTTCGCCGATGGCCTTCACCGCCTCAAAATAGGTCCGAGGCCTTTCCCTGCCTTCACGGTCGCGCTCGCGGGCGATGGCCTCCCCTTCGTACAGGATATAGAGTGTGGAGTCGATCTCGCCCTGGCGATAGAGGGTCTCCTCCGTCCGGAGGTGAGCGAGCCCGGTGTAGCCTGCCAGGCGCCTCAGTTCCAAGTCGTCGAGGTCCTCGAAGGTCTTGATCCCGTGCAACAAGTCCTCGATGGGAGCCCTGGTCAGGGCGGCGTCAAACTCTGGCTTGAACCGGCGCAGCCAGTGGAACGCTTCGGCACTGAAACGCAGGAGCTTGACATCCGTGGTCGCCCTGGCCGTGGCCCGCCTGGTAGTGTTGTTGAGCAGGCCATAGCCGCCGAAAAAGTGCCCGGCTGTCAGAGTTCTGGGCCAGCGCTCCCGACTGCGGGCCGAGTGCTGGCTCACCTCCTCGACCTGGCCGACGTCGATCACATAAAAGGCGTCCGCCTCGTCCCCCTCGTTAAAGATCGCCTGGTCGGCCGGGTAGTCGACTTCGCGCACCAGGTCGGCAACATTTCCCAGCTCCTCCGCGGTCAAGCTCGCGAACAGGGGAATGGCCCACAGGCGGTTGACAATGTGCTTGCGCTCCAGGCGGTCCCGGAGCCGCGGCACCATCGCCAGGAGCGTCTGAAAGTCCTTGTTCTCGATGGCCAGCAGCCTGGCATCTCGAACAACGGTGGCCGTCGAGCGACGCGGCTGACCGTACAGCACCCCCCAGCGCCCAACATCGTCGCCGGCTTCCGCCCGGCGATGCAGGATCTCGTTGCCGGCACCGTCGATGCCGCTCTCTTGGATCACCCCGCTTTCCAAGAGGTAGAAGTGGGTGGGGGCCTGTCCCTGGTGAAAGAGGACTTTGCCCGCCGGATACGTTTCCTCGTGCATGAACTCGGCGGTCCGCCGCAGCTCCTCCTGGTCCAGCTGCGACAAAACCCAGAAATTGGACAGCCTCTGCGGCAGATCGGAACTCTCCATCGTTTTGCCTCGAATCGGCATTCTGAGAACGGAATACCACCCCAGATCTTAGCATTTCATGGCCTTTTTGTCAAACAGCCCGGCCGATCCTTGCTACGCACCTGCACCCGTCAGTTCAGGCAGGCAGCTTGTGAAGGTATCCGAGTTGTGCTATACTGCGCCGACACATTGGGGAGAGGTCGCAGAGCATTGCGAATCCTGTTGGTGAATCCCAAATCAAGGCTGCCCATCGACACCCGAACCTCGCCATCGCTGGGCTTGGCCTACTTGGCCGCCGTCGCCGAGCAGCGCGGCGACCAGGTCCAGATCCACGACGGGGACGTGGAGGAGGAACCACTGGCGGTTGCCGCCCAGGCCTTCGCGCCCGATGTGATCGGCATCACTGCCAACACGACGCAGATCATGGCCGCCTGGCGCGACGCCGAAATTCTGAAGAGCGCGGGCGATGTGCCCATTGTCCTGGGCGGTCCCCATCCCACCGTTCTGCCGGAAGAGTCGGCAGCCAAACCCTTCGTCGATGTCGTGGTACGCGGCGAGGGCGAGGCTACCTGGCTCGAGCTGTTGCAGGCCTGGGAGAAGGGAGACGGCGGCCCGGCCCGATTCCTGGATGCGGAGAACGAGCCCATCCTGGGCATCACCTACCGGGACGCCGAGGGTGAGATTGTCAGCACGCCCGACCGCGCACCCCTCGCTGTGGCTGTGCTGGAGGCCATGCCCTTCCCGGCCTGGCACCTCTTCAAGCTGGAGCGCTACACGAATTTGCAGCCCACAGTCGACCGGGTGCTGGGGCCCAGCCTGCCCATTCTCACCTCGCGTGGCTGCCCCTATCGCTGCAGCTACTGCTCGCAGATCGGGCCCCGCCGCTGGCGCGCCCGGTCGGCAGAAAGTGTCGTCGCCGAGTGGCGCTGGCTGGTGCGGGAATGGGGCGTGGCCGAGATTGGAGTCCTCGACGATTCCTTCAACATCGACCGGCAGCGGGTGGTGAGCCTCTGCGCCCGGCTGGTGGACGAGGGGCTGACCGGTGTGCCCTGGATCATGATCAACGGCATCCGCGCCAACCTCGCTGACGAAGAAGTGCTGGGCGCCATGGTCCGTGCCGGCTGCCTGCGCACTGCCTTCGGCGTCGAGAGCGGCAACCAGGCGATCCTCGACGCCGTCGTAGACAAGCACCTGACCCTCGACCAGGTGCGCTCCGCCTTTCGGGCAGCCAGGGCCGTGGGGCTGGAGACCATTGGCTTTTTCATCATCGGGCTGCCAGGTGAGACGGAGCAGACAATCGAAGACACGATCCGCTTTGCCATAGAGCTGGATCCCGTCGTCGCCAACTTTTCCATCGCCACCCCCTTTCCGGGCACGCAGATGTACGACGCCGTCATGGCCCAGGGCCATATCCTGGCCGAAACGTGGGACGACTTTGTCTTTTTCGAGGGCAAGGCGCGCTTTGAGATGCCCGGCTTGCCCGCGGATCTGGTGGAGCGCAAGTGGAAAGAGGCCTACCGCCGCTTCTACTTGCGGCCCAGGCGCGTAGCCCGCACCCTGATGCGCAGAGAGACCTGGCTCCGCCTGCCCCGCACAGCGCGCGTGGCGTGGCGGACCGTGGTGGGATCATAGCATGGACGAAAAGATCCGCTGTAGTGTCGGCATCACCGCCTACAACGAAGAGGCCAACATCGGCCGGCTGCTGCAGGCCATCCTCGACCAGCGCCTGTACGAAGTCGAGATCTGCGAGATTATTGTCGTGGCCTCTGGCTGCACGGACCGCACCGAAGAGATCGTGCGCGAAGCCATGCCCCGTGACCCGCGCATCCAGCTTTATGTTCAGGCCCAGCGCGAAGGCAAGACGTCGGCCATCAACGAGTTTCTGCGGCACGCCCGGGAAAAGATCTGCGTCCTGGAGAGCGGCGACACGCTGCCCCGCGAGGACACCATCGAAAAGATGGTGAGCATGTTCCGCAACCCGGCCGTGGGCATGACCGGCGCCCAGAAGGTAGCCGTCAACACCCCCGATCACATCGTCGGCCTGCTTTCTCACCTGCGCCTGGCCATGGAGCACCAGCTTTGCCTGGAGATCCCGCGTCTGGGCGAGCTGATTGCCTTTCGCAAGGTCTTTGACCAGCTGCCCTCCGACATCGCAATGGACGAAGCCTTTGTCGAGGCGTTCATCATCCGCCGCGGCATGCAGGTACGCTATGCGCCCGAGGCCGTGGTCTATAACATGGGACCCACGACCGTCTCTGACTTTGTCCGGCAGCGGCGCCGTAATTATGCCGGCCACCTCTACCTGAAGGAAAAGTACGGCTACAAGGTTTCAAGCCTGCAAAACACGCGCGTGGTGCGCCTGGCCCTGGGTCAGGTATGGGGCGCCATCCGGCTGGTGGGTACCCTGGGTGTTCTGGCCATTCTGGAGGTCTATTCCCGCATGCTGGGGTTCTGGGACTATCGCGTGCGCAAGAAAAAGCACGTGGTGTGGGACATGGCCTGGACGACCAAGGACCCCGGCCAGGAACGGCCATCCCAGGGAGATTACCGCGAGAGCCGGCTGTGAAAGATTGGCTTCTCACTCTGGCCAAGGTGGCCATCAGCCTGGGCCTGATCCTCTTTGTCTTTAACCAGCCCACGATTCGCGGCGCCGACTGGCAGGCCATCCTGGCCAACGTCCGCGCCTGGGTCTGGTTGCTGGCCCTCGTCGTCTATTTCGGGGCCATCGGGCTGAACGTGCTCAAATGGCAGAACCTCCTGCGCACGCTGGGCGTGCGTGTGCCCTACGTTAGCCTCTTCCGGCACAACCTGGTGGGACTTTTCTTTGCCAACCTGCCGCTGAGCATGGTCGGGGCCGACCTTGCCCGCGGCTGGGACCTGGCGCGGCATACTCCGGGGCAGGGGGCTCAAGTGGCCGTCTCGGTGCTCGTCGACCGCATTGTCGGCCTGGCGGCCTTCCTGGTGGCGGCCGTTACCGGCCTGGCCTATGCCGTTTGGGTCTTGGGACGGGAGGACATGGGCTGGCTGCTCCTGACTGTCGCACTGGCGTTGCTGGCCTTTGCCCTCGTCGTCGCCGTCCTCATGAGCCAGCGGCTGCGGCGCCTCGTGGAGCATGTCTTTCATTGGAAGCCCCTGGGTCGCTTCTTGCCCCTCTATCAGCAGCTGTCCGACTCGGTGCAGATCTACCGCACGCACGCCCGTGCCCTGTTCGTGGCTTTTGGCCTGGGCTTGGCCACGGTGTTGGCCACGTCTGTGGTCAATTACCTTGCGGCCGTCACGGTCGGGGCGCAGGTGCCCTTTGTCTGGGTGCTGATCCTGACACCCTTGACGCCATTTGCGCTCTATATCCCGTCCATCGCTTCGGGCCTGGGCGTGAACCAGGCCGTGTTCGTGGCCCTCTACCACAACCTGGCCGGCCTTTTGACCCAGGCGGAGGCTCTGGCCATGTCGCTGGTCATGCAGCTGACCATCTATGTCGCCAGCTTGCCGGGCGCGGTCTTGTGGTGGCAGCGGCGCGGACAGGCCCGGGCGCGAGAGGTCTAGGCCGGCGCGAGCCGAGGTGTGGCGTGGAGAGTCTGGATCGAAACGAGATCTTGCTCGAGTTCTTCAAGGCGCTGAGCGACGAGAAACGGCTCCAGATCGTGGGCTTGCTGGCCAGGCGGGACCATTCCGTCGACGAGCTGGCGGCTCTCCTGGGGTTGAGCTCGGCCTTGGCCTCGCGCCACCTGCGGCACCTGGCCAGGATAGAGCTGGTGTCTTCCGGGGCCGGCGAGCACTCTCACATCTACTCTCTGCGGCTGGAGACCCTGCAACAGATCTCGCGGCAGGTCCTCGCGACTGAGAGCCTGCCGGAGCCGGCGGGCGACCTCGATCTGGACGCCTACGACCGCAAAGTGCTGCGTGACCACATGGCGGGCGGCCGGCTGAAGAGCTGGCCTCACCAATGGAAACAGCGGCAGGTGATCCTCCGCTACCTGCTGGAGCAGTTCGAGCCGGACCGGCGCTACGACGAGCGGGAGGTAAACGAGATCATTGGCCGCGTCCACCCCGATTTTGCCACGCTTCGCCGCGAGATGATCGACAGCGGGCTCATGGGCCGCGAGCGCGACGTCTACTGGCGCAAGAAGTAGTGCAGCTTTAGGCACTCACCGGTCCGGCTGCAAGCCCACCACTGCTTGAACGAGAAGCTCGGCCTGGGTCAGCGGGTCAAGCGGGCCAGGGCGCGCGCCACCATCGGGTGGTGCAGATCGATGGCCTGCTCCGGGCACAGCTCGTGGCAGCAGTAACAGCGGATGCAGTTGGAGGATCGGATGTGAGCGCGCCCGTTGCGGCGCTGGATGGTTTTCGTCGGGCAGTGCTCGATGCACAGCCCGCAGCCGACGCAGCCGGCGTTCACCTGGGGGCTGGCCACCAACTGGCCGGCTGCCAGGCGCCGCAGGGCAGAAGGCACCTGCTCTGCGTCTGACGAGCGGCCGCGTGGCAGGCGGAAGCCGGAGGCCCGCACCCAGCTCAGATCCTCTCCCACGAGGGCGAGGTCGCTTAGCTGCCCCGTCGACAGGCCCTGGCGCACGGCGGCGGCCACCGTAGGGACGCCCAAAGGTTCGTGGCCCACGACGCTCAGGGCTGCCACGTCCAGGGCTAGGGGATCCGTGCTTGCCAGGATGACGCTTGCTGCAAAGGGGTTGCCCCCCGACGGGTCGTCGCCGTCCATCCCTACTACGCCGTCCATGACGGTCAGGGCCGGGCGGACAAAGCTTGCCAGGTCGAGGAGCATGTCCGCAAAGCGCTCCACGGTCTGCAGCTTGAGATGGTAACCTATCTTGGTCATCCCCGGCACGACGCCAAAAAGGTTCTTGACGGCGCCTGTGAAGCGCATGAAGTTGTGGCTCTTCAGCTTTGGCAGCGAGATGACCACGTCGGCCTCGGCGAGGAAGCTGCTGACGTCGACCATGTGTAGCAGCCGGCCCTCGGGGTGGGGGCGCTCCTCGGGCACGATGGATGTGTTGAGCACGGCGCCCGTCTCGGCTGCCACTGCCGCCCAGCCGGCGCGCTCGTACGCGCTCTCCCAGCCCCGGCGCGAGACTGGAAGGACGGCGGGGTTGTCGGCGATGAAGGGCAGGCCCCCGGCCGCCTGCACTTGGCGCACGACGGCGCGCAGCACAGAAGGGTGGGTGACGATGGCCCGCTCGGGGGGACTGGGCAGGAGCAGGTTGGGCTTGATCAACACGCGCTGGCCGGGCCGCACAAAGCGGCCCATGCCTCCCAGCAGTTCCACGGCACGCAGCACGGCGGCCTCGACCTGCTGCGGGTCGTAGCCGGCGCAGGGGATCAGGGCGACGGGGGGTTTCTCCATGGTTCTATCGCTCACGCGGCGCTCTTGGCCCTGGCCCTGGTCTTGGCCTTGGCCGTCTCTTCGGCCTTGATCTCGTTCCAGACGCGGCCCAGGCCCGACTTGAAGCGCCGGTCGGCCTTGGGCTTTTCGAAGGGTGGAATGGGCCAGTAGCGGATGAGGTGTGACAGGCTGCGGGCAGTGTCGACCTTGGGCAAGCCGGCCTGGTAGGCGCTGCGCACCCTGCGCCGCACCAGCCGCAGGTACTCGGACATGCGATCGGTGGCCTCCTTGCCGGTGAGCTCGCCGTGGCCGGGGATCAGGATGTCGTAACGCAGCTTGCGCAAGAAGGTGAGCGCCGCGAGCCATTCTTTGGTATTACCCTGCGACAGGAAGGGTGGCCGGTTGGTGACCACGACGTCACCGGCAAAAAGCAGCCTCTCGTTGGGCATAAAGACGACGGTCGTCGCCGGGGTATGGCCGCCGACGGCGATGAGGTGCAGCTCGGTCTCGCCCTTATAGAGCGCCGTGCGCCCGGTGAAGGTCACTTGAGGCTTGACGATCTCCAGCGTCTGCTTCCACTCCGCTGCGGCCTCGGGGATCCGCTCGCGGTACATGTTCATCAGCCGCGTGCGGAAGCTGTCGCCATAGCTCTTCATCTCTTTCCAGGCATTTTCGTGGGCCACGACGGTGGCCATCGGAAAATGCTGGTTGCCGATGATGTGGGCACGATGGTGATCGGTGTTGACGATGTACAAGATCCGCTGGTCGGTCCGCTTCCGGATCTCGCACAACCAGTGACGGGCTTCGCAGGGCAGCATGGGAGTATCGATGAGGATCACGCCCTCACCCGTGGCGATAAACGCCACGTTGGCGCCGTGGTACTCGGTCTCGACGTAGACATTGGGAGCGATCTCCCGGATCATGACTTCCCTCTCGCACACACCACTCGTTGTCTGCGCGTCTATTTGGTTTTCAGCTGCGCTCTTGGCTCTGCAGCTCCCGGGTTGCCAACTCCAGTGCGGCCCGCAGCGCTTCGGCCACTCCCTCGCCGCGCGCGCCGCCGCCCTGGGCAAACTCCGGCCGGCCTCCCCCCCGCCCGCCGATGGCCTCGCACGCTTGGCGCACCAGATTGCCCATGTGAAGCTCGACAGCTGCACCGCGGGCGAACACGAAAGACCCCTTCTGGCCTGCCTCCCCGCTCCCCAGCAGCACCACAGTGCCCGGCCGCGCAGCCAGCCTCTGGGCCAGGTGTTTCAGATCGTCGGGGCTGTGATTGGGCAGGTGGGCGTGGACGATCACGGCCTCGCCGGCGGCCAGCCCGCGGTCGAGAAGCATGGCCGCCTCGGCGTCAAGCAGCGCATCGCGCGCCGCTCGCAGCTCGCGCCGGGCGTCTTTCAGCTCCTCGTCAAGGCGGTGCACTAGGTCGCCCAGCTCCCGATGGCCGACGGTGAACTCCCGGGCCAGGTCCAGCAGCAGGCTGTTTTTGGCCCGGTAGTCGGCCAGGGCGCGGCCCCCGCACAGGAACTCGACGCGGCTCTCCGTGCCGCGCCGCTCAGCACGGGTGATCTTGCACAGGCCTACCTCGCCTGAGGCGCGCACGTGGGTGCCGCCGCAGGCAGAGCAGTCAAAGCCGGGGATTTCCACGATCCGCACCGGTCCCGCGTGGGCCAAGGGCTTGCGCAGGGGCAGCGCCGGCAGCTCTTCGTCCGCCACAAAGCGAGCGACGACCGGCCGGTTCTGAAACACGATCGCGTTGGCACGGTCCTCGACGCGGTCTAGCTCTTCGAGCGACAAAGGCGCACGGTCGAGGTCGATGCTGGCATACTCGGCCGACAGGTGAAAGCTCACGGTGTTGGCCCTCAGGACCTCGACAAAGGCTGCGGACAGGATGTGCTGGCCCGTATGCTGCTGCATGAGGTCCAGGCGCCGGGCCTGGTCGACCTCGCCCTGCACCTCGGCCGTGCCCGCCGGCAGCGGGGTGGCCAGGATGTGAACGACGGCGCCGTCGACCTCTCGCTCCACGACGTCCACGACTGCTACCCCGTCCAGGCTGCCCGTGTCGTGGGGCTGCCCTCCGCCGGTGGCGTAAAAGGCCGTGCGGTCCAGGACGATGGCTGGCCGGCCCTCCCACTCGATGTGCTCCACCACCCGTGCGGAAAACCGGGTCAAGGAAGCATCGTCGTAGTGCAGGCGCTCCGTCATGCCCGGCTCCTGCCGCGCCGGGTGGTGGGCCTCGCGGGGGCCTTGGTTCTCCTCTCCATCACCGCCGCGGCGGCGAGGATGAGAACCACCTCGCCCGCCATGAGCACCCAGATCCAGGGCTCGCCGATCCCAAACAGGGGCGCCATGGTCCACGTCATCCACAGGGTCAAGCCCACAAAGACCAGGCCGGTGAGCAGCTTGATGCTCGCCGTGTGCCGGTTCACGAACCGCCCCAGCTCCTCCGACGTGGTGCCCAGGTAGCTGAGGACAAAAACGACGACCAGCGGCAGGACGAACATCACGCAGTAGAGGAGCAGGTAGAGAGACGCTTTGGCCGCCAGCTCCGGCCGGCTGAGGACGTAGACGATGGTCGGCAGGTAGACCTGGCCGGTGCAGGCAAGCTCGATAAGCGAAACGAGAAAGCCGGTGACAAAGGCCATGCCGACAAAAGCACGCACCTGGGATCCTTCGCGGATGACCTTGTTGATGCGCTTGCGTAGGCCCAACGGCAGCTTGAGGGTCATCTCGCCGGCCTTGCCCTTCCGGGCGCGGGCCAGGTCGCGGAAGGTCAGTGCTGCCAGGACGCCGCACATCAGGGCGGTGATGAGATAGACCCAGCGGCCGAGGACCGATAGGATCCCGAAGGACTGGACGACGTGGAGAAGCCCCAGGCCGACCAGCAAGTAGGTCAGAAAGACGCCCAGTGTAAAAGCCAGGCCCACGTACAAGATCTCCCGGCCGCGGCGCCCGGTGAAGGCCATGTAAGAGACAAAGAAGACCAGGGTGGCAAAGGCGCAGGGGTTCAGGCCGTCGATGAGGCCCGCCCCGACGACGGTGAGCGCCCCCAGGGAGCTGAAACGCGCCAGGATGCCCTCTTCGCCCGCTTCGGGATCAAAGTCGTCCCAGCTGCGCGGGGCACCGCTTTCGGCATAGCGCGCCACAGCGGGCAGCAGGTTGTCCAGGATGGCCTCCTCACCGATGAGCACGTCCTGTCCCACAAACACCATCGGCGTGGAGAGCCGCCTTTCCTCAGGCACGCCGTACTTCTCGCCCAGCCACTCGCTGAGGGCCTTGTTCTCGGCTTCCTCGATGGCAAAGCGCTCCACTACCAGCTGCGGGTACTGCTCTTCGACAATCTGTAGGTCATACGTTGTGCGGGCGCACTCCTGGCAGCCGGTCTGATCAAAGAAGGCCATGTAGATCGGCTTGCCCGGTCCTGTGGGTACCGGCGTCGCGCTTTCCACCGGGCTGGGGGTACCGGCTGCCAGCGCATCCAGGTCTGGCAAGCTGATCCCTCCCTGCGCCAGGTAGCCGTTGACCAGAGCCGGCAGCTCCGCCTTGATCTCGTCCAGGCCGATGAGGAGGCGGCGGTCGATGAGCACCTCGGGTGTTCCGGAGGTTGGCGGCGTGGCTCCCAAGGCCTCGTGGATGCCGGCCAATGTCTTCTGCGCTTCGCTGCTTGTGGTGTCTGCCGCGTACGGCTGAAACTTGTCGCCGTACTGCTGGCTGAGGCTCACCAGAAAAGCGCTCAACTCCTGAAAGGAGGGATCCGCCTGATCGAAAAAGACCAGCACCCGAACGGCAGGCGCGGGGGTGGGCACAACCACGGTGGGCAAGTTCTCCAGGGAAGGAAAGTCGACGCCACCCTGGGCGAGGTATTGGTCGATCAGCCCCTCCAAC
>JBFYTF010000343.1:0-3846 GCA_041300865.1 Anaerolineae bacterium
CCGATGATTTCAGCCAAGGGTTCCATCCTTGCCAAACGAGACCGTCCCGGTCAGCCTCGCCTCTGCCGGCAGCCGCCCATGGCAACAGCTCTCCCAGATGGCCTGCGCCAGGTTCAGGCCGATGAGCCGGCGCAGCCCCACGTACGACGTTGTGATCCGGGGGTTGACGTCCACGAGATAGCACTCGTTGGACGTCATGACGAGATCGACCCCCACGTATCCCCGCAGCCCGGGGATGAGGCCCACCGCGCGCCGCGCCAGGTCCAATGCCCGCTGCTCCAGGGGATGGTGCAGCGGAATCCGGCCGCCGTGATAGGCAAATGAGGCACCGGCCTCGATCTGTTGCTGGTTCAGGCTGAGTGGCAGCGCATGCCGGCCGTCAGACAGCAAGGAGACGCTGGCGTGCACGCCGCGGATGTAGGGCTGCAGCAGGCACTGGCCCGAGCTGTACCGGGCAAAGGTCTCGGCCCGACAGAGGGACGCAAGGCCGGTTACCAGGGCCACCCCCTCGGCACCGGCCCCGTCCCTTGGCTTGACCACCCAGGGCGGCCCCAGCTCCGCGGCCTGCTCGACTATGTCGCGGGCAGTGACCAGGCGGGTCTCGGGTGTGGGAATTGCGTTTTCCTGGAAAAGCTGGTAACATTGCCACTTGTCGGCGGCAATGGACACGGCATCGGAAGCGGCGCCCAACAAGGGCACGCCCAGCGACTCGAGCTCCCGGGTGATCCGGCCAAGCACCCCCTCGCTCTCCGGGGCAATGATGAGCGCGGCACTTGACTCCCGGGCCAGCCCTTTGAGCGCGGGCATGTGTCGTTGCGGGTCCAGCGGTACCACCCGGTGGGCGGCCAACTCTATGTGGGGCAAACGTGTGTCCAGCGTGGTAGTGACGTGTGCCCTGCCCCAGGCCGCCAGGTCGGCCAACACAGCGCGCAGCATCGCCAGCCCTTCCTCTGTCAGGCCGGCAGGCAGCTCCGGCGCGGACCAGCCGCCGCCGGAAACGTATTCATGAACGAGGATGTGAGGACGGTCCATGCAAATCATACCGGTGCTCGACCTGATGGGCGGTTGCGTCGTGCAGGGCATCCAGGGCGACCGCGCCCACTACCGGCCCGTGAAAAGCGTGCTGACGCCGTCATCCTCTCCCCTCGCCGTGGCCCGGGCGCTGTGGGCTGAGACCGGCTGCGAGGCCCTGTACATCGCCGACCTGGACGCCATCGAGGGCAAAAGGGCTCAGCGGACGCCGATCCAGAAGCTGGCGTCCGAGGTCCCCGTCCGCCTCTGGGTAGACGCTGGTGTGCGCACCGTGGCAGCGATCCCGCCCTGGGTCGACGCCGGCGTTGATCGCGTCGTGGTCGGCTCCGAGACCCTGGAGTCGGTGGCAAGCCTCGACGCCATCCGCGCCGCCTTCCCGGCCGAGCGCCTCATCTTTAGCCTCGATCTGCAGGGTGGACAGATCCTGTCCCGCTGCCAGGAACTGCGCGCTCTGACTCCCCTCTCGCTGCTTGGTCGCTTGCGAGACGGTGGCTGGACGCACGTGATCCTCCTCACCCTGGATCGGGTCGGCACCGGAGGTGGGCCCGACTGGCCGCTGCTGCACGCTGCCCGGGATGGTCACCCAGAGCTCAAGATGATCGCCGCCGGCGGCGTGCGGGGCATCGACGATATGCATCGGCTATCACACCTGGGGGCACACGGTGTGTTGGTGGCCTCTGCTCTCCACAGCGGGCGGTTGACCGGGAGGGAGCTGCATGCCCTCACCACCGCGCCAGGAGCTCAGGAAAGCTCTCCAGGCCCCCACCTTCAGTCAGGAACACAAAGAGGCACGCGGCAATAATATCCGCCGTGGTGCCGGGATTATAGCGATGGCTGGGATCGCGAATGGCGCGGTCAAACTCCTGCATGGCCTGCCGGCCGATCTGGGTGAAGGCACCGCCCGCGTCCAGAACAGCCCTGGCCTGCTCCGAGACTTCCCGGGCGGCCTGCCGGCCCTTCTTGCGCACAATGAGCGTATCCGGCACCTGGGCCAGGATGGTCAGGTAGGTCTGGATTACCGAGTCGGAGAAGCCGTACCCCTCCTGCCAAAAACGGGCCAAGGTCGCATACCCGAGCTCAAAGGTGATGGCAAAGTCGGTGGCATACTCGCGGGCGACCGTGTCCCGGTCTTGGGCTAGCTTCATGGCATCCAGAAGCGTGATGTCCACATCCTGCTGGCGCACATCGTAGCGGCCCGCCCGGCCGAGGCCACCGGGTGCGGCGAGGCGGATGGCCCGGAAGGCCTGGCGGGCATCGTCCACTGTGAGCCCGGCCAGCACGCGTCGAACACTCGCGCGCAGTCCATCGGGATGCCCCTGAGCGGCTGCGCGGGCCAGAGGAGCGAGCAGCAGGATCATGCCCAGGTTCGTGTTGGTGTTTGCCAGCCGGCTCGTGTCGTACACCGCCTGGTAGACGATGTCGCCCACCGGTGTTTCGGCAGCGTTTCGAAAGGCAGGCCCCACGGCGATGGCGCTGGCCATAAAGTCGACAAAGCGCGTGTCCCAGAAGTCCTTGCCCCACGTGACGTTGCCGGGCTTGTCGGTGGACACCTCGAATAGACAGGCAATGTGCACGGACCAGGTGATGCGGTCGGCTTCCATGGGGGTCATGGACTCTCCCGCAGGACGTGGTCGATGAGGCGATCGGCCACGTTGATGCCCGTTGCCTTTTGTAGCCCACGCCAACCGGGAATGCCGTTGACCTCGATGACGGCATGCCCGCCGTCCTCCAGGGGCAGGATGTCTACGCCGGCATACTCGGTCCCCACCACCGCGGCGGCATGCAGGGCCAGGGTTTCCAGGTGCTCATCTACCTCCAGCCACCGGGCGTGCGCTCCCTGAGAGACGTTGGTCTTCCAGCCATTCCCGAAGCGCTCCATGGCTGCCACCACCCTTCCCCCGATGACCAGGACACGGATGTCGCGCTGGCCGTGTGGCAGAAACTCTTGCAGGTAGTAGATGTACCGGCCCAGCTCCAGTGCTCGAAAGACGCGGTAGGCGACATCGAGCTCTGTGACACGCACCATGCCGCGTCCTTCGGAACCGAAGATCGGCTTGACGACGACGTCGCCCCCCAGCAACTCGAAGGCCAGCAGCGCATCTTCGAACTGCTCGGCCACGACTGTGCGCGGCGTCGGCAGGCCGGCCTGCTCCAGCAGCCAGGATGTATAGTACTTGTCCACGGTCCGCTCGATGACCTTCGCCGGGTTGATGACGCGGACCCCGGCCGCCTCGAGGCGGGACAGGGCATCCATGCGAAAGATGACCTGCTCCAGCGAGCCTCCGGGGATGGCGCGCACCAGGATGACGTCAAAACCATCCAGCGCCTCCTCACCGGCCGCCAGGATGGGACCGTGGGCCAGGCGCGCCGTGAGGCGCGTGACCGGCAGGACCGTTGCCGTGATACCACGCCGGGCACACGCCTGCTCCAGGGCCGTGGTATGCCACCCTCCGCGTTGGCCAAGGATTCCGACGTTCATGGCACCAGGAGCGAGGCCTGGATCAGCTCCGGAGCGACGGCGCCCGCCTGGAAGGTGCGGCCGCTGACGACGTTGTTGATGCACACCTCGGCGGGGCTGAAGAGCAGCGGATCGATCTTGTAAAAGTCGCCGTCGTAGCGCTTGAAGAGATCGTAGAAGAGCGTGCCGTGGTCGCGGGACGCGCACGAGGGCAGGCGGTCGATGACCTCCTCTACCAGGGCATCGTCGGTCCGCACCGTGTACCAGGCCCGGCCGCCGTAGAGCACGGCGTCGTTGGTGCGGCCGATGGCTTGCAGGTCCTTGCGGGCAATCGAGGCCAGCGGGCAGGTGCCGAT
>JBFYTF010000380.1:0-6803 GCA_041300865.1 Anaerolineae bacterium
CGTTATGTCAAAAGCTTCTATGAGGAGGTGCGGGCCGGAACCCTGTGGATAAACGACCCGCTCACAGACAACGATGCCGGCCCCTTTGGTGGCTTTGGCCTGAGTGGCCTGGGGCGTGAGCTGGGTGAGGAGGGTCTGGACGAATTCCGCGAGACGAAGCACGTCCATTGGGACATGGCGATGGAGCCCAAGGCGTGGTGGTACCCGTACGAGATCTATAACCGGGAGAGGTAGAACGAGGCGCAGCGGCCTGGAGCTCGCCACAGCAGGCGTCGAGCTCCAGGCCGTCTTGATGCCAAGGGCCGGCCGTTTCCCGCTTCGCCTCAGGACGACTCGGCGTCCTTGACCTCGATCTGCCCGTTGCGCACCCGCACCTCGAAGGTCGGCTGCCTGTATGCCGACGGCCCTTCCCGCACTTGGCCGCTGTCCAGGGCGTAGCGTGAACCGTGCCAGGGGCAGGCCACGGTGCCATCGTGGATGTGCCCCTCCGCCACGGGGCCGCCCATGTGGCCGCAGGTCTCCACCAGGGCCAAAATCTCGCTACCTTGGCGATAGAACACAACAGGCACGCCGCCCGCCTCAGCCCGGTACAGCTCGCCCATGGGCAGCTCGGCCTCAGGCAGCACGGGAACCCAATCCTGCGGAAGCTGTAGGCGGGCGTTATGGTTGGTGCCCACCTGCTCGCTATAGGCCAGGGCTCCCCCCAGGTAGGCCCCGGCCGTGATCGCGGCGTAAGCGACGAGGCTGGCTGCCCGGCCCGCACCGCGCTGTCCGCTGGCGCGCAGGGCCAGGGACGCAGTGTTCAACACCGCCGCGCTGGTGTTGAACAATAGGTGCATCGTGCCGAGGCGGCGTGTCCGGTCACCCCGCAGCCGGTGCCAGTCCGTCAGGCCGGCCGTCGCGGCGCTCAAGGCACCTACCACGCCCAGGGCAATGGCCGCATCGGCCGCTTTTTCGAGACCCGTCTGGCCGTGGGCAGGCTGCAGCGCATCCAGAAGCACACCCGCAGTCCAGGCGCCCACGGGGATGTCGGTGATCGCCGGATGCAGGGGGTGGCCAAGCCAGGTGCCGTGCAAGAAGTTCATCAGCTTCAGCCCCACTGTGCCCGTGGAGCCGTAGAACTTGCGCGTCACGTCCTGCAGCGCCTTGCCCGGTGTGTCGAGCCAGTTCTGGCGTGTAACAGCGGCGAGCAATACATCCTTTGCCATGATCGCGTCTCCCTTCCTGTGGTTCTGGTGTCACGTGCTCTTGTGTGGAACTGGATCGGAGCCCGGAACGGGGCTCAGGGCAACGCTGCGGAGTATCGTCGAAGGTTCGACTGCGCCATCTGTGGCAAGAAGATTATAGCACGGCACGCCGAGGCTGTCAACGAGGCACTCGACGATTTCGAGTGCAGCACGAGCTGTCAGGCGACTCCCTTCTTGGCATCCATCTCACGCAGCTTGACGGCTGCCACTGCCTCCAGGTCAAGATCCAGAAGGTCGAGGGCGATGCAGCCCATCATGATGGCATCAAAGATCTCGACGCCCATCTCCAGGGCGCTGGGTGGCGGCTCGGCATTGTTTCGGACATAGGCCGCGGACTGTCTCAGCCGTTTGTCGATGGCCTCGGCCACCTCGGTAGCCATAAAGTCCAGGCAGTCGGCCAGGTTCGGGTCCTGCCACTGCCCCGCCGCGGTCCACTTCTGGCGGTGCAGGCGCACCAGCTCCTGTATCGTCACCCTCTTCTCCTTCATGCAACCTGGCACCACTCCGAACGAGGTGGCGCTGACCCAGCCACGACGTGCTGAGGTGCCCTGCCACGATCGGACTCACCGTAAACTCAGGGCCTGTGATATGGCCGCGATGTGCTGCGGTGCAGAGCCACAGCAGGCGCCAACCACGGACGCTCCGAGGGCGATGTACTGGCGGGCCAGCTCGGCCATCCGCTCCGGCCCGGCGTCATACACAACCTGACGGTTGACCAACCGCGGGATGCCGGCGTTGGGCTTGGCGACGAGGAACAGGCCAGGCGCCGCCTGCTGTAGCTGGGGCAGGATCGCGAGCACGTCTTCGGGAGCGTGGCCACAATTCGCCCCCACGCCGGCCGCGCCCAGACTCGCCACGACCTCCGCGGCCTGTTTCGGGGTGACGCCCATATTGGTGCGGCCGCGGGTGTCAAAACTGAAGGTACAAAAAACGGGCAGGTCGGTCACTTGCCGGGCGCCGCTGACGGCAGCCCGTGCCTCGTCGAGGGCACTCATCGTCTCGACATAGATGCAATCCACGCCCCCGGCCGCCAGCGCTTCCGCCTGCTCGGCAAAGACCTCCACGGCCTGATCGTAGGTCAGGCTGCCAAGGGGTTTCATCATCTCGCCCGTGGGACCAATGTCGCCCCCTACTTAGACGTCGTCACCCGCCGCTTCGCTGGCCATATCTGCCGCCTGGCGGTTGATCTCGGGGACGCGCGCCTGGAGCCCGGCCCGCTGCAGGCGCAGCCGGGTGCCGCCAAAGGTGGAGGTCAGGATCAGCTGTGAGCCGGCTGCCAGATAGGCGCGATGCAGCGCCAGGATTTGCTCTGGCGCCTCTAGCACCCAGGCCTCGCCCGGCAGGCCGGTCGGCAGGCCGGCTGCCTGCAGCATTGTGCCCGTGGCCCCGTCGGCGACGAGTACGGCACCCGAGGCCAGCTTTTCGAGGAACGGTGTGCGCATGGTCTCCTTCCTTTCACTCCGCCATTTGGAGCTGCTTCCCAGGCCTGACCAGGCCTGGCCTGACCGCCACGACAGGCTCGCCGGCGCCGCGCTCAGAATGATGGCTCAGAGCGGTGCTTGGAAGGACAACTGCCAGCCCGCCCTCAGAATGCAACTGCGGACCGGCCCTCAAAACGCCACTGCGGCCGGTCCGCTGCAGGATGGCTGCTGTTGTAGGGCTAAGCGCGGCCGACGAGCTGCTTGACGGCCGCGACTGCGTCGGTCGCGTTTTCGGCATAGGCATCGGCACCGATCTCGGCTGCCCACTCCGAGCTTGCCGGCACACCGCCGATGATGACCTTCACCCGGTCGCGCAAGCCGGCCTCTTTCAGCGTGAGGATGACGGTTTCCTGGTTGAGTATGGTCGTGGTCAGCAGAGCGGAGAGGCCCAGAACGTCGGCGTCTACCTCGCGCACCTTATCGACAAACTTCTGCGCCGAGACATCGACGCCCAGGTCGTGGACCTCGAAGCCATTGGCTGCCAGCATGGTGGCCACGAGGGTCTTGCCAATCTCGTGGATGTCTCCCTGGACCGTGCCGATGACGACCCGGCCCAGCACGTCGCGCTGCTGCTTGCGCTTGGTAAGCTCGGCCTCAAGAGCGGCGATGGCCGCCTTCATTGCCTCGCCGCTCATCATCAGGTCGGGGATGAACAGGTCGCCATTGGCAAAACCTTCACCCACGACGTCCATGCCCGGCTTGTAGCCACGGTTGATGGCCTCCAGGGGGTCGACCCCCTGGGCGAGGGCCTGTTCGGCGAGTTGACGGGCCCTGTCGGGTAGTCCATCGATGACCGACTGGGTCATCTGCTCGTAAAGTCGATCGTCTGGCATTGCGGAACCTCCTCGCTCCTTCTGACCTGCACCAACGGCGCGAAGCCCATTATACCTGCACTCGCGGAAATTGCCAAGCCGGCCCGGACGGGGATACCGCGCTCATGCTTGCCTATGACGCATAGTCGCCACATCGGGCGCCCATAGCCTGCAACAAGTCCTGCGGGGACAGCTCCAGCCCCAGGTCGGGACGGCCGGAACTGATAACGGCGCGTTCCAGGCTCAGCACACGCTGGTCAAGATAGGCTGGAATATCGCCGCGCCGGTAGCCCAGGACCGAGACGGCGCCTACCTGGAAGCCCGTGACCCGCTCCACATCGCGCTGCTGTGCGAGGACCGCGCCCTTGTCGCCCAGGGCAGCGGCCACTTTTTTCAGACTGAGGTGAGCGTCGCCGGGGATCACAAACAGGGCAAAGCCCCCGTTTGTGCGCTGGACGATCATCGCCTTCACGACCCAGGCGACTGGAACTCCCAGGTCCTCGGCGACACCCTGGGCCGTAAACTGCTTATGCCCCTGCTGCCGTGCCTCGTAGTGGATCCCTTTCTCCTCGAGGACGCGCATGGGCATCGTCTTGGCTGTGGCGCCCTTGTCTTTTTGGGCCATGCTTCTCCCTCCCGAAACCGGTTTGCGCGATGCACTCACGTCGTCTGCCTCGCCCTCCTCTTGAACCCCGGGTTCCAGGTAAGGATGACAACACCGCTGAGGACGAGAATGGCGCCGAGGATCTGGCTGGGCGTCAGGCGTTCGCCCAGAAGAATGACGGCATAGACTGCCACGAAGGCAATCTCACTCATGGCCAGGATACTGGCTACACTGGCCGGCAGATGCCCCAGGGCCCAGCTGTACGAGGAGAAGGGCAGAATCGTCGACAGGCCAATGAGGGCCGCGAACCACAGGAGGGCGGTGCCCGTCACCGGAAAGGGCTGGGGCGTGAAAAACTGCAGGGGTAGGAGCACCAGCGCACCAAAGCCAAAGGCGTAGGTCAGCGTAGTGATGGGGTTGTGCTCTTCCCGCGCCTTCTTGGCGAACAGAGTCCACGCCGCGTACATGATGGGCGTGCCCAGGCCGATCATGAGGCCGGCCGGTGTCAGCGGCGTCCCGGCCAGAAGGTCGGGCCCAGAGACGAGCACAGTGCCGAAAAAAGCCAGAAGGATGGCGACGATCTTGATCCAGTTCAGGGACTCGCGCCAGAGGAGCCAGGCAGCCACGGCGACGATGGCCGGCATGGCCGCCTGCTGAACCGTGGCCACTGCGACACCGTTCAGCATGACAGCCAGGTTCCAGAAGACGTGAAAGATGCCCAGGCTGGCACCCATGCCCGCCAGCAGGCGCAGGTTGGCGCGGCGCACCCGCAGCCAGCCCGGACGCAGGAGGCCCAGCGTAACGGCCAGGACAACAAAGGTCGTGAGGTCACGCCAAAAGGCGAGCGCCAGGGCCGAGACCTCCGCCTCGGTCGTGACCAGCTTGACAAAGATGCCCGAGGTGCCCCAGCAGGCAGCCGCCAACAGGACGGCTACCGCGGCGACCGGGTCGATACGCCGCGAGGCACCGGCTTCGGAAGCGGCTTCGGTTGTCATACCGGCTACGAGCCCTGCTCTTCGGTTGCGGGGAACTCCATCGACTCGACGTAGCGGCGGTTGAACTCCGCGTCGAGATCCAGGTCGATCTGCTCAGCTGCGGCGGCGATCCGCTCACCCCGGACAAACTCGTCGTCGTCCAGGAAGAGGGCTGCGCCAAAACCCGCGCCGTTGGCAGAGGGCTCCACGCAGGCGGGATCCACGGGCGGGATCATGCCCAAGCCCCTCACAGCCCCGACGTTCAGCTGGCTGCCGAACGAGCCGGTCAGGACCATGCGCTCCAGGTCGGCCGGCTTCAAGCCGGCCTGGGCCATCAGGATCTCGGTGGCAGCGCGGATCGCGCCCTTGGCTTTCTGCAGCTCACGAATGTCGTGCTGCGTGAGATAGAGCGAGACGCGCCGTCCTTCCTCGCCCTCTTCGACGCCGCGGCGGTCAACCGCCTGGTCCGTGATGAGCAGGCGGCGCACGCCGCGCTCGTCCACCTGAAGGCGATGCCCAAAGATGGGATGCTCCTTGACCAGGCGGCCGCTGCGCTCGACAACGCCGGCACGCCGCAGCTCGCACACAAGCTCCAGGAGGCCCGAGCCGGTCAGGCCCACGGGCGGCTGGTCGCCAATCGTTGCCAGCTCAAAGCTGCCGTCGGACTGGTTCGCCTTCACGCTCACGATGGCGCCGTCCACGGCCCGCGTGCCGCAGGAGATGTTCACCCCCTCAAAGGCAGGGCCGGCGGCAGTCGAAGCTACGAGGATGCGGCCCGTCCCGCGGGGCGGCAGGCCGTCCGTGACCATGACCTCGCCGTTGGTGCCGAGATCGATGGCGGCCATCGGTCCGGTCGCCCGGTCAAAGCCATAGTACGCGAGGCAAGCCAGGGCATCTGAGCCGACAAAACCGCCGACCAGGGGTGGCAGTGCTACTCGGGCGCCGGAGGGAAAGGTATCGCCGAACAGGGCGCTCGCGTCGCGAACCGCAGCCCTGTCGTAGGGCTGGAACGGCAGCTCCGCCAGGCTTTCTACCGGGTAGCCGAGGAGCAGGTGGTGCATAGCGCAGTTGCCCACGACCGTGACCTTCTGGATGCGCTCCCTGACGCTGCGCGACAGCTTCAGGGCATCGGCCGCCTGCACGATCGACGACATGGCCAACATCGACAGCCGCCTGGCCGAGTCGGGCCCGCGCAGCGAAGCGGCCATGCGCGAGATGACGTCGGCACCAAAGGCCGTCTGCTGGTTTAGGGCTGCCGCTCCAGCACACACCCGGCCGGCGCTAAGGGTGGTGACAAAGGCGGCCACGGTGGTGCTCCCCAGATCGACGGCCAGCCCCAGGGGAACGCCGGCCTGTTTGTAGTCATCACAGGCACGGAACATCTTGTTCGAGTAGACGACGATGGGTGCCAGGGTGACAGTCACGTCGCCCTGGACACGGGCGCGGCAGGCCAGCCGGTAGTCTGCCGCGCGCTCGGCGTCCGACAGCCCCTGTAGCTCGCGCTCATCCAGCGCGCTCAGGACATGCGGGCTCCCCGCCGCCGTAGACTGGGCGATAACCTTGCACTTGAGGCAGGTGCCCCGCCCTGCACAAGGCTGCTCCAGCGGTAGGCCGGTGGCAATGATGGCCTCGCCCAGGTTGGCATCCCCCGGTACGTCGACCGAGCGCTCGTCACTGCCATAGAC
>JBFYTF010000392.1:0-31745 GCA_041300865.1 Anaerolineae bacterium
GCTCCAGCTCGATGACCACGGGCGCCCGCAGGTGCGGGATGCCGTTGTAGGAGGTCAGCTCGACCATCTTCGGGTCGATCATGATGAACTGGACCTCGTCCGGCGTGCGGTTGCACAGCAGCGAGGCGATGATGGCGTTGACGCACACGCTCTTGCCCGAGCCCGTTGCGCCGGCGATGAGCAGATGTGGCAGCCCGCTGAGGTCGGTGGCGATGGCGTTGCCGGCGACGTCCTGCCCCAGGGCGATGGGCAGCGGTCCCTTGATCCCGCGAAAGCTCTCGCTCTCCAGGACAGTGCGCAGGGCCACCATCGAGATTTCAGAGTTGGGAACCTCGATGCCGACGACGGAACGCCCAGGCACCGGCGCCTCGATGCGGATAGGCGAGGCCGCCAGGGCCAGGGCCAGGTCGTTGGACAGGTTCGCGATCTTGCTCACCTTGATCTTGGCGCGGGCCACCCGCCCGTCGTTGTTCCGCCTCTCGATGTAGCCCGGCTCCACACCAAACTGCGTGACCGTTGGCCCCTGGTTCACCTCCACCACCTTGGCCGGCACGCCAAAGCTGTTGAGGGTGTCCTCGATGATGCGCACTCGCTCTCGGATCTCGACCTGGCTTAGCTCCTGTTCGGACGCCTCGGCCAGGATGTCATCCACGTTGGGCAGGCGCCACACCTGTTCGCCACCGATGATGCGCGGAAAGACGCTCCCCGGCTGGCGTGGAGCAAAGTGGGCGGACGGATCGGCCGACCGGGCATCGGCGCCCGGGGCTCCATTTGGCACCTGCGGAGGCGGGCTGGGTAGGCCGGCCGGCTTGTCGCCGCGGTTAATGCGAACGCCAGGCAGGGGCCGGTCGCGGTGCAGCACCCGGGCCACGGTGTCGGCCAGGATCGTCCACATTTCACCCAGGGATAGCCCGAGGAGCATGATGAGGCTCACGATGGACAGGGTTACCAGGACCAGCCAGGCACCGGGAGCCCCGAGCCCACCAACCAGCAGCTGGCTGAGGCCGTAGCCCACGTATCCGCCGCCCTCGCCATTAGCCGCCGTCTGCAGCGGATCCTCACCGCCGGCTATCAGGTGCAGGATGGCCAGGGCCAGGAAAAAGAGCAGGGCGCCGCCCCACGGCTTTTCGCGCTCGACATTCATCTGCCGGCCGAGCCCGAGAAAGATGAGCCACAGACCCACTGCCCCAAACCCAATGGGCATGAGCCACACACCCCAACCCACAGCCTGTTCGAGAAGGGCAATCCACTGTTCCATGAGCGCCCCTCGCTCGACAGGGATGAGGCTCAGCAGGGTGAGGAGGGCCATCAACAGCAACAGGATACCCCAGATCTCGGCGCGCAGCGCGCCTCCGAGGTGCAGGCCGGCCGGTTTCTTTTTTGGCGGCGTACGTCTCTTGGTCATGTCACACGAACCCTCCCCCATATTATACCAGAAAAGGGGCGATTCGGTCAAATGTTCTATAAATTGTCTCCTTGAAACATCCGCCGCAGCTCCCCGGCCCGCTCCGGCGCCACCAGAGCCACGATGCGGTCGCCCACCTCCAGGCGGGAGCTGCCGTCGAGGAGGATGACCTTGTCCCCACGCCGTGCGGTGGTCAGCAGGCAGTCGTCGGGCAGGGGAAGGTCGCGCACGCGCCTGCCCGCGTGGGGAGAGCCGGACTCGACTGTAACCTCCACAAACTCGGTGCCTGTCAGCTTGGGCAGGCGCAGCCGGTCGGCACGCTCCTGCAGGTCGAGGCGCCGCGTGATGCCGACCCGGTAGGCCCGCACGATGTCCTGGCGCCGGATGAGTCCCACCAGCCGCCGCGGATCGCGGCGGTCGACCACGGGCAGCCGGCCCACGTCGCGGGCGCTCAGCCGCTTGAGGGCCACCCACATTGGCTCGTCGGGATTGACGGTCAACACCGAGCGGGTAGCCACTTCGCCCACGGTGCGCTCCTGCCAGCCGGGCGCCTCCCGCGCCCGGGCCAGATCCTGGAGGCTGATGATGCCGAACAGATCGCCGTTGCCGTCTACGACGGGAAACCCGTGGCGGTGCGTCTCGGCAAAGAGCCGTTCCAGCTCTCCCAAGCTCACCTCGCTGCCCACCATCTCCACGTCGGTGGTCATGGCCTCCTTCACCAACACGCCCTGCATGACGTCGATGTCCCGCCCCCTCTCGAGGCGTATGCCACGCCGCAACAGCTTGAGGGTATAGATCGACTCTTTGTTCAGCGCCTCGGCCACGACGGTGCTGACCACCGTGGCAAGCATCAGGGGCAGGATCAGCCGGTAGTCGTCGGTCATCTCAAAGATGATGATGACGGCGGTGATGGGCGCCCGTGCTGCCCCCGAAAAGACGGCGGCCATGCCGACTACGGCAAAGGCACCCGAGGGC
Organism: Anaerolineae bacterium; assembly: GCA_041300865.1. Classification (GTDB taxonomy): domain Bacteria; phylum Chloroflexota; class Anaerolineae; order JAAYZQ01; family JAAYZQ01; genus JAAYZQ01. Next base: position 2,381 of record JBFYTF010000392.1, read on the forward strand.
GCCGTAAGTGTGGGCAGGAGGCCATGGACCACCTGGCCAAAGGCACCGCCCAGCATGGCACCAATGAACAGCGAGGGAGCGAACACGCCTCCCGACCCGCCCGAACCGATGGTCAGTGACGTGGCCAGCATTTTCAGGGCTACGAGCAGGAGCAGGAGGCCGGCAGTCCCCTGGCTCGACAACACCCAGTCCATGGCCGGGTAACCGCCGTCATAAAAAGGCACCGGCTCGCCGGGCGCGGTCCACCCGGCGGCACCGGCAGCCAGCGTGTAGGCGAGGCCCAAAGTTCCCAGCAGAGCACCACCGACCGCCGCCTTCAGCGGCTCGGGGAACCGCTTCCAGGCGTCGAACAGGTCCTCTACAAAGTAGAGAAGCCGGGTAAAGCCGACGGCGACGAACGCGGCCAGAAGGCCAAGGAGCGTGTGGAAAAACAGGCCCACGGGGCTCACCAGCTCATAGCTGGGCACAGCAAAGGCCGGCACGTTGCCAAAAGCCATACGGCTGATGACGCTCGCCGTCACCGCGGAGATGACGACCGTCGCAAAATAGCGGGCGCTGAACTCGCCCAGGATCACCTCCAGGGCAAACATCACCCCGGCGATGGGTGCGTTAAAGGTGGCGGCGATGCCGCCCGCCGCGCCGCAGGCCACCAGGTTGCGGATGCGCTCGTCGGACATGCGCAGCACCTGGCCCACCGTCGAGCCCAGTGCCGACCCGATCTGCACGATGGGGCCCTCGCGGCCAGCCGAGCCACCAGAACCGATGGTGATGGCCGAGGCCACGGCCTTGACCAGGGCCACGATGGGCCGGATGCGCCCGCCCCGCAGCGCCACCGCCTCCATCACCTCTGGCACACCGTGGCCCTTGGCCTCGCGCGCGAAGCGGTAGACCAGGGGACCGACGAGCAGACCGCCCAGGGCAGGGGCCAGGACAAGGATAACGTTGCGGGACGACAGGACCTCCTCCCCTAGCCAGCCATAGAAGAGGCGGCCCATGGCGTCGATCATCCAACTGAAGAGGATGGCCCCACCGCCAGTGCCCAGGCCCACCAGGAGGGCCGTGCCCATGAGCACCAGCGTCTCCGGCGGCTGGTAACGGTCCAGCAGGCCGCTGAAGCGGCGGCTGAGGCGCCGCTGCCAGGTCCTGTGCGCGCTAGCCTGCTCGCTCAAGGTTCTCCTGTGCCTCGTCCGCGGACAGATTCAGCGGAATTCTAGCACAGGCGCAGGGAAATGCAAGCCGGGCAGCGTTACATGCCGACGGCCAGCTCGCTCCGCCGGAAGCGCCGCGCACCCAGGTAGAACAGCACGGCGTCGACGATCCAGAAGACGAGGCCCAGGCCCAGGACCAGCCAGGGGCTGAAGTAGAGGACTCCCGTGGCCTGGCCGACAACGAGGAGCAGGATGGGCAGGACGATGATGCCGCCCAGCTGGTATGCCTCCTGGAAGCTCTCGGCCCGCGCCGACACCAGGACGGTGACGCCGAGGCCCAGGCCGGCCACGGCCGGGGCAACCCAGATGGCCAAGAAAACCCACATCAGGTTGGGGAAAAAGACGCGGCCCATGGTCGGCCAGGCGGCGAGGTTGGCCGTGACGGAGTAGAGGAGGAAGCCGACCCAGGCGATGGCTACCGCCGGTACCATGGCCGACAGCATCTTGGCCACCAACAGCTCCCTGTCGCTGGTCGGGGTGTAGAGGAGCGCCTCGAGCGTCTTGCGCTCTTTCTCGCCGGCAAAGCTGTCGGCGGCGATTACGCTCGAGACCATGAGGGGCAGGATGAGGTACATGGGCGCCAGAAAATAGACCAGGCCCAAGACGACCATGGTCTGCATCTCGTCGTAGCCGGCCACGGCCTCCCGCAGTCCGGCCGGCATCCGTTCTATAAAGTCGTCCATGCCCGCAAATGGCGTGCCGGGCACATCTTGCAGCAGCGGGGCCAGGGCGGCCATGCCCGGCAGCACCACCAGGAAGACGAGGGGCACGATGATGATAGGGATCAGCACCCCCTTGTTCTGCATGACCACCTTCAGGTCCTTGCGGACAATGGCTCGAATGGCCCGCCAGTTCATGCTGCCACCTCCTCGCCCTGCAGAGCAAAGTAGACGTCTTCCAGAGAAGGTTCCTCAGGTGTCACGCGGTAAATGCGCACACCGGCGCCGGCCAGGGCCGCCACCAGCGCGGGGATCGCTTCGCGGCTCACGCCAGAGAGGGCCAAGCGGCCGTTCTCCCCGGCGCTGGCAGTGACACCGGCGGCGGCCATGATCTCGAGGGCTGCCCCCGCAGGCTCAGCCTCCATCTGCAGGCGCTGGCTGCGGCCCAGGTGGGCGGCCAGCTCGGCCGGGGTGCCCAGGGCCAATACCCGGCCGCGAGCCAGAACGGCGACACGGTTGCAGAGCCTTTGCGCCTCGGCGAGGTTGTGGGTGCACAGAAAGACGGTGCGGCCCTCTTCTCCGCTAAGGGCCTCCACCATGGCGTGCACGTGGCGAGCGGCCACCGGGTCGAGGCCGGAGGTCGGCTCGTCAAGGAAGAGGACCTGCGGCCGGTGCACCAAGGCGCGGGCCAACGCCAGGCGCTGTTTCATGCCCCGGCTATAGCCCGCCACCTTTTCCTCGGCCCGGTCGGCGAGCTGAAAGTCGTCGAGGAGTGCCTGGACACGCCCAGCCACCTCACCCGGAGCCACGCCGTACATATCGGCATAGATGGCCAGATTGTCGCGGCCCGTGAGCCGCTCGTCCAGCGACGGTGTCTCGGTCAGCACGCCGGTGAGGGCGCGCAGGGCCGGCCCCTGCGTTGCGGGGTCAAAGCCCAAGACGCTCGCCCGTCCCTCGTCGGCCATCAGCACCCCGTTGAGCAGCCGGACGGTCGTGGTCTTGCCCGCGCCGTTGTGGCCCAGGAAGCCCAGGACCTCCCCGGCCTGCACTTCCAGGTCCAGGTGATCGACGGCTACCACGTCGCCAAAGCGACGGGTCAGCCCTTCGGCGACAATGACCGGTCTCTTCTCCATGACTTTCCACACACCTCACGACTCTGCGGAGCGCACACTACAAACGACCAAGTCCTCTAGGACGTTCGCCAGTCGGTCAGCAGCCTTCGCCAATGAAACGCCTGCGACGACAGCAGGTTGCTCGGCCGGAAATAGCGCGCCGCCAAGCTGATGAACAGGTAGGTGGTGACGGCCAGCCCGGCGAGGCTGACCAGGATCTGCCACAAGGGCACTTCGGACACGGCCAGGCGTGTCACCATGGCGCTGGGCGCACTGAAGGGAAAAAGGCTCAGAGCCACCGCCAACAGTCCGTTGGGGTTGTCCAAGAAGACCTGAGCAAAGATCAGGGTGGGCATGAGAGGCACGATCAACAGGACGGTGATCTGCCCGCCCTCCCGGGCCGAATTGGCCATGGCCCCCGCCGCGGCCATCACCGAGGCATAGAGCAAGAAGCCCAACGCCAGGAACAGGACGGCCCAGAACACAAAGCCAGGCGGAAAGGTATAAGTGGCCAGGTTCATCACCTCGGCGCCACGGTTGAGGATAAAGATGCCGCCCACCACCCAGACGACGACCTGAATGATGGTCACGACGCTGGCAGCCGCAATTTTGCCGATCATCATCTGCCGCGGCTCCACGCTCAGGAGCATCATCTCCACGGTGCGGTTCTCCTTCTCGGCCACGACGCTGCGCATAAGATAGTTGCTGCCCATCAAGAGCAAGAAATAGTACATCAAGGGCAGGATCTGGGCCACCATCTCGGCCAGGGCGCGGTTGCTGCCCCCATCCTGGGTGGCCGGCGCCAGGTCGTGCCTCTGGGTGAGGTTGCCCGGGGTGGGGTTGTTCAGCGCCGCCGCAACGGCCGGCTCACCCGTCAGGTTCAGGGCGACGAGGTAGGGGACGACAATGCCCGCCGTGCCCCCCGAGCCGCCGGTCATGATTTGGACCTCCTGGCCATAGACGTCGATCCGGCCGGTGGCCAGGTAATCTGCCGGCAAGACGGCGTACTCGCCGACTTGGCCGGCGCTCAGTCCGGTCTGCGCCGCCTCGAGGTCGTCGTAGCGCACCAGCAGGCCCTCCAGCTCGGCCGGCACCTGGTCCACCAGCCCGGCCTCATCCACGAGGCCGAAAGGGCGGGGCTCGGTCAGGCCCTGGAGGCCGGCCGGCGTCCCACCCTCGCCTGGGTCGTCCTGCACGAAACCCGCGGTGTTGGTCGCCATCAGAATCACGGGCATGATCATCGTCAGGAGCCAGAACGAGCGTTGGCGCAAGGTCATTTTGACGTCGTGCTTGGCCACCAGCAACAGCTTACGCATGGCGTTTCCTCCTCACTTTCTACCTGCAGCCTACCAACCTCTGCGCACCGCCGCCGCCATGCCCTTGAGGCTGAGCGGCTGCCCATAACGCAGCATGCCCACGCGCACGACGCGGGACGCGGCCCACACCGCCAGCAGGGCCGAGGCGACGAGAATCCCCCACGCGGCCAGCATCTGCCAGGCCGGGATGCTGCCCCAGCCCCAGCGCAGGGCGACCGTCAGGAAGGAGGTGGTGGGAAAGAGGGTCATAAAAACCACCAGGGGATTTGAGGGATCCTCGAGCATCAGCGGCAGTATGAACAACGGTGCCACAAAGACCAGGTTGAGAAGGCCCGCCACCTGCTGGCCCTGCTGCAGGTCCGTCGCCGCGGCGCCGATGGCGATCATGATCCCGGCCAGCAGGGCGTAGGTTGGCAGGAAAAAAATGGCCACGATCCCCAGGTAGCCCCAAGGCACGCGCACTTGCTGCAGCTCGGGCACAAAGCGCGCGGCGACCACGACGGCCACCGCGGCAGTGAGGAGATAGACCAGCAGTTGGGTCAGGGTGGCCGCCAGGAGCCCCAAGGTCTTGCCGCCGATAAGCTGGCCAGGCGTGAGGGTGGTGAGCATGACCTCCATGGTGCGGTTCTCTTTCTCGGTGCTGACCACTCCCAGCAGGTAGCCGGAGGCCGTCATGGTGGCAAAGAGCAATAGCATGGAGGCCGCGAACGGCATGATCAAGTCCGCGACCTGATCCTCGCTGAAGGTTCGTCCGCTGCTCAGGTCGTGCACCGTTACCCGCGAGCCCTGCAGCAAGCGCTGCCGGGCCTCAGCGGGCAGCGAAGAGACCATGCTGAGGCGTACCAGGTCGTCCAGGTCCTCCCAGGCGCTGTTGCCCGGGGGCCTTTGCCGGTAATAGAGCTCGGTCTGCAGCGACTCGGGATAGCCGGGTGGAAAGACAAACAGCGCCTGGATTTCGCCCCGTTCCACTGCGGCGCGGCCGCTCTCCACATCGGCAAAGGGCCGGATCTGGACGCGCTCGCCGGCATCGGGCAGTGAGGCGCGCAGGCCCGCATCCAGGACGCCGGCCTGGTCGACGTAACCGATGGGCTCATCGCGCTCGCCCATCTGTACCACGACGGCAATGGCGCCGATCATCAACGCGACAAGGATCGGCACGCCCAGGGTAACGGCCAAAAAGGCGCGGCGTCCTACGGTCCGCAGATACTCGTTCTTGGCCACCAGCCAGAAGTTACGCATCGCTCGCCTCCCCGTTTTGCACAACGTTGACGAAAATGTCGTCCAGCGAGGGCTCGGCGAGCTCAAAGCGCTCGATGCGCACGTTCTGGCGCATGGCAAGTTGGCGCAGCACGTCCTGCGGGTCGGTGCCCCGTTCCAGGGCAAGGTGCCAGGTCCCGTTCTCGCGGCGCACGTCGATAACGCCCGGCACGCCGGACAGGTCGCCCTGACCCTCGACGACGACGGCGTTGCCCGCAAAGTTGCGCTTGATCTCGGACACCGTCCCGTACAGCACCGCGCGCCCGTTGGCTATCAGAACGATGCGGTCACACAGCGCCTCGGCCTGGTACATCTGGTGGGTGGACATCAGGACCGACTTGCCCGCCCGGCGCTGCGCGTCGAGAAGATGTTTCACCTGTCGGGTACTCACCGGGTCCAGTCCCGAAAAGGGCTCGTCGATGATGATCAGATCCGGATCATGCAGCAGCGTGGCAATGAGCTGCGCCTTTTGCTGCATGCCCTTGCTCAGCTCCTGGACCTTCTTGTTACGGTGCTCGGCCAGCTCGAACTCCTCGAGCCAGCCGGCCAGGCGCGCGCGTGCGGCCCGCTCGTCCATGCCCTTGAGGGTGGCCAGGTAGACGAGCGTTGACTCCAGCTTCTCGTCCTTGTACAGGCCGCGCTCTTCCGGCATGTAGCCGATCCGGCGCTTGCCGGCCATGTCCAGGGCGCCGCCAAAGACTCGGACGGTGCCCGAGTCGGGCTTGAAGATGTCCAGGATCATGCGAATCGTAGTAGTCTTGCCTGCGCCATTCGGACCCAACAGCCCAAAGATCTCGCCCGGCTGGACGTCGAAGGACACATCCTGCACGGCCTGCACGCTGCCAAAACTCTTGGCCAGCTCGATAACCTCTACACTGTGCATGGCATACCCCCTTAGCACCAAGACATCAACGGCATCATAACACGACGGTCGAAGGCTCACAGGACAGGAACCTGCCGGCAAGCTGACGTTGGCCCAACTCCGAGGCGGCACCGGCCCAGGGGCCCTTTGTCAGGATACCACAAAGATGCGTTCAGGGCAATGCCCTCGATCCTCCTCGTAAATGCAGGCGCCCGGTGGGCCACGCTCCAGGTCGGCCTCGCCCGGCCATCGCCGGGTATACGCTCTTCGGAGGCCGTGTTTGACGGAGCCGAACGTGCCATACCGGCCTGTACAGGATAACACACGCCCAGCCGGTGGTCAACATACAAACGGTGAACGTGGGCTAATAGGAAAGGACCACCGCCAGGGTGGTCCTTTCAATCAGTCAGGTGTGGGGCACGTACTCTATTAGTGGTAGGGCAGGGACAACGGTCTTGGTCGGGCCCCGGGCGCCTGCGATTCGCCAGGCTCGGAAAGTGGCCCCCGCCCGCCGGCGCGGGCAGGAGCCATGAGCTGGGCGCTGCCGGCTTACTGGGTCGGATCTAGCACTCGTCCCAGGAAGAGCACTGTCCCTGTCTCGACATCGCGGATGAAAAAGACAAACGGCCGGTCGATGGTCATCTGCACCGGGTCACCAGCGGGCGCGGAGGTGAGGTTCATAACCACGGCCGTCGCTGCCGCGGCCTCCGTGCCCTCCTCGTCCACGGAAACGAAAGCCTTGTGCAGCACCTCGGAGATGAGCAGGTCAGGGCCGCCGGTCATGCCGGAAAAGTCGGCGGTGTCGGTGAAGGCTACCTCCATGCCCAACGACGCCAGGGCCTCGCTCAAGCTGAACTGCGAATCGAACTCGAAACGGGGCACGCTCAGCGCCACCTGCTGGTGGCTGAGTCCGGCCTCGATCTCGGCCAGGCGGGCCGCGTCCAGCGATCCGTCAAAGGCCTCGAACCCGCCCTCTTCGGGCAGCACGACGACCATCGACAGCTCGCCGCCGTCATAGTACAGCTCCACTGCTTGGTACCCCTCGCCAGCAGCGTAGGGCAGGCCCTCGGTCTGGCGCATCATGGGCACCGAAATCTGCTCGCCGTCCAACAAGGTAAAGGGCCCCTCGGAGGTCAGATCTTGGTCAAAGGGCACTGCCCAGGCGGCGTTAAAGTAGATGGCGTTTGTCAGCACCAGGCGGGTTAGAGCGTCGATGACACCCGCGGGGATCAGATCGGTGATGCGGTCCTCCGTCGCGCCGGCAACCCAGTCGTTGATGGTTACCCGCGCGTCCTCTGGCGCCCCTTGAAAGTCCACCGGGCGCGGAGCCGCCCCGTAGGCGCTCTCCATCAGCGCCAGGTATTCGGGCAGCAGGTCAAACCCATCCTGCAGCCACAGAGCGTTCGCGACGTTTAGCCGGAAGCCCTCGCCGTCTTGGCCCTCGGCGCCCTCGCCTCGAGAGGCCAGCTCGCCGGAGAGGTCGCCAAAGCTGCTGTGCAGGGTCTCTTGAGGCAGGTCAAAGTGTAGGGCCTCGGCCATCTGCTCTTCCGTCTGGCCACGCGCCCCGGCGTACGTCATGGCCAGGGCAGCAGAGATGCTGTAGGGTGAGAAAAAGAGGTTCCCATCCTGCTCGCGCAGGGCGTGGTAAAGGTCCAGGGCAAAGAGGCTGTTGCCCGCGACGAGGACCGGCAGTGCCTCACCGCCGGCCGGCCCTGCTGCCGGCTGCTCCTGGCCGCCGCGGCGCGGCAGCACCAACTCTCTCACTTCACCGTCCGGGTTCACCTCTCCCTCCCAGTGAAAGCTGCTCCCGTCGTCGACCGTCACGGTGTAGACGGTGTTCTCGGGGAGGACGATGGGGTACTGCACCGTGATCACCCAATCCCCGGCCCGGTACTCGAAACTCGAGCTCCCCAGTATGTTCGTCGGCGTGGTGTCCTTCTCGGTCCAGGTCAGGTCTGGCGCCGGTGCCCGCTCGCCGTAGGTGGCGGCCAGGTAGGCCAGGGCGGCGTCACGGGCAAAGGCCGGCCCGATGTCTGCCGGTTCCTCGTCGCCGGCCGGCTGCTCCTGTCCGTCCTCGGGCAGCACCAACTCTCTCACTTCGCCGTCCGGGTTCACCTCACCCTCCCAGTGAAAGCTGCTCCCGTCGTCGGCCGTCACCGAGTAGATGGTGCTATCAGGCGCGACGATAGGGTACTGCACCGTGATCACCCAGTCCCCGGCCCGGTACTCGAAGCTCGAGCCACCCACGATGTTCGTCGGCGTGGAGTCCTTCTCGGTCCAGGTCAGGTCTGGCGCCGGTGCCCGCTCGCCGTAGGTGGTGGCCAGGTAGGCCAGGGCGGCGTCACGGGCAAAGGCCGGCCCGAGGTTGAGCGGCTCTTCGTCGGTCGGAGCGGGGGCCGGTTGGTCACCTTCAGGAGTGGGGACCGATGTGGCGGCCGGCCCGCAGCCGCCCAGTACCAGGCCCAGAAGGAGGCCCAGGACGAGCACTACCTGTCCCAGGCTGATGGCTCGCTGTCGTTTCGATGTCATCATTGTCGTTGCTCTCCCCTCTCTTTCTGCAAGGATCCCCGCCGTGCAGGTTCCTCAGCTATGAGACGCGGGCGGGGCGAAAATGGTTCCGCCCGCTAGTTGCGAGGCGTCCGAAGTTGTAGTATATTTCTGATCGTGTTCCCGTAGGAGGTGCAATGGTCAATTCCTTCTTTGAACAGGTGTACCGTGTCGTGCACCGCATTCCCCCTGGGCAGGTGGCGACCTACGGGCAGATCGCGCGCATCCTGGGTGCCCCGCGCGCTGCCCGCACGGTGGGCTGGGCCCTGCACGACCTGCCTTCCGGCAGCGACGTCCCCTGGCAGCGGGTGGTCAACTCCCGCGGGGCGATCAGCCTGGAGACCAGAGGCATGGGAGGGGCCATCCAGCGCGCCCTGCTGGAAGACGAGGGGGTGCGGTTTGACCCGGAGGGCCGCATCGATTTGGCAGTCTATGGCTGGCCGGGGCCAGACCTGGCCGAAGAGCAGGCGCTACGCTCCCCGGCGGGGAGTTTACACCATGAGGAAGGCGACGAAGCCTAGACCGCTTTCTGAGGCGCCGCCAATGCGGTAGGTCGAGTCGTCTCTTGCCCTTTTTGCACGATTGGGCCAGATGGGCTACAATTAGCAAGCGAATTGCCGTGCCATCCAAGCGTTGATGGGAAGAGAGGAGCTAGCATGGCCGAGATTGCAGCAGACCGCGCGTACCGCAAGATCATCAATTCGTGGGCCATGTATGACTGGGCCAACTCGGCGTTTGTGACGACCATCATGGCCGCCATGTTCCCACCCTTCTACCGCTCCCTGGCCATCGCGGGCGGCCTGAGCGAGCCAGACGCGACGGCCGCCTGGGCCTACACCACGGCCATCGGGCTGCTTATCGCCGCCGTCATGGCGCCTATCCTGGGCGCCATCTCGGACCACACCGGTGGGAAAAAGCGCTACATCGCCTTTTTCGTGGCAATGGGCGTGGTGGCCACCGCGCTTTTTGTGGTGCTGGGCGATGACTCGTACCTCCTTGCCTCGCTGCTGTTCGTCGTGGCCGACATTGGCTTTGCCGGAGCGGAGGTCTTTTACGAGTCGCTGCTGCCCCACATTGCGAAAAAGGGCGATATCGATCGCGTCTCGACGCGGGGCTACGCCCTGGGCTACCTGGGCGGCGGGATCTTGCTGGTCATCAACGTCCTCTGGTTTATGCGGCCCGATCTGTTCTTCATGGAGGACGCCGGTGTTGCCCTGCGGGTTAGCTTTTTCAGCGTGGCCGTTTGGTGGGCCGTCTTTTCCATCCCGCTGTTTCGCAACGTGCCCGAGCCGCCGGTGCTCCGCAGTGCCGGGCCGATCAGCAGCCCTGTGCGGGCCGGTTTTCAACGCCTGTCGCACACCTTTGGCCAGGTGCGGCAGTACAGGCAGCTCCTGATCTTTCTGGTGGCTTTCTGGATCTATAACGACGGCATCGGCACGATCATCAAGATGGCGACCGCGTACGGCGATGAGATCGGCATTGGCGTCACGGAGATGACCATTGCCCTGATCATCACCCAGTTCGTGGGCATTCCCTTTGCCTTTGGTTTTGGCTGGCTCGCGTCGCGTGTCGGCACCAAACGCTCCATCCTGCTGGCGCTGCTCGTGTATATCATGATCTCGATCGCCGGCTACTTTATGCAGACGGCCGTTCACTTTTTCGTCCTGGCTATTGCCGTGGGTATGGTGCAAGGGGGATCGCAGGCCCTCAGCCGTTCCCTGTATGGTACCATGGTCCCCAAGAGCCAGGCCGCCGAGTTCTTTGGCTTTTTCAGCACCAGCAGCAAGTTCGCCGGTATTCTTGGGCCCTTGCTATTTGGCCTGGTCGGCCAGCTCGCCGGCGGCAGCCGCCTGGCAATCCTGGCGCTTATCGCCTTCTTTGTCGTCGGGGGCGTGCTTCTGCTGTTTGTGGACGTCGACGAAGGGCGGCGCATCGCCTCGCAAGAGGATGCTGCGATCGAGGCCGCAGCCGCATGGGATACGCGCTTTCCCGAGGGAATCGAGACTTGGCCAGGGAAACAGTCCTGATCATAGACGACAGTCCAGAGATCCGGGTCTCGCTCGAAACGGTGCTGCCCTACGCTGGCTACGAGACCTTGAGCGCCAGCACCGGCTGGGAAGGTCTGGACCTGGCCTTTCACTCGCGGCCTGACGTCCTGCTCGTGGACCTCGAACTGCCCGACATCAGCGGTCTCAAGATCCTGGAGCAGCTGAACGGGGCGAAGATCAGCATTCCGTCGGTCATCATGACCGGCTATGGTTCCGAAGGCGTGGCCGCCAAGGCGCTGTGGTTGGGTGCAGTCGGCTACCTGATCAAGCCCTTCACCACCAAAGAGGTGCTCGCCGCGGTGGAAAAGGCGCTCACCGTCGGGCGGCTGGGCCGCGATAGGGACAGCCTCTTGGCCCTCGTCGGCCGCCATGCTCGCCACCTTCAGACCCTGTCGGTCCTCGGCCAGGCTCTGGCGAGCGGCATGGACTGTGACCTGCTGTTGGAGCGCATCGCCGAGGCGGCCCTGTACGTGACCCGTGCCGAGCGCTCGTGGATCTGCCTCCGAGAGGGGGAGTCCGACCAGTTCCGGGTAATCGCCCAGCGCGGCAAGATAGGCTGCACAACCTTGGAGTTCTCTGCGGGGGCAGGTGCTGCGGACCTGGAGCCGGTCCTGGCGCGGGGCAGCGTCGTGCGCGCCCGTGCTGCCCCGGGCGCGGCCCTCTGTCTGCAAACCGGCGACGAGGCCTTGGCGCTGCTCCAGGTACCCGTCGGGCTGCCCAATGCCACCGCGGGCCTGCTATCGGTTGACCGCGGGGCAAGCGACGTCCCGTTCAGCGAGCAGGACGAACAGCTCCTGCTGATCTTGGCCAGCTACGCACTGCTGGCTGTGGAAAGGAATCGTCAGGACCCGCAAGTGGCCGGCATCACCCAGTAGCATCGTAGCCACAGCCGTTCTTTAGCGCCGCACCGTTGTCGGGTGAGACGGCCCCTTTCGCGCTCTGAATGTACCATGAAAATCAGGTTTTGGGGTGTACGTGGATCCATCCCAGTCCCCGGCCCAAGCACCGTGCGGGTGGGTGGCAACACCTCCTGTGTCGAGGTCGAGACGGAAGATCGCGAGGTGGTAATCCTCGACGCCGGTACAGGCATCCGGTTGTTGGGCGTAGACCTGGCCAGCCGCGGTGGGCGGCTCACCGCGGTCCTCCTCTTTAGCCACACCCACTGGGATCACATCCAGGGCCTGCCCTTTTTCAGTCCCGCCCATCTTCGGCACAACCGCCTGGTCATCCTCGGCGAGCGCCGCATGGATGTCGACCTGGAGCAGGTACTGGTCGGCCAGATGGTGGATGCTTACCTGCCCTTTACCATCGAGGATCTGCGGGCCGATCTCCTCATCAAGGAGGTGCGCGACGGCGAGACGATCGTCGTGGGAGAGCACACTACAATCCTGCCCCGCAGGCTCCAGCATCCAGGTGGCGTTTTTGGCTATCGCATCGGCTGCGAGGGCAAGGCCGTGGTTTATGCCAGCGACGTGAGCCACCCGCGGGACGGCCTCGACCCCCGGCTGGTGGACCTGGCCGCGGGCGCGGATCTCCTCATCCACGACGCGCACTTTACGCCGGAAGAGCGACTGCGCTTTGCAGACTGGGGGCACAGCAGCTGGCAGGAGGCGGTTCGAGCGGCGCAGCTCGCCGGGGCAGCGCGGCTGGCGCTTTTTCACCATGCTCCGCTCCACGACGATGACTGCCTCGAGGAGATCGAGCGGCATGCGCAGGAGCAGTTTGCGGGCGCCTTTGTCGCCCGCGAAGGCATGGAGATCGTATTCTGACGGATTGAGGATATGAAGATCCGCGATCGAGCCGAGTTCCTGGAAAGGCACAGCCAGGGGACAGTTCTCGTCGTAGACGATTCGTTGGCCCACGCTCAGCTGGTGGCAACTCACCTGGAGCGCGCCGGTTATCGTGTCCGATTGGCTTTCGGCGGGGAGGAGGCGCTGACCGCGGTGGCGCAGGAACCACCGGACCTTGTCATCCTCGACGTCATGATGCCCGAGATGGACGGCTTTGAGGTCTGCGCACGACTGCGGACGAACCGCAACACGTGGTTCATCCCCGTCGTCCTGCTCACGGCCCTGACCGACCAGCGGGATCGGATCCGTGGCATCGAGATCGGAGCCGACGATTTTCTAACCAAGCCCTTTAACCGCGAGGAGCTGCTGGCCCGAGTTCGTTCTTTGCTCCGGCTCAAGTTCGCTCGCGATGCGCTGCAGACAGAGCGAAATCGCCTGGCCCTTCTCTACGACATCAGCAAGGGGATCAACAGCAAGCTGGCCGTGGATGAGGTCTTGCACCGGATCGTGGAGCACACTCGCCAGGCGCTGCAAGCCAACATGTGCAGCATCCTGATCTTGGGCCAGGACCGGAGCCATGCCCGGCAGTTCATTAGCCGTGAAGGCGCAGCGCCCGTGGCCGCCGGTGGGGTCACTCCGGTGGTCTTTCAGGAGGGCCTTGCGGCCTGGATCCTGGAGCACCGGCAAAGCACCGTCGTGGACGACACCAGCCAAGATCCGCGCTGGCTGGTGCTGCCCGGCGACACCTTCCCCGTGGGCTCGGTCATCGGCGCCCCGATGCTTGTCGCTGCGGAGACGATGGGCGTCCTGCTGGCCACCCACCCGCTCCCCTGGTCCTTCGACGGGGGCCACCTGGCTCTGCTGGACTCCATCGCAGCCCAGGCGGCCATCGCCGTGCGCAACGCGCAGCTCTACGAGGGTGAGCAGCGGCGCCGGCGCGAGCTCGAGATGCTGCAGCAGACAGGCGTCGCCCTGAGCGCCGAGCTCAACTGGGATGCCCTCCTGCAGCTCATCGTCGACCAGGCTGCTATGTTGCTGGCAGCTCCCGCGGCCAGCCTGATGCTCCTGGACGAAACGGGCGAGGATCTGGTCATTGCTGCCTGGTGTGGCTTGTCGCAGCTCTACGCCGAGAGCGAGCGCCTCGCCAGGAGCGAGGTTGTCATGCGCCTCGGCGCAGAGGGACGCTCTTTCCAGATCTCTGACCTGAGCAAGGAGCAGTCTCTAGGGCAGTCCGACCTCCTCCTCCGAGAGGGCATGCTGAGCCAGTTGTCCCTGTCCCTCGTGGCCTCGGGCCGGTGTTGGGGGCTGATCAACGTCTACAGCCGGGAGGGCAGGCGCCTTTTTGCCCAAAACCAGGTCCGCCTGGCGGAAACTTTCGCCCAGGAGGCGGCCATCGCCCTGGTCAACGCCCGCCTGCTCCAGGACACGCGAGACGAGCGCGGCAAGCTGTCGGCGGTATTGAGCAGCACCACCGATGCCGTCCTCGTCGTCGATGGGATGGGCAACCTCGTCCTAGCGAACCCGGCGGCCGAGCAGCTGTTCGGTGCCCAGGTGACCTCGTGCCTCGGCCAGCCCCTGGCCGGCTACCTGCCCGCGGAGTTCCTGGGGGTCTTTGAGCGGGCCATCCTGGAGGGCCGGCCGTTTAGCATCGAAGTCGCGCGCCACGACCGCACCTATTACCTCAGCGTCTCGCCTGTCGCGGGGGTAGGTCAGGTGGCCGTGATCCGGGAGATCACTGCTTTGAGAGAGCTGGAGTCGATGCGCCTGCGGGCCGAGCAGGAGGAACGGCGCCACATCCGGCAGATGTTCGGGCGTTACGTTGGCCCGGAGCTTGTGGATCGCATCCTGGCGCAGGAGGCCGGCATGCTCGAGCGCCGCGAGCGCCGAGAGGCGGTGGTGCTGTTCAGCGATCTGCGCGGCTTCACGCACATGACATCCAGCGTCCCGGCACCCACCGTCATCGAAGTCCTCAACGAGTTCTTTACGGAGATGATCGACGTGGTGCACGATCATCACGGCACCGTGTTTGACCTGGCCGGCGACGAGCTAATGGTCGCCTTTGGGGTACCGTTTGTCCAGAGCGATGCCCCACAACGCGCCCTCCAAACGGCGGGCGTCATGCAGCAGACCTTTGCCCGTTTGCGCGACCAGTGGCAGGCCGAACGCGGCATAGAGATCGGCCTGGGGGTGGGCATCGACCAGGGGCAGGTGGTCATGGGCAGCATCGGCGCTGCCCACCACATGAACTTTGGGCTAGTAGGATACGCTGTAAACATGGCCCATCGCCTGGTAGAGCTTGCGCACCATGGGGAGATCGTTATTTCGGAAACGGTCTATCGGCGTCTCGGTTGCCAGCTGCAAGGCTGGACCTTCGAAGCCCTACCGTCCCTACCCCCAACGGGTACGGGCCAGTCGCTGCAGATCTACCTCGCCCGACAAGAGGACCCCTGACCTGTCGCTTTAGCGCTTTCCAGAAACATCAAGAGCGGGCTCAACCCCGCTCTTTTTGCTTGGCCGCGTGCGCTGGATAGAGACCCTGAATGTATCCGAATATGTATCCCCTTTGTGTATCTCGATACATGGACACTCCTGTGGATCCATGATATTCTGACCGCGACGCGCAGGGCGGGTTCGTGTTGGACGCCAGGTACACGGCGGCCATACCCGTGATGCGATCCCCCGCGAACGATCCTGGGCTCCAGCGCGCCGGCCTGCCCGGGAGGCTGGCCGGCCGCCCGTGCACAGAAAGGCAGGTGTGTTTTGGCACGCGAAGGCAGAAACCGGACCGACGACCCTACCCCCGACGAACTGGTTGCTATTTCCTGGCGGCTGAGCCGGCAGATCATCGAGATGACTACCCGGGCGGGCTCGGGTCATCCCTCCAGCTCCCTGTCGGCCATCGACGTGCTGACCGCCCTGTATTTCGGCGGTTTCATGCGTTACGATCCGAAGCAGCCGGACTGGCCCGAGCGCGACCGGTTCATCCTCAGCAAGGGCCACGCCGCGCCCGGCTTGTACGCCGTCCTGGCCGAAGCCGGCTACTTGAGCCCGGACCTGCTTTTCACCCTGCGCGAGCTGGGCAGTCCACTGGAGGGCCACCCCAACATGCGCCTCGTGCCCGGCGTGGAAGCGTCGACCGGCTCTCTGGGTCAGGGCCTTTCCATCGGCCTGGGACACGCCCTGGCCGCCCGCCTCGACGGCCTCGCCTACCGCGTTTACGTGATGATCGGCGACGGTGAGGCGGACGAGGGCCAGATCTGGGAGGCAAGCATGGCGGCCGCCAAGTACCAGGCCGACAACCTGACCGCCATCCTCGACTATAACGGCTACCAACAAACCGGGCCCGTGGCAGAGGTCATGCCGGCCCTGGCCCCGGTCGTCGGTAAATGGCAGGCCTTTGGTTGGCACGTTCTCGAGGTGGACGGCCACGACATGGAAAAGATCGTCGAGACCCTGCGGGCTGCCCGCAGGGTGCGCGGCCGTCCCCAGATGATCGTCGCCCATACGGTCAAAGGAAAGGGTCTGACGCCGTTTGATGATGGTGGCAACCGCAAGCACGGTGTCACACTGACCGCCCAGGAAACGGAACTCGCCCTGGCCGAGCTGCAGGCGCGTCAGGATGGCAAGCCGTAACAAGGAGCGAAACTTTTGGACATTGGCAAACGGATAGGATTGGTGTACGGCGCGGCGACCCGCGACGCGTTTGGCGAGGCCCTGCGCGACATCGGCCGTGAAAACCCCAACCTGGTGGTCATCGACGCGGATGTCGGCAACTCGACGCGGACGGAGTATTTTGCTCAGGAATTCCCGGAGCGGTTTTTCAACGTCGGCATTGCCGAGAGCAACCTGGTGGGGGTCGCGAGCGGCCTGGCGACGAGCGGCAAAGACGTCCTAATAGCGAGCTTTGCCGCCTTCTTGCTGTGTAACGCCTACGACCAGATCCGCATGAGCATCGCCTTTCCCCAGGTCCCTGTGAAGCTCGTCGGCTCGCACAGTGGAATCAGCATCGGCGAGGACGGCCCCAGCCAGATGGCGATCGAAGACATAGCCCTGGCCACTTCTTTTCCCGGGATGACTGTGCTCGCACCCGCGGACGCACCCTCGACCCGGGCTGCCACCTGGGCGATGATGGGTCACGGCGGGCCGGTCTACATGCGCACCGGCCGCCCGAAAGCGCCCATCGTCTATACCGGCGACGCCGAGTTCGAGATCGGCAGGGCGAACGTGCTCCGGGAGGGCCGTGACCTGACGATCATCGCCTGCGGCCTCATGGTTGCCGTTGCCCTGGAGGCGGCACAACTGCTGGCCGAAGAAGGGACTGAGGCGCGCGTGCTGGACATGCACACCATCAAGCCCCTGGACGAGGTGGCCGTCGAAAGAGCTGCCCGGGAGACGGGGACGATCGTTACGGCCGAGGAGCACCTCCTCGACGGTGGGCTGGGAGCGGCCGTAGCCCGCGCGGTGGTGGAGCGATTCCCGGTGCCCATGGCCTTTGTCGGCATCCGCGACCGCTATGCCGAGTCGGGCAAGCCCCAGGAGATCCTCGAAAAGCACGGGCTCATGCCCACTGATATCGTCCGCGCCGCGCGCCGCGTCCTGGGCGCGAGATCCGAGCAGGAAACGGCGCGGCGTGGCTAACGCCGGATCATGAGAAAAAGGAGACAAAAAATGGACAATAAGAAGGGACTTTGGACCGTACTCGCGATCGTCGGGCTCGCCGCGGCTCTCTTTGTGCCCGCCGGACCAGATCCTATTGCCGCCCAGGAAGTGGAAGACGACGATCCTCAGCGCCGGACGGTCACCGTTTCGGGCACCGGGCTGGTCACGGCTCCTCCGGACCTGGTCGTCATTCGCGTGGGCGTCGAAACCCAGGCCGAAGAGGCAACCGCTGCCCTGGAGGAGAACAGCGAACAGATGCAGGAGCTCATCGATACCCTCCAAGAAGCAGGCGTCGCCGAGGATGACATCCAGACCCAGACCGTGAGCCTGTTCCCCATCTACGAGCAGCCCAGGGCTGAGGTCAGCCAACCGGTCACGCAGACGCAGATTATTGCCTTCCAGGCGACCAACATCGTCGAAGTGCGCAGCGAGGACCTCGAGGGCTTCGGTGAGCTCCTGGACATCACCGTGCAGGCCGGTGGCAACCGCATTGAGGGCATTCGTTTTGAGGTCTCGGACCCCGGTGCCCTCTTTGACCAGGCCCGCCAGGCGGCCTGGGACGACGCTGAATACAAGGCTGAACAGCTCGCGGAGATCGCCGGGCTGCAACTGGGTGACGTGTGGACGATCACCGAGTACAGCCGCACACCGCGCCCCTTCGCCGAGGAGGCCGCAGCCGGGGGTGAGCGGGCCGCGGCGGTGCCCATCGAGCCGGGGACTCAGACCCTCACACTGGACGTGAACGTTACCTGGCTCCTGGAGCCGAGTGACGCTCAGTAGCGGCGGACTGCGCGCGAGGGAGGAGGCCCGTGGATCGTCAAACCGTGGAGATCGACGGCCAGGTGGTGGAGCTTTCGAGCCTCGACAAGGTTTACTTTCCGGAGTCAGGCCTGACCAAGGGTGGGCTGGTTGACTACTACCGGCGCGTCGCCCCGGCGATGCTACCCTACTTGCAGGACCGGCCGCTCAGTATGCAGCGCTTTCCGGAGGGCATCTCGAACCCCGGTTTCTATCAGAAGGAAATGCCCAAGTACTTTCCGGAGTGGATCCGCCGCGTGCCGGTGATGGTCGAAGAGGAGGGGCAAGAACAGCCGCAGGCCGTTTGCGACAACGCGGCGACCCTCGTCTACCTGGCAAACCAGGGCACCATCACGCCGCACGTCTGGCTCAGCCGCCAGGCGAGCCTGCACCACCCAGACAAGCTCATCTTTGACCTGGACCCGCCTGGGGGCGACTTCCAGGTCGTCCGGACAGCAGCTCTGGCCCTGCGCCAGGTACTATCCGACCTGGAACTGCCGTCGTTTGTCATGACCACCGGCTCCAAGGGGCTGCACGTCGCCCTGCCACTCGATGGCCGCGCCGGCTTTGACAGCACCCGGGACTTTGCCCGCGACGTGGCAGCACTGCTCGTCGCGCGCGAGCCAGAGCGCTACACCCTGGAACTGCGCAAAGTTGGGCGGAAGGGCCGGCTGTTCCTGGACTACCTGCGCAATGCCTACGCCGCCACTTCGGTCCCGCCCTACGCGGTGCGGGCCAAACCCGGAGCGCCCGTGGCTACGCCCCTGGAGTGGGACGAGTTGGGCAAGCCGGACCTGCACGCCGGGTACTATACCGTCGAGAACATCTTCCGACGCCTGGGACAGAAAAAAGATCCCTGGCAGGACTTTTTTCGGGCGCCGTGCGACCTGAACGAAGCGCGCCGGCGCCTGGAAAGGATGCAGGCCGCGGACTGAGCAAGTGCGAGTGGCCTGCCACGGCCTCGCCGGCGGCAAGCGCAACATGAGGCCGGCAGACTGGAAGGGATTCCAGTCTGCCAGCCTCATGCTTGGCGGGGAGTGCCCGCGCGCGAGCGCTTAGCCCTCCATCTCGACGGCCAGTGCCACCGCCTCGCCACCGCCCAGGCACAGGCTCGCCAACCCGCGCTGCAGCCCGCGCTCTCGCAGCGCATAGAGGAGGGTGACCAGCACCCGCGCGCCCGAGCAGCCGATGGGGTGTCCCAAGGCAATGGCCCCGCCGTTGACGTTTACTTTATCCCAGTCCCAGTGCTCGCGCTCCAGCTCTCGGCCATCGGCCAGGACCTGGGCGGCAAAGGCCTCGTTCAGCTCCACGAGATCGAAGTCGGCCAGCCCCAACCCGGTGCGCTGCATGAGCCGGCGCAGGGCGTGGGCCGGGGCGATAAAGAGCCACTCGGGCTCTACCGCGGCCTGGCTATAGCCCAGGATGCGGGCCATGGGCTTGACCCCCATCTCGCCGGCCTTTTGCCGGCTGGTGACAACCAGCGCCGCGGCGCCGTCGGTAATGCCCGGCGAGTTGCCGGCGGTGACGACGCCGTTGGGTTCGAAGGCGGGCTTGAGGCGAGCCAGCGCCTCGAGAGTGGTGTCGCGCCGCGGTGACTCGTCGGTGTCAAAGAGGACAGGCGGCCCCTTGCGCTGCGGCAGCTCCACAGGCACGATCTCGGCCCGGAACCGGCCGGTGTCGATGGCCTCGATGGCCTTGCGGTGGCTGTGGTACGCGTACTCGTCCAGCTCCTCGCGTGTGAGCTTGAACTGCGAGGCGATGAACTCGGCAGAGCAACCCATGTGCTTCCCGGTAAAGCTACTCCATAGCCCGTCGTGAACCACGGAATCCACGATCTCGCCGTTGCCCAGCCGGTAGCCAGACCGCGCTTGCGGCAGCATGTAGGGCGCCAGGCTCATGTTCTCCATGCCGCCCGCCACGTACAGGTCACCATCGCCCGCCCTGATCAGACCTGCGGCCAGCATCACCGTCTTGAGCCCTGAGCCGCACACCTTGTTGAGCGTCACGGCCCCAACCGACGCCGGGATGCCTCCGGCGATCGCTGCCTGCCTGGCCGGTGCCTGGCCGGTGCCGTTGGGCACCACAAGGCCCATGAACGTCTCGTCAACCTCTGCGGGGTTGATCCCCGCGCGGTGCACTGCCTCGCGGATGGCCACCCCGCCCAACTGTGGCGCAGGGACCGTCGACAGACTCCCCATGAACCGGCCGATGGCCGTTCGGGCGCCGGCAACTATGACTGCTTCTCGTGGATCTTTCATGAACCCTCCTCCATGAGCTGTGAGCTACAGACGGTGGCCTCAGCCTCGCACAAACGGGTTGTGCCGTTTCTCGTTGCCGATGGTGGTGGACGGCCCATGCCCCGAGTAGACCACTGTTTCATCGGGCAGGGCATAGAGCACCTCGCGGATGCTCAGGATCAACTGCTGCGGGTTGCCACCGGGCAGGTCGGCGCGGCCGATGCCCTGATAGAACAACACATCGCCGTCAAAGATGACGCCCTGATCGCTTTCGTAAAAGCAGACGTGGCCCGGTGTGTGACCCGGCGTGTGCAGCACCTGGAAGCGGAGCCGACCCACGGCCAGCTCCTCACCGGGGACCAGGTCCCGGTCGGGAGCCGGGCCGGGCTTGGCCGGCAGCCCGAAGAACGGCGCCCCACCGGCCATGGCCAGCAGCGGCCGTTCCAGGGGATGGGCCGCCAGGGGTGCGCCTGTCGCCTCGACAATGGCAGCATTGGCGTCGGTATGGTCAAAATGCCCATGGGTGTTGAGCACGTAGCGCACGGTGAGCCCGTGCTTCTGCACGGCGCCCAGGATACGTTGGGGATGCCCGCCAGGATCGATGATCACGGCTTCCCTGGTCTCTTCGCAGGCAGCCAGGTAGCAGTTGGTCTGGAGCAGCCCGACGGGCATTGTCTCGACGATCAAACATACCTCCTATGCCGGGCCACATGCCCTGGGGCTCAGGCTTCGGCCTCGACAAGCTCGGCGCCCAGTGGGCCCGTCTCAACGCGCCAGTACAGGGCCTCGAGGAGTGGATAAAAGGCTGAGTAGCGGGCGATGGTCTGCTCGATAAAGATGGCCAGCCGGTCTGGCTGCCCGACGTAGACGGGGCTCCCGTGGCGGACGACGTTGTAGCGAAACACAAGCGACATGCGCCGCAGATCGATGATCTCCGTCGAGTCCAACTCCAGAGCCTTAGCCATGGCCATCTCTACGTCCAGCCGTTCCGGCCAGGAGGGGGTGGTGGCATACAGCGCGGCCAGATGGTAGCCACCGTGCTCGCCCAGGGGCACGGCGTACAGGGCGGCGATGCGCTCCTCACTGCGGCACACCTCGCGCGCCCGATCCAGCTGCTCGTCGGAAAACGTTCGGGAACGTTCCATCGATCACCTCCGGCAGCTATTATAACACAACATGCCGGCAGCTGTCCATTTGCTGTTCCAGCAGTCAGGCGTGGCAAGGGCGGCGCCCATGAGGTGGATCAGGCGGGTGGTAATCTCCGCCTGGCGCGGAGCACCAGGCCGGCGAAGGCCAGACAGGGCAGCACGACGGTCAGCAGGAGGTACGGCACGGGGGGCAGCATCGGATCGCCGGAGAAACGATCCAGGTTGAACAGGACAAGCGCTCCGCTGAGCCAAACCGCCAGGAAGTTGGGCAGGGCATCGCCCGAGTGAAAGAGGCGCAGGCCTTGCGTCCTGTGCCTGCTAAGCGGAAAAGCGACATTGCTGCCCATGTAGCCCAGCTGATCCATGGCGATATGCGCCAGGGCCGCCAGGGCAGCGACGGCGCCATAGACGGGTGCCAACAGCCAGCCCGCGGCCCCCAGCAGCAGCACTACCAGGATCGAGTGGCTCCAGGCCCGGTGCCACGGCAGGAAGGTGACCCGCACCGCCTCGCCCACGGGCGCAAAGGCCAGCGACGGCCCGGACAGGATGTCGACCTGAATCTCGTCTTGGTGGTCGTAGAGGATGGGAACCGGCAGTCGTGCCCGGCCCTCGGCCGCTTCGCGCGCCTGCCTGGCGTCGTGCAGGCCCGGCACAGGCACCTGCCCGGTAGTCACCGCCGGGCCGGGCCACACTGCCACCTCGCCGCACTCTGGGTAAAAGGCCAGGCTCCAGCGACGCCAGAGGTCTGTGCCCAGCCGTTCCGTGTGAAAGTGGAGGCGGACCGTGCGACGGCTCTCCTGGGCCAGCCCTGCCGCCGTCGCCAGTGCCTCGGCCATGGCTGATGGCTCCGGCGACAACGCCGGATCGATCTCCACGTCGCGCCGTTCCAGGAAGCGGAAAAGCTTAAAGTCCAGTGTATCGGGCAGCAATCCTGCCAGCCCGCCGACAAGCGGGCCAAATGCCAGATCCCGCCCGGCGGCGACTACCACCTCGGGAAAGAAGGTGGCTACGGCCACACCGGCGGCAAAGTGGGCGATGCCCTTCATGGCCCGCGAAAAGCTACGGCCCTGCCTCGCCGGCCGGCAGGGTCTGGCCGCACTTGGGGCAGAACTTGGCACCTTGGCGCAGCTGGGCGCCGCAGTGGACGCAATAGAGAACCGGCGGCGGCGCTTGTTGGGCTGCCAGGCGCGTGCCGCACGTCTGGCAGAAGGCTGAACCGGGTACCACCGCCACCCCGCAGTTGGGGCAGAGTGCCCCTGCCGGGGCCTGGGGCTGTGGTGCTGCCACCGGCGCCGGCTCAAGGTTGGCCAGCTCGGCCTCCCGCCCTTCGATCTGCTTCCGGATCTCGTTCACCCCGCGGCACAGGCTCAGGAGCTCCGGCTGCGTCAGGGTGCCGGCCTCGTAGAGGGCCAGCACCTGCGCGCTCAAAGAGTTGATGGCCTGGGCCTCCTTGGCCTGCAAGTCCTGGATCTGCCCTTTGACGGCATTGATCTTGCGCCGGCGGTCGGCCTCGGCCAGGCGGTGCCGCAGCCCGCTCAGGGTCGACTGGATCTGCCCGCCCTTATCCACCTCGGAAAAGACCTGCTCGGCCCCTTCCCGCAGTTTGTCAAACATCTCGCTCATCTGCTCACCTCGACTAGTGGCCCGTCGAAAACGTCCCGATTACCCGTGGGTGCCAACGGCCCCTCTTCTTTACGCACGACGGTGCAAAAGGTGGTAACCGACGACGGCCAAGGAGACGTGCACGTTCAACGACTTGCCTTTGCCGTACATGGGCACGTACAGCGCCGCGTCACACAGCGACAGACAGGAGCGAGTCACGCCGTGATCCTCGTTGCCCAGCACCAAGGCCACGCGGCTCGGATAGTCGACCGTGTAATAGGGCTCGGCCTCTTCCGTAATCTCCAGAGCTGCCAGCCAGAAGCCGCGGGCGCGCAGATCCCGCAGCGCGTCCTCGGGCAGTGCTGTGTAGCGCCAGGGAACGCGCTGCTCTTTGTCCCTCGCGACCTTGGCGATGGTTGGGTTGGGCGGGGTCGGTGTGATGCCTGTCAACAACACCTCAGCGGCATTCAGGGCGTCGGCAATACGAAAGATCGAGCCGACGTTGACAGGATATCCGACGCTCTGGCAGACGATGGCCAGCTCTGTAGGCGAGGGCGGAGATGGCAGCGTTCGCAGAAACCGCTTTAGGGGGGTACCTCGCAGCTGTTTCATCCCGAGCGAGCGTTATCCCCCACTGCTCGCGTCGTACACGGGCAGCAGCGCCAGGCAGATCCCGGCAATCTCATCGACGACCCCTGTGCCGGAGCCGATGGACTTTTCCTTGGACATCTGCCGCCCGAGGTAGACGTCGCAGCGCTTGTTGGGAGCCACCCCCTGCAGGTACTCGGCCAGCTCCTCGCCGCTCATGTGGCGTGAGATCTCCTGATCGGGGCTCTCATGCTGCCACAGGAAGCCCTCCTCGTCTGCCGTGATGCGTGCAACCTGGCCGTAACTCACCTCCATAGCATAGACGACGAGGTTTAGCTCGTGCTCCTCCATGGCGGTCCGCATCCCGTCGCGCACCCGCCGCTCGTCGCTCAAAGCCGAGACAAAGGCCGACCACGCCCAGGCGTCCTTCACCTTGCCTCCGGGACGCCCGACGTGAAATCCGTACGCGACGCCGTCCTCGCTGGCCGTCACGAAAAAGGCGGCGTTCAGCTCGCGGTTCTCCCCATCGTAGCGATCTTTGCGGGCGACATGGATCTCGGACTGGTAGGGAACGATCCAGTGATCGAAGGCGACGCGGGCGCGGCGGGTCAGCTCAAAGGCCAGCGCCCGGCCCAGCTCGCGCCGGCCCGCCCAGGCAACACCGCGCTGCTTGTCCTCAAAGTCCTCGGTCTTGAAACCGTCAAAGGCGGGCCGTGAGCGGGCCTGCGGGGTCGCCTGGGAGGCGCGTTGGCGGGCCACCGTGCGCGCCTCTTCGGCCTGCCGGCGCCGCTCCTCGGCACGGGCCATCTGCCGTTCGAACTGGATGTTCTCCCAGATGCGGGCCTGGATGCCAACGTCTGTCGTCAGGGTGCCACCGTTGGCGTACTTGATTTTCATCTTGTTGCCATCGATTGCTTCGACGACATACTCCCCGATGCGGTTTCGATAGGTCTTGCCCACTTCAAATGGATGAGACATTGCCTCTCCCTCCCCAGTGCGGTCGATGGCCGTGGATATCCGGGAGAGTATAGCATAGGTGCGTAAAATGAGCAAAACAGCGGGGCTTCTCCAATTTTCGCTTTACCTTCTCTTGTGCTATAATCGTCTCTGCTTTTGTCCTGGCTCGCAGGCAAAGGCGCCGTGGCACAGCTCGAAGTGGGCACATCAGGCCAGGGGTGGACCAGACGGGCCGGAGCCTTGCCGCGGCAAAGGGAAAGGAGGGAAAGAAATGCTCGCTGCCACTCACCCCGTTGCATCCTAGTCCCACGCGTCTTCTATTCTCCCCACTGCCAATAGGCTCGGAGCTGCCCAGCTCCACCGGCCGCGGGAACGAGGCTTCCGCGCCGCCCGGCGCGCGCCGTGCTTCCCCGGCACAAGAATCTGACAATGAGGAGAGAGCGAACAATGAACGGTATCGCCTTTGAAAAGTCCAGGCAGTGGTTGGCCTGGATCGTGCTGTCTTTGCTGCTCCTGGCCTCGCTGCTGCTGTTGTCGGGCAGCCTGGCTCCAACGCGCGCCCTCGCTCCCCAGCGCACACTTGCCCAGGCCGATCTGATCCTGAGCAAGGACGTCTTCCCCGGACAAGCGACCGCCGGCGAGCTGGTAAGCTACACGGTGACGCTGGTCAACAATGGGACCGCGGCCGGCTCGGTGGCATCGATTGTCGACACCCTCGACCCCAGCCTGTCTTTTGCCGGCATGCTGGCCGGCGGCGACATCACCGCTCCGCCCCAGAGTGCGGCCAACACGCTGACCTTGACGGGGCCCTTTACCGTTGCCGCCGGCTCGGAGCTGACGTTGCTGTACCAGGTGCAAACGGCACGGAGCCTGGACGCTTACCAGGCCTGCAACAGCGTCGCAATCGCCGCGGCGCCAGGCCCCGCCCAGGCATGCGTGAACGTCGAGGGCAAGGCCTACCGCTTCACCCTGCCCTGGCTCGCCGAGGATTTCGCCATCGGGCGGTTGTCGGTGGCCAAGAGCGTCTTCCCGGCGGTGGTGGAGGCGGACGTTGACGCCGAGGTCGTCTACACGGTGACCATCGTCAACGAGGGTGACACGGCAGGCACGCTCGAGACCATCAGTGACGCGCTGCCCGCCGGCCTGAGCTTCCTGGGCATGGCCCCGGGCAGTGACGTGGCGACGAATCCGGCCGGGACAGCGGGCACCATTGTCTGGAGCGGCAGTTGGGCAATGGCTCCCGGCCAGCGCCTGGAGGTCGCCTACCGTGTGCGGGCCAACGTCCCCGCCGGCGAGTATACCAACCAGGTAACCGTGGCCGCCGCCTCGCTCCTGGTGCCCCTCCAGCCCGTCGCCGCAACCCTCACTGCCGAGCCAGGCACGCTCCTCGAAGAGAATTTCAATGACCCTGGCGTGCGACTCAGTCGCTGGACCCGCTTTATGAACTACTGGCGGCTGGAGGAGGACCAGTGGGTGTGGGAGGAAACCGACGGCGTGGGCGGCAGCGCTGCCGCCACGCAGGACTGCTGGCTGGGCGGCCGGAAGGTGGCCGAAGACGCCCTGCTCATGTACCTGGGGCCTGGCGCGGAGGAGTGGACCGACTATCGCGTCGAGACCAAAATTCTTCTCCGTGGTGGCGTCGACGAAAGGGATGATGGGACCCTCTTTGTCACCGAGGCGGGCGGATATCCCATCGGCCTTTGGGTGCGCGGCCAGTACGAGGACGTGGGCGACACCGACACCGCGGGCTGGGTGACCGGCTACTATATCATTCTCGGCGGCAAGCCCACCAACGACACGATGTTCGTCCGCCTATCGCAGCTCCAGACCATAGAAGACTGCTGGGACGCGGCCTGCGACAACCCCCAAAACCTGTATGACTTTAACAACCCGCACGGGCTCTACCAGGTCACGCTGGAGCGGACCTTCAAGCGCTACACCTGGTACGACCTGGCCGTGGAGGTGCGGGGCAACAACATCAAGGTCTTTTTCGAGGACGAGCTGGTGATCGACTACACCGACACCAAGTATCCCTTCCTGAAGGGCACCGTCGGCTTGAAGACCTACAAGTCCAAGACGGCCAGCTTTGACGACATCGTCGTCACCCCGCTGCGCTAGCCGTCCAGCACGCCCGCCCGCTCCCCCCGGCCGGGGGAGCGGGCGAGGCTGCCATCTGCCCTGGCCTCCGGCAGGCGGCTCGCTGTGTCCCGCTTTACAGACATAGGCTGCCGTCCGTGCTATGCTGGCCCGTGCGTCCTGACCGCAACGCGGTCGAGGGCGACGATCCGCGAGAAATGGAGGCTGGCATGTACGGGATAGGATATATCGAGCTCCTCTTGCTGCTGCTCATGGTGGGCTTCTTTGTGCTCGTCATCGGCGCTGGCATAGCCGCCCTGATCTGGTTCGCGCGGCGTGTCTCGACTGCCGAGGGCGGTAGTGCCCTGCGCATCCTGCGGGAGCGGTACGCGCGCGGTGAGATCAGCCGCGAGGAGTATGAGCAGATGCGCGACGAACTGCGCGGCTAGGCCGGGCCGGCAACCCAGCTCGCTCCGCGTACGCGGAGTATGTTACTCGTCCCCTTCCGCCCAGCCGGGTGGCACCTCCAAGAAGTACATCTCCACGCCCTCACTGCCAGAACGGCCCCAGTTGGAGGTGAACAGGACACGCGAAAAGTCGTGGTTCACGCTGGCGTGCGGCTCGGCCCAGTAGTCGTGCTCCTGTTCCTGATCTACTAGGGAATGAGTGTGGGCCAAGCGTACGATCCGCCCCCCGGCCTTTAGCTCGACGGCAAACAGCTGGTCGTCCATCCAGGTGTAGGCATCTGGATAGCCGCCGCTGTAGGTAGAGACGAGCGCCCAGCCCGGCTTGTCGTACGCCAGCCCCGAGAAATGGAAGCCGATGGGCGTGTGCGAGAAGTCGATGGCCCACAGGGGGGTGATTGCCCGGCTCTCCAGGTCGAGCATGGCGATCTCGTCGGTGTCGAGGCTCTGGTACACGACGACTTCCCGCCCGTCCGCATCCAGGGCCACGTCGTAGTGCCCGATGATGCGCAGCAGGCCCCGGCCGCCCGTCAGGTCGCGGTCGTAGACCATCAGGCCGCACGGGTGAGCGTCGTCGCCCAGCTCAGCACCGGCCTCGCAGTAGCGGTCGAAAGAGGCCAGGAAGTAGGTGCCGAGGGGGCTGATGGTCACATGGTCGATGTCGTCCTCCATGCCCGGCACTCCCCGCATGTCGCGCACCCTCACCTCATCTGAGAGGCGGTTATAGACGACAAAGGCCACGGGCAGCCAGTTCTCGTCTTCGGCCATCAGGCCCCAAGTTTGGGTGTCCCGCGAAGGCCGGCCCTCTTGGGCGGTCCACACGGCGGTGAGGTTCTGTCCCGGGAAATCGGCAGCAAAGTCGTGGACCAGGGTGCTCTGCCCTGCCGCCACGTCGTGGGCCATCAAGCGCGTCCCGTCGGAGTAGTAGAGCATGAGGGGATCGACCGCATCCCAGCGCGGCTCAAGGCCGATCGGCAGCTTGCCCCGCGGCCGGAGGGAGGCGGCGTCGTACAGAAACCACTCTCCCGATGTGCCGTAAACCACGATGGCGCTCTCGTCGGCGTTGAAAGACCCCACCCGGGCATACTCGTTCTTCAGACCCTTCGACTCGTCCTCAGCCGACAGATCGGCCTGGCGATCGGTGGCGCGCACGAGGCAGCTGCCGAACACGGGATCGCGGAACGGGGAGCGGGCCGCTGGCTCGGGCATGAACGGGGGCGGCAGCACGTCGAACCCGGTCACCAGGGGTGGCTGTGGACCGAGACACAGCGGTGAGGGCAGAGCGCGCCCCGGATCGGCGGTGGGCAGGCCAGCCGCGACCGGCTCCGCGGCAGGCGCCATGCCCTCGGCCTGCCCCGCCGCGTCTTCCGCCGGTTCCGCCGGGCCGCAAGCGGCCACGAGGGCCCACAGGAGACAGAGGATAACGAACAAGTGCCGGCTCTTCATCGTCGCCCTCCTGTTTGGCAGGTTCTGGAAGGACGCAGGAACAGCGCCAGACGTGCCTGGCGGGCCTGGGCCTCCCGCTGCCGCCGGTGCGGTCCTGGCCTTGGCAGCCGGTGGTGGTCCGGCGCTCATCATTATAGCACAAGGGGCACGGAACGACAACCGGGGGCGAAGGGGCACGGGGCCGACGAAGCCGCCGTGCCCTCCCCGCAGGCTCCCGCCGCCGGGGAACAACAGTCCTGCGGCCCGAGACTCGCCCAGAGCGGCAGAATTCAGGCGCCAGCGGCCGGCTGCGGGTTGGCGGTGCCTGCCCGGCAGGGTAAATGTTATCCGCGGCGCGGCACAGTGAGAGCGAGCCCTGCCGCAGGCGCTACGTGACCGTGCACAACCATGCGAGCGCCTGCATGGCTGCCGGCAAGTTGGCGCGGCTCCCGGGGATCAAGCCAGGCCGAGCCACGCTGCGACCGCCGGCCCTAGTAGTCTGTCAATCATCAATTGATGGGTAGAGGCGCTTGAGCTTGATGCGAGCATCAACTGTTGTGAATCGCCAATTGACCGTCGCACCTTTGCTGTTGCGCTTTGTCGCCCAGGCCG
>JBFYTF010000394.1:0-2856 GCA_041300865.1 Anaerolineae bacterium
GCGGCGGGTGCGCGGTACAGGCAGGCCTCCAGGTGGGCCAGCGCGGGAGCCTGGCCTTCGAGCGGCGGCCGGGGCGGCAGCGGCTCGCCCTTGACGCCCAACGCCGCCTCGAGCTTCTGCCGGGTCTCGTCAAAGCGCCGCCGGACCAGCGGGCGGCCCTCGTCCCCGGCCGTGCCCGTCAAGGTGACGACCGTCTCCGTGGCGCGGCCGGCCAGCAGCTGGAGGAGCGCGAGCTGCACGGATGTCAGGTTGTCAAAGCCGTCGACGACGAGCAGCGACCAGCCGTGGCCCACCCGCGGCGCCCGCCGCTCGAGGGCCTCCACGGCCAGCCAGCCCAGTCCGGCGCGGTCGGCCCAACCCTGGGCCTGGAGTCGCTCCTGGTAGGCGGCGTAGGCCAGGGCCAGCTCCCGCAGGCGGGGCTCACCGCCCAGCGCGTCCACGGCCTCCAGGAAACGGTCGGGGTGGACGCGGGCCGCCTTCAGCTCGGCGATGAGGCGCTGCAGGACCCCGATAAAGCCGGGGCGGGCCGCCAGCGGGGCATAGTGCTCCAGCGACAGGCCGTCTACCACGGCGCGGATGAGGCGGTACTGGACTGGCTCGCTCAGCTCGGTGTACGCTTCGCCGGCAGCGTTCAGGCACTCGGCGTACAGCTCGTCAAAGGTCAGGACCCGCACGCCGATGGCGCCGCCCGCCTCCGCCAGGCGCCGGCGCCAGGCGCGGGCCTGCAGGTGCGCCGGCACCACGACGCGGGGCGTGGACGCCAGCCCGCGGGCCGCGTCGCGGGCCAGCTCCACGACGTACGCCGTCTTGCCGGCGGCGGCCGGCGCGAGCAGCAGGCGGACGGCCACGGGCGGCCCTACGCGCGCGCCTGGATAAAGCGCAGGGTCTCGGCGGCGATGAGCTCCTTGTCATTGTCCAGCGTGGCGACGTGGTACGAGTTGTCCAGCCACACCAGCCGCTTGTCCGCGACGCACAGGTGCTCGAGGATGTAGGGCGCGTTGGCCGGGTTCACCACGTGGTCCTCGCGCGACTGGAAGATCAGGGCCGGGCAGGCCACGCGCGGCAGCAGCTCCCGCGTGGCGCCCATCAGGGCATAGATGTGGCGGACGGCGGGCACGGGCACCACCGGGTAGGCCAGCTCCACCACCCCCGGTTTCTTGATGTCCGAGCCGACGCCGGGGACGGCCGCGGGGAAGCCGTGGCCAAAGGCCAGCGCGGCCATGTCCGGGCTTTCCAGAAAGACGGCGCCGTTGATGGGCACCGCCCCGGCAAAGACTGTCGGGTACATGGCCGCCAGGTAGAGGGTCAGTGTGCCGCCCATGGACAGGCCCGTGACAAAGATCTTGTCGCAGCGCTCCTGGAGGGTGCGCATCGCCTCTTCGACGGAGCACACCCAGTCCTCGGCCGTCGACGCGGCCATGTCTGCGGGGGTCGTGCCGTGCCCCTTGAGGCGCGGCCCCACGACGGTCAGGCCCCCCTCGCGGGCCAGGAACTCGCCCAAGAAACGCATGCTTTGGGTGGTGCCGGTGAAGCCATGTGACACCAGGCAACCCACCCCGCTGCCCTCAAAGAAAAAGGGCTCCGCGCCGGGCATGATCTGAAGCTCGGACATTGTGACTCCTCCTTGTGCCGTGTTTGTCGTGTACAGATGTGGACCGGTGAAACCGCCGGCCGTCTTCCGCTGGCGGTCTCGCTACCGAGTCCATTATACCACCATAGGCCGGCAGGTTCAACTCTGGTGGGGCATAGCCCAGCTATTCTCCGTTTGGGCAAATTCGGCCCTGCAGCAGGGATTCGGTACGTATGGTAGTGACGACTTCAGTCGTTTTCTGGCCATTAGCGACTGAAGTCGCCACTACATGGTCCTTCTCAGGGCACGTTGCCCAGGGCGGCAAGCCATACTGAGAATGGCTGGGGCATTGCCCGTCGATTATCAGCTTGAGAGCGTACAAGCCTGGCCTCCTCCGCTTGCTCGGGCCGGATGCGGCGATCCGCCGGGAGCAACAGGCATAGTGCGCTGCCATACTCGGAATGTCCGGGCTGTACGCGTAGGCCATGTGAGGGTCACTGACACGGGATACCGGATGCCCGGTCCCTCGCGGGGCCATCATCAGGTGCCGCGCTTCTGGCGGCCGATCGCCACATCGGCCGCGGGCCTGTGGAGATACGGCGTCGACTCTGCAGCAACTCTGCGCCGGGATCGTGGCCCCGATGTTGACGCGCCTGCATTCTTGCCGTATAATATCATGAGCTTCGGGGTACGAAAGGAGATTCCGACGATGCGTACTCGAGCTACGGATCTGGAAAGCGCGCGGGCGCTGCCTCGCGCCGAGGCTCGTCCCCTGGCCCGCCCCCGTCTGGCCTACCTCGACAACGTGCGCACGGCGCTGATCGTCGGCGTCGTGCTGGCCCACCTGGGCGTCACCTATGGCGCCCCGGCCGAGTGGTACTACAAGGAAGGCGGAGAACTGGGCCCGGTGATCGAAGCCGTGTGGCTCATCGTCCTGATCCTGGCCATCGCCTTTGCCATGGGCCTCTTTATGCTCATCTCCGGCTACTGCACTCCGGCGGCCTACGACCGCAAGGGGCCCGGCCGGTTCATGGTCGACCGGCTCAAGCGGCTGGGCATCCCTCTGCTCATCTTTGCGGTGTTCATCAATCCGCTGGTCCACTACATGGTCGACACGCACGGCGGCGATGACTGCACCGGCTCGCTGTATGATTGCCAATACCAGGGCACCTTCTGGCAGTACATGGCCGACTACCCCCGCGCCAAGGCCAGCTTTGGCGACGGCCCGGTGTGGTTCCTCGAGGCGCTGCTCCTCATCTCGGCCGGCTATACCCTGTGGCGCGTCG
>JBFYTF010000399.1:0-8170 GCA_041300865.1 Anaerolineae bacterium
GGACAAACCCTGCCAGCCAAAGGAGCTTATCACGGCCGCCTGCCCGCCAGCGGAGCACGAGCCAGAGCAGCAAGCTGGCAAAGAGCGCCAGCAGGGCGTACACCTCGGCGATGACCGCCTGCGACCACAACAGCGAGGAAAAGGCCAACGTGCACGCCGCGGCAGCCGCCACGAGGGAACCTGAGTTTTCGGACAAAAGGGCCCCCAGCGCACGTTCTTCGCCCAGGCCGGGCGCCGGGGTATGGCGCACGGGGGTCAGGAGCCGGACGCTGGCATACAGCAGGCCGGCAGAAAGAGCCGCGCAGACCGCCGACAGGAGGTTGGCGCGGTAGGCTACCATGCCCACCGGCAGCCGGGTAAAGAGCCAGGCCAGGAGGGTCCACGTCGGATAGCCGCTGGGGTGAGGCACACCCAGGGTCCAGGCCGCGGCGACGAGGTCGCCGCCGTCGGTGCCGTTGTGGCCAACGCTCAGGCCCGGTGCCAGGGTAGCCACATACACCAGGAGGGCAAGGCCGGCGAGGGCAGCGGCACCCCAGCCTGCCCCGTGCCGGCCCACGCCGGCCCCCCGTGACGCGCCATCCTCGAGCATCAGCGCGGCAGCTCCCGGCCCCGGCGCAACAAGCGTTCGAGCAGCCCCCAGACGAGCCCCACGTCCAATGCCGCGGCGCGGAGCAGGGCCAGAGGTGGTGTGGCTACGACCACGGACCAGCCCTGCCGCCGGGCATGGCCCAGCAGCGGCAGGGTGCTGGCCAGTGTCACGGCCGCCAGGCCCACCGCCAGGCGACCGAAAACACGCCGGGCTGCCGAAGCCGGGCGGGCCAGAGTGGCAGCGCCGGCAGCGACCACCGCTGCGGGCAGAAGCACGAGCTGGGCCTTTTGTGTCCACGGGGTATAGCTGTCGCGCAGCGCTCGCGCCGGGTGTCGGGCATGGACCTGCACCTTCCAGCGGCCCAGGTGCACCTTGCGGCGGGCATACCGCCACGGCGTGGCGGCGTGGCGGTGATGGACGATCGCCCGCGGCGCCAGGACCAGCCGGTGGCCCGCCGCAGCCAGGCGATAGGACAGCTCCTGATCCTCGACGGTGGCCTTCGGAAAGGCGGTGTCAAAGCCGCCGGCTTGCAGCAACACTGCCCGCCGGTACGCGGCGGCATACGTGTCCACAAAGTCGATCTCGGCACTGCTTGCCAGGCGGGCGTACTTTTCCTCGTATTCGGCCTGGGCAAAACGGGCTACCAGGGCGGGCTGGCGGGTGCGATACAGGCCTTTGACGCCGGCCACGTCCGGGTCTGCAAAGGGGGCGAGCATGGCCGCGATCCAGTCCGGCGCCGGCTCGCAGTCGGCGTCGGTAAAGAGCAGGATGTCGCCCCGCGCCGCGCAGGCGCCGCGATTGCGGGCAGCCGCCGCGCCGGCATGATCCTGGCAGACGACCCGGGCACCGCACTCGGCGGCGACGGCTGCCGAGGCGTCGGTCGAGCCGTCGTCGACGACGATCACCTCATAAGAGGCGCGCGGTACCGTCTGGTGTGCCAGTGCCTGCAAGCAGGCGCGGAGGGTGGTCGCGCCGTTGTACACGGGCACAATGACCGAGACCAGGGACATCCGTGCTAGAGCAGCTCCTCCACCATGCTCTGGAAGTGGGTGATGTGGTGTTGGATCGTCCGCTCGGCGGCCCGGGCGTCGCCCACCTTCAGCGCCTGGAGGATCTCGCGGTGTTCTTCGACGTTGCCCCGCACACTACCCATGCGATCGAGGGCGAACCACGACAGGCGATAGATGAGAACATACATTTCATCGAGGGCGCGAGCCAGGAAGCGGTTGCCCGAGGCCTCGTACAGGAGCTTGTGGAACTTCTGGTCGACGGCCAGCAGGGCCTTGTTGTCTCCCTGCCTGAGCACCCGCTCAAAGTCCTCAAGCAGCTGCTCCATCCGCTCGATGGTCTCGCTCGAAACGCGCTCGGCGGCCAGCCGGGCACACATGCCTTCCAGGGTCGTGCGTACCTCAAAAATCTCGCGCATAATCGCGGAGGTGGCCTCACGGGCGACGTACCATCGATCCCGCTCCTGGATCACGACCCGGTCCGCGGCGAGCTTCTTCAGCGCCTCTTGCACCAACTTGGCCGTGCCGCCGGTTTCCTGGATCAGCAGTTTCTCGTTCAGAGGCTGCGTCGGATCCAGGCTTAGAGTCAGCACCTTTTCCTTGATCGACTGATAGACTTGCTCAACTTGATCCACAGCCTATACCTCGCTTCGAACTCGTTGACCGATGGCCAGGCGACGCTCCTAGCCGGTTGCCACGGCTGATTTGGAGAGCAAAGGCGGCTAAGTGCCTGCTGCCCTCTTCGCTCAGGGTACCACAACTTGCCCTGTAGAGCAAATTGCCGCTCCCGCCCACAACATGCCCCTTTTTGGCATTTCCTTGGAAATCGGGTATAATGCGTCCACTTTAGCTGCCCATTATCTATAGCACGTGAGGAGGAACGTCGTGGTTCAACGTACTATGCTCGGTTCAGTGATGGTCGTGGGCGCAGGAGTCGGTGGTATGCGTGCTGCCATCGATCTGGCCGACTCGGGCTACAAGGTCTACCTTCTTGACTCCGCCTCCAGCATCGGCGGCATTGTGGCCCAGTTAGGGTTCATGTTTCCCACCCACGACTGTGTCCTTTGCCGTGGAACGTCAGACCATGGCTATGGCTGCTCGCGTCCATCGATCTCTCCCTTTCTTCTCGACCACAGCCAACATCCCGCCATCGAGATTATGACCAACAGCACCGTCGTCGGAGCTACGGGCCTCCCTGGCGACTTTACGGTCAAGGTCCACCACCGGCCCCGCTACGTGGACATCAACCGCTGTATCAACTGCGACGAATGCTCCCGCGTCTGCCCGGTGGAGCTTGTCAGCGAATACCAGGCCGGCCTCGTGAAGCGCAAGGCAGTCTACAAACCCTCCGTTCGCGCCGCACCCAACGCCTACGTCGTGGAGCGGGGCCCCTATTGCGATGCCTGTCGTAAGTGCCAGGAAGTCTGCCCGACAGGGGCCATCAACCTGGACGAACAAGAGCGGTACGAAGAGATCCACGTCGGGGCCATTATCCTGGCGGTGGGCTACAAGCTCTACGACCCAAGCCCCGCCGAGGAGCTCGGCTATGGACGCTATCCCAACGTCATCACCGGGCTGCAGTTCGAGCGCCTGTCAAGCCGCTCGGGCCCGACTGAGGGTATAGTCGAGAGGCCGTCGGATGGCAGGCGGCCGGAGCGCATCGCCTGGCTCCAGTGCGTCGGCTCCAGGGATCAGGACCACCCCTACTGCTCGTCCATCTGCTGTATGTACGCCACCAAGGAGGCAGTGCTCGCCAAGGAGCGTCTGCCGGGTGTCACGTGCGAGATCTTTATCATGGACGAGCGGGCCTTCAGCAAGGAATACACGGCCTACTTTGAGCAGTCGAAAGACCTCTGGAATGTGGAGTATACCCGCTGCCGGATCTCCGAGATCAAGGAGGATCCCGGCACGCGCAACCTGATCCTCCACTACCACGACGAAGACGGCGTGCTGCAGAAAAAGGCGTTCGACATGGTCGTTCTCTCGGTGGGCAGTGAGCCGCCGCCCATGGCGGTCGCCCTGGCCGAGGACATGGACATCGAGCTCAACGAGTACGGCTTCTGCAAGTTTGACAAGTTCGAGCCCCTGGACACCAGCCGCCCCGGCGTCTTTGTCGCAGGAGCCTTTGCTACGCCGAAAGAGATTGCCGAAACGGTGATCGATGCCAGCGGCACCGCAGCGCGGTGCATGGCTCTGCTGCGGGGCAAATCGGGCACCGAAATCGTCAAGTTCCAGCCTCCACCAGAGCGCGACGTGAGCGGCGAGCAACCCCGCATCGGCGTATTTGCCTGTCGCTGCCTGCCCACCATCGACGGCATCGTCGACGTGCAGGGTGTGTTGGACTCGACGAGCAAGATGCCGGGTGTCGTCCACGTCCAGGCCCTGGAGTACGGCTGCCTGCCCGGCGGGCCTGAGGCCATTCGCCAGGCCATCTGCGAGCACAACCTGAACCGTGTGGTCATCGGTGCTTGCACGCCGCGCACGCACCTGGCTCTCTTTCACGACGTGATTCGCCAGGAGGGGTTGAACCCCCAACTCCTCGAGTTCGTCAGCCTGCGCGACAACTGCGCCTGGGTCCACGGCGACGACCCGCGGGGTGCGACGCGCAAGGCCAAGGAAGAGATGCGGGTGAGCGTCGCCCGGGCACGCCATCTCCAGGCGTACACCAAGGAGGCACGAGACTTTCAACGTTCGGCGCTGGTGATCGGCGGTGGGCTCGCCGGGATGACAGCGGCCCTGACCATCGCCGACGAGGGTTGCCAGGTCTACCTCGTGGAAAAGACCGACCAGCTCGGTGGCAACTTACGGCACGTGTACAGCACGGCCGAAGGGCCCAATCCCCAGCGGCTCCTGAACTCGTTGATCAAACAGGTCCACAGCCACGAGATGATCTCGCTCTACTACAACACCGAGGTCATCGGCTTCGAAGGGCACATCGGCAACTTCCGGACACGCCTGAGCGCCAAAGGCAACGGTGAGCCGGCGCGCTGCTGGGAGGTCGAGCACGGCGTCGCCGTAGTGGCCACCGGCGGCTCCGAATACAAGGGCAATGTCTACCACTATGGCCAGAGTCCGAGGGTGATCACGCAGCTGGATCTGGAGAAGCGGCTTGTCACCGACGTCGATGCCGCGCGCCAGCTCCGGCAGGTAGTCATGATCCAGTGCGTCGACGCACCCGACCAGCACATCCACTACTGCAGCCGCACCTGCTGCACCAACACCATGAAGAACGCCATCATCATCAAGCGTATCAACCCCGACTGCGAAGTGATTGTGCTGTACAAAGACCTGATCACCTACGGCTTCCGAGAGCAGTATTACACCGAGGCCCGGGAGCGCGGTGTGATTTTCCTGCGCTACGAGGAGGAAGAACCACCCCAGGTGCAAATGCAGTACGGTGAGCTCCAGGTGCGGGTCAGGGACCGCACCCTGGATCGAGAGCTTACTTTCACCCCCAACTTGCTGGCGCTGTCGATGGCGACCATGCCCGCGGAGACCAATCCCGAGCTGGCCCGGCTCCTTGAGGTGCCCCTGTCCACTGAGGGCTTTTTCATGGAGAACAACCTCAAGCTGCGGCCGATGGACTTTACCCGGGAGGGCATCTTTCTCGCCGGCCTGGCCCACTATCCAAAGTTCATCGAAGAGACCATCGCCCAGGCGCTGGCCACGGCAGGTCGGGCAATGACCATTCTCAGCAAGGACCGCCTGGAAGTGGGTGGCACGATCGCCATCGTCGACCAGCAAAAGTGCGTTGGCTGCCTGACGTGCGTACGTGTCTGTCCCTTCCACATCCCCCGCATCGAACCGACGGCCGTGGGAGTCGGCACCATCCTGGGCGCCGCGTATATCGAGCCGTCCTTGTGCACCGGCTGCGGCACGTGCACCAGCGAGTGTCCGGCCAACGCCATACAACTCCGCCACTACCGGGACGATCAGTTGGTGCTTGCCGAGGAGCCAATCCTGGGTCAATGGGTCGCTGCCTAGCATGGGAGAAGTCGAATGAGTGAATCGGACAACGGCTTCGAGCCGGAACTGACCGCCTTTACGTGCATCTACTGTGGCAGCATGGCCGCCGACACGGCCGGGGCGCTGCGCCTTAGCTATCCGGCCAACGTCAAGCTGTTTCGGTTTCCTTGCACGGGCAAGGTTGACGTTGAGTACATCCTGAAAGCCTTCGAAGAGGGCGCGGACGGGGTTTATATCGTGGCCTGTCCCATCGGTAACTGCCATCACCTGCACGGCAACGTCCGGGCTACGAAACGGCTGGACTATGCCCGCAAGATGCTGCAGGAGGTGGGCCTGGAGCCAGAGCGGCTGAACATCTTTTACATGTCGGGCAGCCAGGCGCACGGCTTTGCCAGCGCCGCCCGGCAGATGACGGAGCGCATCCGGCAGTTGGGACCCAGCCCGCTGAGGCGCCCGGCCCCGGGATAAGGAGCTTGGTATGGACCGCGCGATCGACGCGAGTGAGATGGACGCGACCTTGGCCGGGCGGGTGGCTGCAGAGCCCGGCGGTGAGCACATCTGGCGCTGCTTTGCGTGTGGCACGTGCACGGCTTCTTGCCCCGTGACCGAAGTGACCGAGCGCTACAATCCGCGTCGCATTATCCACATGGTCCTCCTCGGGCTGGCGACCGAAGTGTTGACCAGCGACTTTATCTGGCTGTGTTCCACCTGCTATGCCTGCTACGAGCGCTGCCCGCAGGACGTGCGCATCACGGAGCTGATGCACGCCATCAAGAACGTCGCCGTGCGCGAAGGGCACGTGCACCCCTCCTTCCGAGCGCAGGTCGGCTTGATCCGCGACCATGGCCGGCTGTACGACATCACCGCGTTCGAAAACGAGCGCCGGGCCGAGCTTGGCCTGCCTGCCCTCGCGGAACAGGCCGAAGACTACCGGCAAATCCTGGTGTCGACCGGCGTGGAGGCACTGGTGCAGCCGGCGGAGGGAGGCGCAGAGTGATCGAGTACGCGCTCTATCTGGGATGCACGGCTCCCGTCCGCACCCTCAATTACGAGCTGGCCGCCCGCAACACGGCCGGCCGGCTGGGCATCGACTTCATGGATATCGAGGAGTTTGGCTGTTGCGGCTTCCCCCTCAAGTCGGTGCACCACCACACCGCCCTGTTGATGGCCGCGCGTAACCTGGCCCTGGCCGAAGAGAGAGGGCGGAACATCTGTGCCCTGTGCAGCTCCTGTACCGGCACCCTGGCCGAGGCCAACCGCGTGCTGCAGTCGGACGAAGCGCTGCGGCGCGAGGTCAATCACGAGCTGCAGGCCTCCACCGGCCGGCACTACAACGGAACCATCCAGGTCCGCCACTTTGCCCGCGTTCTCTACGAAGAGGTGGGACTGGAGCGTATCCGCCAGGCGGTGGCGGTCGATCTCTCCAGCCTGCGGCTGGCTGCCCATTACGGCTGCCACTACCTCAAGCCGGCGGCCGCGCACGACCAGTTCGAGGATCCAGAAGATCCCCACAGCCTGGACGAGCTTATTGCTGCCACCGGTGCGCAGTCCGTCTGGTACGAGGGCCGGGAGCAGTGCTGCGGCGGCGGCATCCTGGGTGCCGACGAGGAGACGGCGTTGGCCCTGCCCCGCCTGAAGCTGGAGCGCGCGCTACAGGCCGGCGCCGACGCGCTGGTCGTCGTCTGTCCCTTCTGCGACATCATGTACGAGTTTCAGCAGCGCCGCATCGAGAAGATGTACCAGGCGCGCTATGGTTTGCCGGTGTTGTTCTATCCCCAGCTCCTCGGCCTGGCCCTGGGTTTGTCGGGCGAGGAGGTGGGTTTGTCCCTGAACCGCGTGAAGTCCAAGAAGCTCATGGAGCTTGCGGCGCCTGCACATGCAAGCCATTGACTGCGGCCCGGCATCGGCCGGGCGTAAGGCAACAGTCCTGGCAGGGAGCGACTTATGACGGACTCGACAAGCGAAAGCGCCTTGGGTGCAGCGATGGTGGTCGGCGGCGGCATTGCCGGCGTCCAGGCTGCTCTGGATCTCGCCGATTCCGGCGTGCGGGTCTATCTCGTCGAGCGGGAGCCGGCCATTGGCGGCAAAATGGCGCAGCTGGACAAGACGTTTCCAACCAACGACTGCGCCATGTGCATCCTGTCCCCAAAGCTCGTCGAAGCAGGACGCCATCGCAACATTCACATCCTGGCCATGAGCGACCTGGTGCGGTTGGAGGGCGAAGCTGGCCATTTCCGGGCCACGCTCCGCCGCCGCCCGCGCTACATCAGCCTGGACGCGTGCACGGCCTGCAACGACTGCGTCGAGGTGTGCCCGGTCAGCGTCCCCAACGAGTTCAACGAGGGGCTGGCCCAGCGCAAGGCGACGTACAAACCCTATCCCCAGGCCGTCCCCAGCGCTTATGTGATCTCCAAGCGGGGAACCAGCCCCTGCAAAGCGACCTGCCCGGCCGGCACCAGCGCCCAGGGGTACATCGCCCTCATCGCTCAACAGCGCTATGAGGAGGCCCTGGAGGTCATCAAGCAATACAATCCCTTCCCGGCCACGGTCGGCCGTGTCTGCCATCACCCGTGCGAGACCGAATGTAACCGGGGCAAGGTGGACAGCC
>JBFYTF010000164.1:0-24917 GCA_041300865.1 Anaerolineae bacterium
GTGGTGATCAGCCTGCTGCTGAGCTTTGTCCTGTGCGCGGCCATTGGCTGGGTGTATCAAGCCACCCACCGCGGCACGTCCTACACGCAGAGCTTTGTGCACACCCTCGTACTGAACGGCATGATCGTCGCCGTGGTGATGCTGATTGTCGGCTCCAACATCGCCCGTGCCTTTGCCTTGGTCGGAGCGCTGTCCATCGTCCGGTTCCGCAACGCCGTGAAAGAAACACGGGACGTAGGCTTTATCTTTTTCACCATGGCCATCGGCATGGCCGTTGGCACCAGGTTCTACCTTCTGGCGGTCGTCGCCGCCGTAACCATCAGCCTCGTCATCCTGATCATGACCCGTTTTGACTGGTATGCCCGGCGAGTCGAGAACCAGATCCTGAAAGTGCAGGTTCCCAACACGGCCGCTTTCGATTCGCTCTTTGACGACCTGTTTCTGAAATACACCAGCAGCTCGGAGCTGATCAGTGTGGACACGGCGCACGCCGGCATGTTGACCGAGCTGACCTACAGCGTGGGGCTGAAAAAGCAGAGCCAGATTCAGGAGTTCCTGGCCGGGCTGAAGGGCCTTAACGGCAACAACCGCATCACCCTCATCGCCGGCTACAACAGCACGGACTTGTAGCCGGCACTGCCTGGAGAGAGCGCGTGAGCTTGCAGTTCAGAAGGCACTACCGGCTGCTCGTCCTACTGGTCCTGGTCCTGGCCGGGTGCACACTCGCGCTGGGCGACGTGCGCATCATCGCCTACACGGTGGCGGGCAACCGGCAGGTGGCCACCGCCGGCGCGGACTATGGCAGCCAAGTGGACCTCTTTGACCAGACGGTCGTGCACAGCATCCAGATCACCATAGACGAGGCGGACTACCAGCAGATGATCACGACGTACCAGGAGACGGGCGTGAAGGACTATTCCCACGCCGACGTGGTCATTGACGGGACGCTGGTGCGCGACGTTGGCCTGCGCTTGAAGGGCAACGCCTCCCTGCGCACAGCGCTGGGCGGCAGGGGAGGTCCGGGCATGGGCTTCGGCCCCGGCAACATGCCCTTTCCTGAGGACGGCCGGCTGCTGCAGCTACCCGACGGCGGGCAGTGGCAGCCACCGGCGGGCGTCCCTCCTGAAAGCCTTCCTGCACGGGGCGACGGTGTCGGCCGGGTGCCCCAGCCGCCCGACGGCGGGGAGTGGCAGCCACCGGCAGCAAGCCCTCAGGAGGGGCAGGAGCGGGCCGAGCGCCGGCCACCCGCAGGCGACATGCCGCCCGGCGGGATGTGGGCCGGCCGGGAGGGTGCCGGTGAGGCCGGCGCCAAGGTGCCGTTGTTGATCAAGTTCGACGAGTTCGTGCCGGGGCAGACCTACCAGGGGCTCGACCGCCTCGCCGTCCGTACCTACGGCACCTCGCCCGACGCGGCTCTGCTTCAGGAGCCGGTGACCAACGCCGTGGCAGCCGCCGCCGGCCTGCCGGCCACGCGGACGGCCTACGCCGGGGTGCGCCTGAACGACGGTCAGGAGCAGCTGTTCACCCTGTCGGAGGTGATCGGCGATGACTACCTGGCCCAGCACCTGGCGTATGACGGTGGCGTCCTTTACAAGTCCGACCTGGGGGCGGACCTGTCCTACCAGGGCGAGGATCCGAGCGCCTACGCCACACGCTTCACGCAGCAAACTCGGGTAAACGACGCCGACCTGGCGCCCCTCATTGCCCTGGCGCGCTTTGTCAACGAGTCGGACGACGAGGCGTTCCAGGCCGGTCTGGCCGGGCGCCTGGATGTAGAGGGCTTTGCCACTTACCTGGCAGTCAATAACCTCCTGGTGAATGTCGACTCGATGGCCGGCATGAGCAACAACTACTACCTCTACTATGACGACGTCGCCGAACGATTCACAGTGCTGCTGTGGGATGCCAACGAGAGCCTGGGCAAGCTGGCCGGGGGCGGCAGGGCAGCGACGTACGACCTCTACTACCAGGGCCGGCAAGGGATGGGCGGCGGTCGGGGAGGCATGGAACGCTCTAACACCCTCGTGACCCGCTTCCTGGCCGCGCCTACCTTCCGTGCGCTGTACGAGGCCAAGCTGGTCGAGATCTATGACCGGGAGTTTGCCGGCGGCGCCATTGACCGCCGGATCGAGGAGTATGCGGACCTGGTGCGCACCGCAGCCGCGGAGCGGACCGGCCTCGTGGATCTGGAGCAGTACGAGCAGGCGGTGGTCAGCCTGCAGGCCTTTGTCGAACAACGCGCGGCCTATGTGGCCAGCACGGAGCTCCTGGCAGGGCAGACGAGCGCTGTGCCCTAGAATCGCTTGCTTTGCCGGCCAGGAGGGACGGGCACGCCCCTCATCCCTCTTCGCGACGAGCGCCCGCGAGCGGCCGGCCTCCCGGCACCTTTGACAAGCGCTGCATCTAGGGTTACAATGCTGCGGTGCGCTGCGCCGGGACCGGGCTCACCCGGCCGAGCGGCGGGCGCCACAATCAGGCTAGCCGAGGGTGGGAGCTTTGAAAAGAGGAGCCGTGGCCGCGGCGGGTGCCTATGCCCTGTGGGGCCTGCTGCCGCTCTATTGGAAGGCGCTGCAAACCGTGCCACCCCTGGAGACGCTGGCCCATCGTACCGTCTGGTCCCTGGTCCTTGTACTGCTCCTCCAGGCTGCACTCGGTCGCTGGGCTTGGCTGCGGCTCGTGCGCCAGCGGCCCCGGATGCTGCGGACGTTCGTGGCCAGCACCTGTCTCCTGGGCGTCAACTGGCTCACCTATATTTGGGCGGTCACCTCCGGGCACGTGGTCGATTCTAGCCTGGGCTACTTTATCAACCCCCTGGTCACCGTCCTGCTCGGCGTGATCTTTCTCCACGAGCGCCTGCGGCTGTGGCAGGGTGTTGCGGTCGGGCTGGCGGCGGCCAGCGTCCTCTACCTCACGCTGGGGCTGGGCAGCCTGCCCTGGATCGCCCTGGTCTTGGCGGGCACCTTTGGCTTCTATGGCCTGTTGCGCAAGACGGCACCCCTGGGTTCGCTCGAGGGCCTGACGGTGGAAACCGCCCTCCTGTCGTTGCCGGCCCTCGCCTACCTTCTGTGGCTGGAGGCGGCCGGAAAGGGGAGCTTTGGGCACGAGGGGCTCGCGATAAGTGCCCTGCTCGTCGGTACCGGCGTCGTCACGGCCGTGC
Source organism: Anaerolineae bacterium (assembly GCA_041300865.1). GTDB lineage: Bacteria > Chloroflexota > Anaerolineae > JAAYZQ01 > JAAYZQ01 > JAAYZQ01. The sequence goes on from JBFYTF010000164.1 coordinate 3,158, forward strand.
CCCTCCTCCTCTTTGCGTGGGCGGCACGCAACACGACTCTGGCCACCATGGGCATCCTGCACTACATCGCCCCCACGCTGCAATTGTTGCTCGGCCTGCTCGTCTATCACGAGCCTTTTTCGCCGGCACGGCTCCTGGGCTTCTGCGGGGTCTGGTTGGCCCTGTTCATCTATTCCGCCGAGGCGCTGATACAGGAGCGTCACCGCCGGGCAGCCCTCGCCGTGGGCAGCGGCTGACCCAACCCCATCCTCCGAGGAGAATACGAACATCGTGGAAACCGCCATCGACCATCTGCACGCCCTCGAGCTGCCAACGCCCTTTGTCGTCGGTCCCATAACGGTCTACCTGGCCGACGCTCCGGGAGAGCCCCTGACGCTTGTGGACACGGGACCGTTGACGACCAGCACTAGGGCCGCGCTGGAGGATGGCCTGGCCAGGCACGGCCGCGCGCCCCAGGACCTGGAGCGTATCATCCTGACCCACGCCCACGTCGATCATGTGGGCCTGGCCGCCGACCTCGTGGCCGCTTCGGGCGCGCAGATCATCAGCCACCCGTGGAACGTGCCGGCCCTGGAGGACCACGCCGGTGAGCGGGAGCGGCGCAGGGCGTTCTACGGGTGTCTCCTGCGCCAGGCGGGGGTACCGGCAGGCGTCCTGCAGGGAGTGGGCCAGGCTACAGAGGCGATGGACAGCTTCTTACGCCCCGTGGCCGTCGACGCCGTAGTCGACGAGGGTGACAGCCTGTGCTTGGCAGGGCTGGAATGGAGGGTGCTGCACACACCCGGTCACGCCGCCGGGCTCATCTGTTTGTTCGAGCCGGACGGACGGACGCTGCTGTCCAGCGACCACCTCCTGGCCGGCATCTCGTCCAACCCTGTCGTCGAGCCGCCACCACCCGGCCGGGAGGAGCGCCTGCTCAGCCTGGTCGTCTACCAGGCGTCGCTGCAGCGCGTGGCAGCCATGGGCATCGCCCGTGCCCTGCCCAGCCACGGCCCGGCCATCGACGATGTGCCCGGCCTGGTGGCCCGGCGCCTGGAGTTTCACCGCTCCCGCGTGGCCGGCGTCCTGCAGGCACTGCGGGCCGGGGCACGAACCACGTGGGAGGTGACGCTCGCCCTCTTTCCCGGGCGCGGCGCCATCGACGCGTTCCTGGCCATATCGGAGGTCATTGGGCACCTGGACCTGCTCCAAGGCGAAGGCCGGATCGCTGCCGTGCAGAACGGAGAGGCGATCACCTGGCGCGTGTTGTAGGCCAGGTGATCCTCGGCGGGCGGACAGCCGGCCCTACGACAGATGCAGGTCAAGAAGCGGGAGGACGCCGCGCAGGTCGGGGATGACCGGGCAGTCGCAGGGCGCCGCCCCATCGCCGCGGTCCAACAGGATGGCGGGCATGCCGCTGCCGCGAGCGCCGAGTACGTCATGGCGGTAGCTGTCCCCGACATAGAGCACCCGTGCCGCCTGGAGGTCCATCTGCGCCAGGGCCTGCTCGAAAATGCAGGGGTGTGGCTTGTGACAGCCGGCGTAGGCCGAGCCCCAAACCAGCTCAAAGTAGCTTCCCAGTCCGGCATCGTCCACCCGCTGGCGCAGGTTCCAGCCCCAGTTAGAGACGATCCCCAGCCGGTAGCCCTCTGACTGTAGCGCGTCCAGCACCTCGGGCACCTCGGGGTAGGGCCGCACAACGCCCGGCCGGCCAAAGCCCTCATCCAGGGCCTGGCGATAGGCGCGCAGAGCCTCGTCATCGGCCTCAACCCCCAGTTCTTGCAGCAGGCCCCGGCTCAGCCCAACTGCGGCCTGGCGGTCGTATTCCTCGGTGGCAGCAAAGCGCGCCGTCTCGGCGTCGCGGTAATAGTCGCCCCACACCCTCTCCACGGCAGCGCGGATCTGGGCGGTGGAGCGCTCGGCGCCCGCCGCCCGCAGGCCCTCCTGGACGATGGCCTCCTGGGGGGGATCGAAGTAGACGAGGGTGTAGCCCAGGTCAAAAAGGACGGCGTCAAAGCGCCGGAGCGACAGCTCCAACGCCAGCGCGCCCAGCGCTTCCTTCTCGGGCGGATAGAGGTTCCTCAGAGCGGCCAACAGCTCGGTAGAGGGCAGGTCGGGGGCGATGGAGGCTGGGTCCTCGTGGGCCAGCAGCTCCGCGAAACCGGCATAGATTGCCACACGCCGCACGTCTGCCAGGTGCCGATCGTTAAGCCTGAGCCGGTCGCCGGGCGCCAGGCGGCGGATGTTGTCGTAGCCAACCCGCACCTCAAGGGTCTTGTCGCCGGCAAGGATCTGGTCCAGGTAGGGCTGTCGCACCCAGAGGGTTTTCAGCCGGCTCACCGCCAGCCCTTCTCCTCACCCACCTGGTGGACCTTGATCATGTTCGTCAGGCCTTTGCCGCCCAGGGGCACACCCGCCGTAATGATCACTAGGTCGCCGTCCTTTACCATGCCCTGCTCGCGGGCAGCGGCCGTGGCGGTGACGATCATCGTGTCGGTGTCGTTGAACTCGTCCACGAGTAGCGGCACGACACCCCACACCAGGGCCAGCTCCCGGTAGGTGCTGGGGCGGGGCGTGGGCGCGACGATGGGCGTGGCCGGCCGGTGGCTGGCCACCCGCCGCGCCGTGCTGCCCGTCACAGTTGAGGTGATGATCGCCGCGGCCCCCAGCTCAGCCGCCATCTCACTCGCCACCTGGCCGATGGCCTCAGTCACACTGGGTGCCTTCCGCTCGAAGGCGCGCCCCAGCCACTCATCATAAGGGATCGTCGGTTCCGTCAGGGCGGCAATGCGCGCCATCGTCTGTGCAGAGGCCACGGGGTAGCGTCCGACCGCGGTCTCACCCGAGAGCATAACGGCATCCGAGCCGTCGAGGATGGCGTTGGACACGTCCGAGGCCTCAGCGCGCGTGGGGCGCGGGTTGCGGATCATCGATTCCAGCATGTGCGTGGCAGTGATGACCGGCTTGCCGGCCTGGTTGGCGAGGCGGATGAGCTGTTTCTGGATGATGGGCACTTCCTCGACCGGAGCCTCCACCCCCAGGTCGCCTCGGGCGACCATCAGCCCATCGGAGACGGCCACAATGGCATCGATGCAGTCCACGGCTTCAGGCTTTTCGATCTTCGCGACGATAGGCGTGGAGCTTCCGAGCTCGCGCAAAAAGCCACGGAGGTGCTGCACATCGTTGTCGCAGCGCACGAACGACAAGGCGAAATAGTCGACTCCCTGCTCGACGGCAAAACGGGCATCGGCCTGATCCTTCTCCGTGACGGAGGGCATCTGCAGCCGGGTGTGGGGCAAGCTGAGCCCCTTCCGCGAGCGAAGTGGTCCACCGGCAACAACCAGGGCTTGCGCTTCCGTTCCGCCCGCTTGGGTCACTTTGAGCTCCAGGAGGCCGTCATCCAGCAAGATGCGGTCGCCCGGCTCGAGGTCGCGCAGCACTTCGGGGTGCGGAATGGGGATCGTGCCCGGATCAGAAGAGGCAGCCATGATGGCCAGCCGCACCGTCGCGCCCGGTACCAGCTCGACCTCTTGCCCTGGCAGGGTCCCGACGCGCAGTTTGGGGCCCTGCAAATCGGCCAAGACTGCCACCGCGCGGCGGCCCTAGGCGGCTACGCGCCGCACGGTGGCGATCTGCCGTGCGTGGTCCTCGTGCGTGCCGTGGGAAAAGTTGATACGCGCTACGGTCATGCCGGCTTCCACGAGGGCCCGGATGATGTCCTCTGAGTCGGTCGCCGGCCCGAGGGTACAGACGATCTTGGTGCGGATCACGTTCCTGCCTCCTACAGCTCCAGGTTGGTGAGTATCTTCTCCTCCGCGCCTCGCAGGCTAAAGATCGAGGCTACGCCTGCCAACAACACCAAGATGCCGGTGAGCATGAAGACACTCTTCGGACCCACGATGTCGCCCAGCAGGCCGGCCATCATCAGGGCACCCATGCTGCCAAGGCCAATGACGGTCACCATGGCGCTCTCGACCCGCCCTCGCTGCGCGTCCGAGACCAGCGCTTGGGTCATCGCCGCCAGGGTGGTGCGTGCCGAGACCACGCACAGCCCGACCAGGAGCGCGCCCAGCAGCACGAGCCAATAGACAGGCGCCAGGGCAAAGACCAGGATGCCGACACCGAGGGCGATCATCGTGACACTGACGATCTGGCGCGAGCGGGCCCACGATGCATAGGCGCTGATGAGTGCCGCGCCCAGCGCCATGCCGATCCCCTCGGTCCCCAGCAAAAAGCCCTGGTACTCGGCCGAGATACCGAGGAGCTGCTCAAAGTAGGCCGCGGCCAGCAAGGTCGTGGCGCTTAGCCCCAGGGTGGCGACGGTGGTGATGGCCATGAGCTGGAGCAGGGGCTTGTTGCTGCCAATATAGCGCACGCCCTCTTTGAAATCCTCCCAGAAGCGGCGGAACTCGCCACGGGGTGCAGCCGGCGCACCTGACCTCTTGGCATTGGGAATGTGCGTCCAAAACAACAGGATGCCCGACAGCAAGAAGGTTGCCGAGTCGATGACGAACGCGGTGTAGACAGAGGTCAGGCTGATGACCAGGCTGGCGAGAAACGCACCGACGATGAGCGACACCAGCTCCGTGGCCTGGACCAGCGCATTGGCCGTCAGCAGGTGCCCCTCGGGCACCATGTTGGGGATAGAGGCGTTGCGCGCCGGGATATACAGGGCGCCAAAGCTCATGAGCAGAAAGGCCGTGATGTACAGGATATAGAGCTGCCCCGGCTTCTGCACCAGCAGGACAAGCAGCACGACCGCCGCCCGCAGGAAGTCGGAGACGATCATGACCGTCTTGCGGCTAAAGCGGTCGACGAACACGCCGCTGGCCAGGGCAAAAAGCTGAGGGACAGTCACGGCCGCAGCCATGACCACTACCGCGATGCCCGACCGTGCCGCCAGCTGGTTGATGAGCACCAGGGCGGCAATGACGGCAAAGTTGTCGCCTACTTTCGAGACTAGTTGGCTCAGCCAGAGCGCGAGAAAACCGCGGTTCTGCAAGACCGCTAGCATGCCGGTCTTGTAGTTGTTCATGCCTCTACCTGGTGCCGCTTTATTGGGCCGCGTGCCATTATAAACGCAAACTGCTCTCGTGGCAAACTGCCGCTGCATTGCGATGGCGCCCCCGGCGGCCGGAGGCCAGCACGGCCAGGGTCGCGGCCAACAGCGCCACCGGGGTGACGAGCGCGGGCCAGGCGGGCACCTGGTAGGTCAGCTCCACAAAGCGGCTCTCGCGGCTTACGGGCACCCCCTGCAGCAGGTAGTCCGCGCGCACGATGGGTACCGGTTGGCCGTCGACGCGCGCCTGCCAGCCCGGATAGAAGGGCTGGCTGACGACCAGCAGGCCATCGCCGGCAGCCGCGACCTCCAGGGCCAGGTAGCCAGGCCGCGCCTCGACCACCTGCACGGTGCTGCCTGCCTGTTGCCCGGCGGCCAGATCCACCTCGGGCCCCGGGTCCGGGATGACGGCTGCCTGCCTGGGGTCAAACGCCTCAGAATCGAGGATGGCCAGTGCTTCATCGTCGGCGGCGCGCACCACTTCGTGGACCACCCAGGCCCGCGGCAGCGGATCGCCGACGCGGTAGACCTTCACCTCACCCTCCTCGTAGACGCGCTCGAGCCCCGGCCCGTCCAGGTCTCGGTCGCTGAGCACGTAGCGCACATTCAACAGCTGCCAACGCCGCCAGGCACCCAGCTCCTCCTCGACCTCTTCAAAGGCTGCCAGGCGCAGGGGTGTGTTGCCGGTGATGTCCTCGATCTCGTACACAATCCCGGCGCTGGCGCCTCCGGGCAACAGCCCCGCGCTGGAGATGCGAAAGGTCCCCGGCTCGGCCTTCAGAAACGAAACCAGGCCGGTCTCCGGAAAGCGGCCGGCGCCTTCCGCCTCGACCTGGTTGTACTGCCCATTCACCGTGAAAAGGTTCAGCCAAACAAGTCCCAGGGTCAAAGCCACCAGCCAGGCCCGGCTTGCCTTGCCCGTCGACCGCAGCCAGAAGAGCAACGTCGCCCCGCCCAGGATCAGGAGCAGCAGGACGTGGTGGCGCAGCACGCCCTCGAAGAGGTTAACCTCCACTCCCTGCCCCTCGGCCTGCAGGTGGCCGGTGTAGAAAAGAGCCGTGAGCCCGGCCATGGCAACCCAAACCCAGGCCAGGCCGCGACCCAAGCGCCGGAACCCTCTACGCTGGGCGCGGGGCAGGGGTTGCACCAACGTCAGTGCCCCTATGCCGGCCAGGATGCTCACCGCCAGGCTAAAGAGGTAGATGATGCGCTCCTGGTTGCGCACGGCCCCGAACCCGGGCAGCAGCAGGTAGGCGGCCCGGTACAGGGCCGTGTTCCCGCCAAAGGCCAGAAAAAACGAGAGGCCGGCCACGGCAAACCAAAAAATGACCCTGGACCGCAGGCGGGGCACCAGGAGGGCGGCCAGGGCCAGGATGGGCGTCAGGATGCCAACGTATTGCGGCGAGCCGCCAAAATAGCCGGGATAGAGGAGGTGTGTGGCCTCCGACAGCGGAAAGCCCCACGATACCGCCCGGTAGTCCAGCCCCGCGCGTGTCGAGCGGGCGATCAGACCCAGCGCCGGCACGAGTTGCGCCGCCCCCAGGGCAGCACCGAAGGCCACGGGCAGCAGGGCGAATAGTGCCAGGCCGGCGGCGCGGGGAGCAAAGCGCCGGGCTTCCGGCCCCTCTTCGGCCGCCGTGCGCAGGCTCCAGGCCAGAACGCCATAGGCCATGGCCACGTAGGCGACGTACATGGCCGTCTGCGGGTGCCCGGCCAGGAGGGCGCAGGCCAGGGCTCCGCCGGCCAGCAGCAGCTGGGGCAGGGGACGCGTGCTCCAGGCCGCCCGATCCAGGAAGTAGAGCACCAGGGGCAGCCAGACGGCCGTCTCCAGGATGGTGAGCTGCTGCACGGGAAAGGAGGTGAGATAGCCGGCGTAGGCAAAGCTCAGGGCAGCCACGGCACCAGCGAAGCGGGCCGCGCCCAGCCGTGCCCCGGCGTAGCATGCCAGCTGCCTTAATAGGAGGTAGGCGAAGAGGCTGGCCAGCGAAAAGTGGAGCACGACCTGCGCCGCCAACACGCCCATGGTAAAGGGCCGGCGCAGCAGGGCCAGGGCCAGAGCCGCCACGAGGTTGGGCGGATAGTAGAACCCTGTCTGGACATCGGCCAGGCCGGGCTGCCCGGCGTTGATATAGGGATCCCAGACCGGCAGCCGCCCGGCTGCCAATTGGCGGGCGGCGAAGGACTGGAGGGGGAAGTACTGATCCGTCAGGTCGCCCTGGGGCAGGGCGGCCCGGTCCGCGGGATTCGGCGCCCACAGCCGCCACCAAAAAAGCAGCGGCAGCAGGAGCAGGGCGGCAACGATGAGCAGCTCGATAAGCCAGTCGCGACGGGGCCGCTGGGTCAAGGATCAACTCCCTCGCTTGGGGCGTTCCCGGCGTGTCGCGCGCCTGGCGGGACTGCCCCGGTAGCTGGGCACAACCATGGCCCACACACGGCAGCGCTGGAGATCGAGCATCCGGGTGCGCAAGCGTGGGTCCACCTGGTCAATCTCGCGAGCCATGGTGATGACCGTGGGCAGCCGGGCGTTGTAGCGATAATTGAAAAGCTGGTAGAGCTTTTCCTGCGCCCAGGGGCTGGCGCTCTCGGTACCCAGGTCATCCAGCACCAGCAGGGGCGCTGCTCTGATCTCTTCGAAGCGACGGTCAAAGCGTACCAGGCTCGCCGGACTGAAGGTCGCCCGCAGGTGGTCCAGCAGGTCAGGGACGACGACAAACAGGGCCGAATGGCCCCGCGCCTGGCGCTCGTGGGCAATGGCCGCCGCCAGGTGCGTCTTGCCACAGCCATACTCCCCTGTGAGCACGAGCCAGTCCTGAGGGTCGGCGGCATACTCGCGGCAGAGCTGGAGGGTGCGCCGCAGGCTTTCGCGCTGCTCCCCGGCCAGCTCATCTTCACGCAAACTGAAGGTCTCGAAGGTCATGTCTTGCAGCAGCGGCAGGCTCGACAGATCCGATGCCTCCAGGTCCATGACCCGTCGAAAGTCGGGCGCGGCAATGTGAAAGACGGTCGTCAGGGCCGGGTCGACCAGGCGCGAGCGGATGCGCACGTCGAGCTCGTCCAGCCTCTGGTTGGAGGTGACGATGGTCGGCAACCGGGCGTTGTAGCGGTGGTTCAGGATCTGATAAAGCTTCTCGCCGGCCCAGGGGGTTGCGTTCTGGGTGCCCAGGTCGTCCAGGATGAGCAGGGGAGCGTTGCGCACCTCGTCAAAGCGCTCGTCGTAGCGCACGGGGCTGGCAGGGCTGTAGGTGGCGCGCAGGTGATCGAGGAGGTCGGGCACGACGACGAACAGGACGGGGCGGCCCGCCTGGAGACAGCGGTTGGCGATGGCGGCCGCCAGGTGCGTCTTGCCGCAGCCATACCCCCCCAGGAAGATGAGCCAGCCATCCGGGTTCTCTGCGAATCGCTCGGCCGCGGCGAAAGCGTGCCGCAGGCTGCGAGCCTTTTCCTCTGGCAGCCGGTAGCGTTCGTGAACCCAGGTCTCAAAGGTCATGTGTGACAGCTGGCCCAGGTTGCTCAAGGAACGCAGGTGTGCCAGCCGCTGCTCCTCCAGCTCGGCCAGCTTGCAGCCGCACGGAAACAGCTTGCCAAAGTTGGGATGGTCGACCGGCACATCCTCGCGCACGTACCCGAGCCCACCACACACGGGGCATGGCTCGGACGGCGCGCTAGTGCTCGACATAGTCGGCATATTTGCCCTCGATGAAGCGGCGAGGATCGCCTTCACGGCTTCGCCGAGCTGTTTCATCGCCTTTTCCTTCCGTCGCCCAGCGCTCGAGGATGCGCTGGATGTAGCGCCAGCTTCGCTTGTTCAGCTCCACGGCCTCGCGAAAGGCGTCCTCGATCCAGGCGGCCGGGTAGCTATCTTCGGCCTCCCGCAGCTCTTCGGCCAGGAGCGGCGTCAATGGCCCGACGTTCTGCTCATAAAGGACAAAGATGTTCGGCCGCTGGACCTGTACCTCGACTGCCTCGCCGTCCGTGACCGGCAGCCACTTGCCGGCCAGCATCTCTTCCACTGCCTGGCGGCCCCGTTCGCTGTTGACGAAATACCACTCGCGCTGCGGGGTGTAGGCGCGGAGCAGCGTGCCGCGGACCACCGCCCGCTCCAGGGCGTCGGCCAGCACTTCCTCAGCCGGCCGGCCCGTGACCGCCAAGCCGGCCAGCAGCCGGCCGTCGGCGGCCAGCTCGTCGCCGGCGACGTAGGGCCGTTCGCCCTTGTGCTGGGCCAGAAGCCAGAAAATGTGCAGCGTTACCTTCAGCTCGCCCAGGTGGTCGATCTCGGGCAGCAGCTCGGCGAAAAAGAGCTCGGGCACCGGCGTGGACGCCTGTTTGCCCGCCGGAAATCCGGCAAAGCCTTTCATTGTTCCTTTACTCCCGTCAAGCGCACCATGCCGGGCAGCCCCGGCACGGGCTCGCGCTCGTAACCGTCTTGATAGGCGGCGCCATCGTCCCAGGCATACACCGGGCGCCGGCCCAGCCAGGCATCGATGTCGCCGGGCGGGATCCAGCGCGCCGCGTACCATCCCCTCTCGCCCCAGGCCTCGTAGAGGATGGCCTCCAGGTCGTCGTAGCGCACCTCCGAGTCGACGAGGACAAAGTCCGGGCCGGCCGCATCGGCAAAGCGCTCGGCGACGACACGATAGTACACGTTGTCACTCTCATCCACCAGGTTCCAGTTCTGCCACAGTGGGTAGAGAGGCATGGCCAGGAAGGTGACTGCCAGGCCGGCAGATGCCAGGACGGCCAGCGCCCGCGGCCAGCCCCGTGCCAGGTCCAGCAGCGCTCCCATGGCACAGCCGATGAACACGGCAAAGATCAGGTAGGCCGGGATGAGATAGATGCGAAAAGTGACCCCGCCATAGTTCATGCCAAAGACGGTGATGCCCAGCATCGCCAGGGCCAGGAAGGCAAAGGGCTCCGTGCCCCGCAGAGTGCCCCTCCTCTCTGCGCCGGGCTCCGCCGGCAGCTTGCTGCTGCGCAGCAGCTCCCAAGCGCCGATCCAACCCAGGATGTAACCCCAGCGGTAGAACTGCTTCTCCAACAGCTCCAGGAAGGTGCGCAGCCGGTCGACTTGGTCGCCCAGGCCAAAGCCAAAGAACTGGCCGGGGAAGCGGCTCCTCGTCATCCAATGGATCCAGCCATCCCACGAAAAGGGCCCCAGCTCGTTCAGCAACGGCTGCTGCTGGGCGCGAAGGATGACGTACAGATACTGGAGCGCCCCCAAGAACATCAGGCTGCCGAGGACAGCCACCCTTCCAGGCTTGAGCGTTGTGCGCGGTTCAGTGGCGAGCAGCAGGTACAGCACGGCCGGCAACAGGGTCACGACAGTCATGTGGTTGCCAAAGCTGAGGGCGTAGAGGCCGATGCCCAGGTAGAGCCAGGCCGGCCTCCGGCTGCGCTGCCAGACCAGCAGGATGAGCAGCACGGCACCGATGAGGAAGGTGTTGAGGCTGTACACCTCGGCGACCACCGCCTGCCCCCAGAAGGCCCGCGAAAAGGCAAAGGCCAGCGCGGCTGCCACCGCCCCCACGCGGCTGCCCGAGAGGTGCACGACCAGGAGATAGACGGTGATGACGGCCAGTGCCGCGAACAGGGCCGACATGAAGTTGATGCGGAAGGCCAGGTCGCCCACGGGCAGGTATCCGAAAAGCCGGCTAAGGGCGATGTAGAGCGGGTAGCCAAAGCGATGCGGGATACCCCACACCCGCGCCACGTACTGAAAGCGGGCAATGTCGCCCCAACCAACGCTTGGCAGCAGCGTCTGGAGATAGACGACCAGCGCCGCCCCGCCAACGAGCAGGGGCAGCAGCCAGTCCAGCAGGCGGCGCAGGCGTGGGTGCTCAGCTTCGAGTGCCATCATGGGACGTGACTGCCTCCCGCCGGTTAGTAGATGTCAACCACTTCGGTGCGCACTTCGGCCTGCAGGAACTGGGCCAGCTCCTTCTTGAAATAGAGGGCCACGGTGCCTGTCGGCCCGTTGCGGTGCTTGGCGACGATGATATCGGCGATGTTGCGCCGCTCGGTATTCTCGTTGTAAAGTTCGTCGCGGTAGATGAAAATCACCACGTCCGCGTCTTGTTCCAAAGCTCCACTTTCTCGTAAGTCCGACAGGATCGGCCGCTTGTCGGTCCGCGCCTCGACGCCGCGGGAGAGCTGCGACAGGGCCAGGATCGGCACGTTCAGCTCCCGGGCCAGCGCCTTCAAGGCCCGAGAGATGGACGAGATCTCCTGTACCCGGTTCTCGGATCGGGTTTCGCCGCGCATGAGCTGCAAGTAGTCGACGACGATGAGGTCGACGCCCGTCTCGGCATGCAGCCGCCGGGCCTTGGTGCGCAACTCCAGGGCCGACACGCCCGGTGTGTCGTCGATAAAGATCAGCATCTCCGACAGGTCGGCGGCAGCCTTCATGAAGCGGGTCCACTCCTCGTCCAGGTCGATATCGCCCCGGCGCAGTCGCTGCGAATTGATGCCCGTCTCGGCCGAGATGAGCCGCTGCACCACCTGCTCAGCCGACATCTCGAGGCTGAAAAAGGCTACCCTCTGGCGGAACTTTTGCGCCGCGTTGTGGGCGATGCTCAACGCCAGGGAGGTCTTGCCCACGCTCGGCCTGGCCGCCAGGATGACCATATCCGAGCGCTGCAGGCCACCCAGAAGCTTGTCGATGTCGCCAAAGCCGGTGGGAATGCCGATGAGCTCGCCCTGGTGGCTGGTCAGGTACTCGATGCGATCGTAGTAGGCACTCAGGATCACTTTGATGGGAACCAGGTCGTGGGACAGGCGCCGCTCCGAGACACCGAACAACACCTGCTCGGCGCGGTCGACGACTTCGTCCACGTCGTCGGCCTCCTGGTAGGCCAACACCGCGATCTGGCTCGCCGCCTCGATGAGGCGGCGGCGGGTGGCGGTGCGCTCGACGATGCGCGCATAATGCTCGGCGTGGATCGACGTGGGAACGGCGTTGATGAGCGACATGATGAACGCCGGGCCACCCACCTGGTCGAGCTGCTCGCGGCGCTCCAGCTCATCACAGACGGTGAGAAAGTCGATGGGCTCACGCCGCTCGTGGAGCGCCCGAGCCGTGTCATAGATCCAGCCGTGCTTTTCGCGATAAAAGTCGCCCGGCTGGAGAATGGTAGCCACGCGGATAACGGCGTCGGGATCGATGAGGATCGACCCCAGGACCGCCTCTTCCGCTTCCGCGTTTTGCGGGGGAAGTCGCTCAATTCGGCCGCTTTCGCTCACGCCATGCCTTCCTTGCCAGGGTTTGGACAAAGCGGGCTCCTGCCGGCAGAACAATCTCTAGCAGGAGCCCTGGATCACGCTCGATCGATGGGCACTGGCTCTTCGATGACAGGCCAGCGATCCGCCATGGACAATGCGTCAGTCGCCCAAATCCTCCAGATCCAGCCCTTCGATAAAGTCCTTGTAGGGTGCCAACTGCTCCTCTTCCTCCGGGCTCACTTGATCCATGTCGATCTCTTCTTCGGGCACGACACCTGCCCGCTCCATAACCGACTCGCTGACAAAGATGGGCGCTTGGACGCGCACAGCCAGGGCAATGGCGTCGCTCGGCCGGGAATCGAGCTCGATGCGCTCCCCCTCCCTATCCATCACCACCCGCGCATAGAAGGTATCGTCGTGCAGATCGTTCACCAGGATATGAGAAACTTGCGCCCCCAGCTTGCGGATACCCTGTTCCAGGAGGTCGTGGGTTAGCGGCCGGGCAATCTCTACGCCCTGAAGCTTGATGGTAATGGCGTCAGCTTCGTAGGGCCCGATCCAGATGGCCAGGTAACGATCCATGCCCTCTTCCTTGAGAACCACCACGCGATGTTGGGAAAGCAAGCTGGCCCGTACACTATCGATACTGACCTTGATCATGTTCTACTCCTCTCCAAGCACCCGGGGTGCCAAGATTCTCGTTTCTCTTCACATTATACCACGGCCGGTCCCGGCGCGGGAAATGCCGGTGCCCGGAGGTCGGCCGCGATCCGATTGTACCCCAAGACGCCGCAAAATGCAAGCGCCTACTCCCTCGCCTGTGGCCAACCGGTGCCGACACGGCCATTGTCGGGACCACCGACCCGGAGCACATCCAACAGAACATCCGGTGGGTGCAGGAGGATCTGCCTATTGCCCGGGAAGCCGTGGCAGAGCTGCACCGCCGCTTCCAGGCGCTCGACCACGACTGGTCCCAGGAAGGCTAACGGGCTGTTGGACGCCCCGTTCGCAGCGGGCGCGCGAGCGCTGTCATAGGGCGCTGGCGCCCGCTACGGACGAGCAAGCTCTGACAAGCCGCCTAGCGCAGCACCGTCTGCGTCCAGGCCCGGATCCACGTTTCGCGGTTTTCCTCGATTGCCTCCGCCGGCAGGCTGGCCGGATTTTCCGGCACTATGGCAAACTCGCGAAAGACCTCGGGCAGCTCTGCCTCAGAGTTGGCAGGAAAAACGAACATCTTGAGGGGGATGTCCTCCTGGAACGTCTCGCCCAGCATGAAGTCGATCCATTTCTCGGCCAGCTCCCGCTGCTCCGTGCCCTCCAGGATGCCGACGAACTCGACCTGGCGGAAGCAGCTGCCGTCGCCCGTCACGACCCCTGTCGGCGCTTCGTCAAAGGCGCCCTCGGCGAAATAGACTTCCACCGGCGGGCTGCTGGCATAGCTGACCACCAGCGGACGATCGCCGTCCGAGGCATAGGTAAAGTTGCCATAGTAGGCATCTTCCCAGCCGGGGGCCACCAGCACGCCGTTGGCCCGCAGCTCGGCCCAGTAGTCGAGGTAGGTGTAGTCGCCTGTCTCGCCAAAGGTGGCAATGGTGGCCAGGAGAAAGGCAAGCCCGGGCGAAGAGGACGCCGGGTTCTCGACCACAAGGAGATCCTTGTACTCTGGCCGGGTCAGGTCCTCGAGGTTCTCGGGCGGAGCCAGGTTCTGTTCCTCAAACCAGGCCCGGTCATAGTTCAGGCAGACATCGCCATAGTCCACAGGCAGCATGCGATAGGAAGGGTCAAGCTCGAGGTCGTCGTCGATCTGCTCCAGGGCAGGCGATTCGTACGGCTCGAGGATATCGCCCTCGAGCGCCCGGCTCAGGAAGGTATTGTCCACGCCATAGATGACGTCGGCCAGCGGGTTGCCCTTGCTCAGGAGGGCCTGGTTCAGCATCAAGCCGGCATCGCCTGAGCGCAAGAACTGCACCTGGCAGTTGCACGCTTCCTGGAAAGCGGCCACCACCTCGTCGCTGGCGTCAAAGCTGTCGTGAGTCATGATTGTCAGGGTGCGGTCAACGTCGTCGCCGTCCGAAGGTGTCGCGGCCGGCGCGGCTTCGTCCGTCGCACCCGGCGACGCCTCGGGCGTAGCGGTGCCTTCCGCCCCGCAGCCGGCCAGTAGTCCCAATACCATTAACAGCACAAACCATGTTTTGGTCTTCACTTCTCATCACCTTTCCGTTCAGTCGTTGGCTTGGCGAGCAGGGGACCCGAATTGCGGTAAGAGCCAGCCCTACTCGTCGCCTGGAACTCCGTGCACCACCCACAAGTAGCCCTCTTCGAGCTCGACGCGTGCCTCGGAGCGGCTCATCTCGTTGCTCACCCCCCGGCTCTGTCCGAAACGGAGGGTGTCGTGGGCCAGTGGCCAGGCCAGGCCGGTGGTGGTCACGCCGCGGGCGTCGCCGCCCAGGGGGAGGAGGGAGACCAGGTCACCGGGGCTGCCGGCGAGGTCCACAGCTTCGCCGTTCCGCAGGAGCATCGCCTCCTGGCCGCCATGGACGATGAGCACGCGGTGGCCGCGCAGCGCGGGCATGGCGAGCAGGAGCACGTTGGACAGCATGTGATCGAGCCGGCTGCCGCCGAGCGCTCCCAGGACCACGATCTCGTCGACCTCCTGCTGAGCGGCGTAAGTCAGAGCCAGTTCGAGGTCGGTCTCGTCCTTGGCGCGGGGATGTTGGATGCGGCGTGCCCGCTGCAGCACCGGTAGGTCTCGGGGGAGACCGGTGAACGAATCCATGTCGCCAATGATGATGTCAGGCGACAGGCCGTAGGCGAGGGCGTGCGCTGCGCCGCCGTCGGCACCGATGATCAGATCCTCCTCCCGCACCCAGCGGGCCCAGTCCCGGGCGCCGGGTGCTTCTCCACTGGCGACGATAATGGCTCTCACCTCTTCCTCCGTCGGCGGGCTGGCAGCTCGCCCTGCGATGTTGGACCAACCACGAGTTCATCCGAGGTACCAAAAACCGGTGAACCGCCTGGCCTTGGCTGGCGGTTCACCGGTCTCTCGCGTTCCTCTTCCCTACGCCGGCATTATCCAGGTCAGGTTCAAGGGGTCGGCAACAACTGGTTGCCCTCTCAGCCTGGCGTCCCAAGCTCCCCCAGCACATCCATCTTCTATTTTGTGTAATTCTATCATCCTTTCTGCCGGGTGTCAACTCCGGCCGGGACCCTGGCTTTGTTAAATATTGCATCCTGACTGCCCACGCCTCAAGGAAAACGCTGTAATTTCACAGCGTACAAGCGTTTCTTTCCGGCTTGCTCTTGCATCAAGCTGGTTGACATTCGAACGAATGTTCTGTATAATAGCTTTCACGTCGCTGAGCTGAGGGGTTAGCGTGCAAGATCGCAAGCGAAAACAAGTCCGACTGGACGCTGCTGTGGCAGCCATTCGCCGTCGCTATGGCCCCTGGTCAGTGGTTCAGGGCCGGCCGGCCGGCATGGCCGGCGTGCCCCACATCTCCACCGGTTTTCCGGCCCTGGATCGAGCCCTGAAGATTGGCGGCCTGCCCCGGGGCAAGCTCAACGAGATGGTGGGGCCCGCGACCTCGGGCAAGACCACCCTGGCCCTCAAGTTTCTGGTCCAGGCTCAGGAGGGCGGCGGCGAGGTCGCCTACATTGACCAGGCCCTCTACTTCGACGCCGACTATGCCCATCGCTGCGGCCTGGACCTCTCTCGCTTTTGGGTGGGCACCACCCACGACCTGCTGGAAGCCCTGGCCACTGCTGAGGCCCTGGCGCGAAACGGCAGCCTGGTCGCGGCCGTCCTGGACGTTGTCGATCTGGCCTGGACCGATTCTCGAGCAGAGCAAGCCCTGGCAGCCACCCTGAACCGCCTGCCGGCCGCCCTGGCCCGGGCGGGCATGGCCCTCCTCGTGTTGCACGAGTCGCCGGCGACCGGCACTCCGGCCCTCTCTGCCCTGGCCCACAATGCCGCCGTGCGGCTGCAAGTTACCCGCGAGCGTTGGATCCAGAAGCAGGGCGATGTGCGAGGCTATGAGGCGCGGGTGGAGGTGCTCAAAAACCAACTGGGACCCACGGGTGGCGCCGTCACACTGGCCATCGAGTTCAACGGCACAGTCCGCGGCAATGGCCTCTAAGCCCGCCCCCAGGTTCAAGGCCTGAAAAAGAGTGGCTGCCTGTTAGCCCCACGAGCGCGGAAAGGAGAAAGGAGCACCCGGCGTGCCCGTCCTCTACTGCACCATCCCCTACTTTGCCGCCGCCCTGCTGCAGCGGGATCACGCCGAGCTGGTTGGCCTGCCCCTCGTCCTGGTGGGGCCGGAGGAGCGGGTCTTTGGCCTCACGGCCCAGGCGGCGGCGCGCGGTGTTGTGCCGGGTATGGCGGCCAGGACGGCACAGATTCGTTGCCCCGAGGCACACCTGGTAGACGCCGACGTGGCACGCTGCCGGGCCGAGTTCGAGGCCCTGGTCCAATTGCTGGAAGAGACCAGTCCCAGGGTAGAGGCCCATGGCTGGGGCTCGGCCTACGTAGAGCTGGAAGCAGGGCAAGGGCAGCCCGCGGCTGTGGCCCTGTGCCGCGACGTAGGGCGCAAGGTGCGCCGGCAACTGGGCGAGGCCCTTCAGCCTGCCCTGGGGTGGAACAGCTGCAAGTTCACCGCCCAGGCGGCTGCCCAACGCGTCTCGCCGGGGCACCTGCGCGCCGTCGAGCGAGCTCGAGAAAAGGACTTTTTGCGGCCCCTGCCGGTGACGCTGCTCCCCCTAACCGGAGACACACTGCAGCGGCTTTCGTTCCTCGGTCTGCGCACCCTGGGGCAGTATGGCGCCCTCTCCCCGGCGGCGGTTTGGCAGCAGTTCGGGCGTGTTGGCATCCTGGCCCGGCGTTGTGCCCGCGGCGAGGACGACCGGCCCATCGTCCCCCGCCGGCAGAGTCCGGCGTTGGCAGCAGACCTGGAGCTGCCGGCACCCCTGGTAGAGAGGGAGGCCCTGCTTCTGGCCCTGCGCCGCCTGGTTGCCCCCCTCCTGGCCGGGCTCCGAGAAAACCTGCGCGCCTGCGGCCAGGTTCGCCTGGCCGTGCAGCTCGACGACGGCACGAGGCAGGAGCAAACCCGCACCTTTCTCTTTCCCCTGGCCGAGGAGGACCGGGTGGTGCGCGCCCTGTCCGGGCTGTTGGACGGGATGCCCTGGTCCGCGGCTGCCGTAGGCTTGTCAGTGATCCTGGAACAGATCCAGGACGTCGTCGCCGAGCAGCTTGCTCTGTTCCCCCCCGAGGATGAGCGCCAGGCCAAACTGCGGGAGGTACAACGTTACCTGGCGGCCCGCTTTGGCAGCAACTGCCTGCGCCGGGCCGTCCTGGCCCAGCCCGGCGCTCCCCTGCCCGAGTGGCGGGTCGGCTGGCTGGACGAGGCTGAACCATGACCCGCCTGTGGCCCGCGGGGGAACCCCTCCACACCTGGGGTCCCGGGGAGACGCCGGAGGGCTTTGCCTGGCGCGGCGGCTCCCACACCATCCAGGAAGTGTATAACCGCTGGCGGGTCCACACCAATTGGTGGCAGCCCCAACCCGAGCCAACCGCCGTCGCCGTCTGGCGGGAGTACGTGAAGGTGACCACCGACACAGGCCTCCTCTGCCTTCTCTACCGGGAACTGCCCGCCGGTAGCTGGTTCCTGGCCCGGGTTTACGATTGAGCCCATGGCCCCTGAATACGTCGAGCTGCATTGCCATAGCTACTTTTCTCTCCTCGACGGCGCGTCGTCACCCGAGGCGCTGGTGGAGCAGGCCATGGCCCTGGGCTACCCGGCCCTGGCCCTCACCGATCACCAGGGGCTGTACGGGATCGTGCGCTTTTGGCAGGCGGCCCGCGAGCAGGGCCTGAAGCCCCTCGTTGGCGCGGAGGTCAACATGGCCGGCGCGGAGCAGGGCCACCACCTGACCCTCCTGGCCGAGACTCAAAAGGGCTATGCCAACCTCTGCCGGCTCCTGAGCATCGGCCAGGCGGCATCCACGGGCGGCCTCACAGAGGGGAAATGGCAAAAGGGACACGCCCTGCTCTCCTGGGACGATCTGGCCGGGCATGCCGAGGGCCTCCTCTGCCTCTCCGGCTGCCGCCAGGGAGCCGTTGCCTCCGCCCTCCTGGCAGGCAACGAGGCAGAGGCGCACCGGGCGGCCGGCCGGCTGCGGCAGATCTTTGGCGGAGGTTTCTGGATCGAGGTTCAGCGCCACTACTTGTCTGATGATGGCCGCCTGGCGGCAGCCCTTGTCGCCCTCGCCCGGCGGATGGGCGTGGACCTCGTCGCTACGAACGACGTCCATTATGCCCGGCGCGAGGGCCAACGCCTGCACGATGTGCTCACCTGCATCCGGCACCATACCAGCCTGCCCGAAGCCCTGGCCGCCGGCCTGCTCCACCCCAACTCCGAGCGCTTCCTGAAGTCTCCCGGCGAGATGGCCGGCCTCTTTGGCGGTCTACGCGAGGCCCTGCGCAGCACCCTGGAGATCGCCGCCCGTTGCGAGGTCAGCCTCGACTTTGCCGCGCAGCGCCTGCCGACCTTTGGCGTGCCGCCGGGCCACACCGTCGACAGTTACCTGCGCCACCTCTGTCTGGCCGCTCTGCCGCTCAAGATCGAGCCCGTCACCCCCCAGGCTCGGGCGCAGCTGGATCACGAGTTAGGAGTGATCGGGCGCATGGGCCTGGCCGGCTACTTTCTCGTCGTCTGGGACATTGTGCAGTTTGCCCGCGAACAGGGCGTCCGCTGCCAGGGCCGGGGATCGGCGGCCAACTCCCTGGTTGCCTACCTCCTGGGTATCACGCCCGTGGATCCCCTACGCCACAATCTTCTTTTCGAGCGTTTTCTGAGCGAGGGCAGCCAGACCATGCCCGACATCGACGTGGACCTGGCCGCCGATCGCCGCGAGGAGGTCATCCAGTACGTCTATGAGCGCTACGGCCAGGAGCACGTGGGGATGGTGTGCAACGTCGTCACCTATCGTGCCCGCTCCGCGGTGCGCGAAGTGGCCAAGGCCCTGGCGTTTCCCCCGGACGTCATCGACCGTGCCGCCAAGTCGCTGGATACCCGTTCGGCCCTGGCCGCTGCCGGCCTCCTCGAATCTGGCCTGCCCCTTGCCCCAGGAGGGGACGGGGAAATCGCCTGGGACCCCACCTCCGCGCCAGAAGTCCTGGATCCACCAGGCCCCCTATCCGCCACCCCGCAACTTCCCTGGCCCCTCCTCCTCGCCCTGCTACGCCAGATGGACGGCGTCCCCCGCCACCTCTCCATTCACGTGGGTGGCATGCTCATCACCGCCGCACCCCTCGTGGAGGTGGTGCCCCTGGAGCGGGCCACGATGCCCGGCCGCGTCGTCGTCCAGTGGGACAAGGACAGTGTCGAAGACGCGGGGCTGATCAAGATCGACCTCCTCGGGCTGCGCACCCTGGGCGCCATCGACGAGGCGCTGCGCCTCATGCAGCGCAAGCAGCAATATCTGGACCTGGAGCACCTGCCCCTGGACGATCCTGCCGTCTTTCAGCTCCTGCAGCGAGCCGACACCGTGGGCTGTTTCCAGGTAGAGAGCCGCGCCCAGGCCCAAATGCTGCCCCGGCTGCGGCCGGAGCGCTTCGAGGACATTGTCGTGGGCGTGTCCTTGATCCGGCCGGGGCCTATCCAGGGTGGGATGGTTCACCCCTACTTGCGCCGCCGGCAGGGGCTCGAAGATCCTACCTACGCCCACCCCGCCCTGGAGCCGATCCTGGGCGAGACGTTGGGCGTGATCGTCTTCCAGGAACAGGTCATCCGCGTCGCCATGGCCATCGCCGGCTTTTTGCCGGCCGAGGCCGACCGCCTGCGGCGCGCCCTGAGCCGCAGTAACTCACAAGAGGCGGTGGCAGCACTGCGCGAGCGGTTTGTCCGCGGCGCCCAGGCCAACGGCGTAGAGGGCGACGCCGCGGAGGCGGCCTTTGACCAGGTGGAGGCCTTTGCCGGTTTTGGCTTCTGCAAGTCCCACGCCGCGGCCTTTGCCCTGGTCGCCTACCAGACCCTCTACCTCAAGGCCCACTTTGCCGCCGAGTTCTACTGCGCCCTCCTGAACCAGCAGCCTATGGGTTTTTACCCGCCTGAGGTCATAGCCGGGGATGCCCGCCACCACGGCGTCCCGATCCTCCACCCCGACGTCAACCTCAGCCAGGAAGCCTGTACCCTCGAAGGGGAGGGGAGTATCCGGCTAGGGCTGCGTTACGTGCACGGGCTGGGCGAAGCCTGGCAGACGTGCATCGTGGAGCGCCGCGGCCACAAGCCCTTTGCCAACCTCGCCTCCTTTTGCCGGCGCACCCGCCTTCCCCGGCCGGTGGTCGAGAACCTGGTGCGCGCCGGGGCGCTGGAGGGTCTCGGCGACCGGCGGTCCCTGCTGTGGGAACTGGGCGGGCTGATTTACCAGGAAGAGGGCTTGGACTTGGACCTGCCCATCGAACCGGCAGCCCTGCCCTCCCTGGAACACGCCGAGCGACTGGCCTGGGAGTACGAGCTCCTGGGCATGGCTCCTGGCGACCAGGTCATGGCCCTCTACCGCGAGGCACTGCAAGCCCAGGGAGTCATCGATAGCCGCACCCTCCAGGGCCGGCGCGACGGCGACCTGGTGCGTGTCGCCGGCTGGGCGGTCGTCCGCCAGCGGCCACCGACGGCCAAAGGACACCTCTTTGTCACCCTGGAGGATGAGGAGGGGCTCATGAACCTCATCGTCCGGCCCGACGTGTACGAGCGCTACCGCACTGCCCTGCGCGACTCCCCACTCCTGTGGGTCGAGGGTCGCCTGCAGCGCGAAGGCCAGGTCCTCAGCGTCTTGGTCCATCGCGCAGCCGCCCTTGGCCGGCCCTGAGCGCACACAACTTGCGGGTTGTGCCACATTTTGTGGCACACGCTTTTGGCGGTCCGGCGCAGACGTGATACAATAGGCGCAGCAAATCTAGGCCAGGAGGAACGGACCTATGGACGAGGTAGTGAACCTGGTGGCGTCGAAAGTCGGCATCAGCCAGGAACAGGCGCGGCAGGCAGTAACCATCGTCGTCGGCTTCCTGAAAGACAAGCTCCCGGCACCCATTGCCGGGCAGCTTGACGCCGCCCTGCAGGGTGGCGGGGGTGGATTGGACGATCTGGCCGGCAGCTTGGGAGGCATGCTGGGCAAGAAATAGGCTCTCCGCGCCGAGAATCTCAACGAGGAGAAAGAATGCCCCAACCTCCACATAATCTCAATATCAGTCCTGCTGCCTACTCCGCGGAGGGTGGACCCATCGGCGCCCTACTGATCCACGGCTTTACAGGCTCGGCCGCAGAGACAAGCCCCCTGGGCCGCTACCTGGCCGCACGGGGACTGGCGGTCCGGGCTCCCCTGCTGCCCGGCCACGGCACCAGCCCCGTTGATCTCACGCGCATTCGCTGGCAGGAGTGGACCGGCGCGGTTGAGGCGGCGCTGGAAGACCTGCAAGCGCGCAGCAAGCAGGTCTTTGTCGGCGGCCTGTCCCTG
>JBFYTF010000135.1:0-5684 GCA_041300865.1 Anaerolineae bacterium
CGTCGGTCCTGACCCCCTACCGGGCGCCGCTGCAGGCCCTGGGTGGGCGAGGAGGGAACGCGGGTGCCTTTGTCGCCTGGCTGGCAGGCATGCCGCCCGTGGCGGCCCTCTTCCTGCTGCCACCCCTCCTCTGGCCCCCGGCCCAGGTCGTCACTCTGCCCCTCGCGGCCGCCTATGCCTTCGGGCTCTATGCCCTGACGCTCAAGCCCGTGGCCGCTCTCGTCGACCGCCGCACGCACCAGGTCCTGGACGCCGTGACCGAGGAAGGCTGAAGGGCGGGGTCTACTCCTCCGTCCAGCGGATCTCCATGCCCTCGCGCGAACCCAGCGCTTTGCGCAGCAGCGCCGTCAGCGCCGGATCGACGGCCTCGTCCTCGAACCAGTCGAGGGTGCCGGCGTCGATGTAATAGTCCTGGTCTTCCGCGTCCTCTTCCTCGAGCTGTGCCACCAGCACCTGGAGCTGCGCTTCGCTAATGGTGCCGATCGGCTTGCCGGTTTCGTTGTCGATTAGAAGCATCTCCCCTGTCCTCCTGCGATAATAGCCCCTGCGCCCTGGGAGCGCCGGCATCCTGCCGGCCCCTCGTTGCCCCTGCGCCCTGGGAGCGCCGGCATCTTGCCGGCTCCTCGTTGCCAGCAAGATGCTGGCGTTCCCAGACGTTTTCATCCCTCGTGGTGCCCGGCCCGATTATAGCCCAAGACCGGGCAGGCGTCAACTGCACCCCGAGTACCCTCAGCAATTCTCGGTTTGGGCAAGTTCGGCCGGGCAGCAGGGGTTCGGTAAGTATGGTAGTGACGACTTCAGTCGTTTTCTGGCTGTTAGCGACTGAAGTCGCCACTACATGGTCCTTCCGAGGGCCGGGCAGCAGGGGTTCGGCAGTATAGTAGTGACGACTTCAGTCGTTTTCTGGCCATTAGCGACTGAAGTCGCCACTACATGGTCCTTCTGAGGGCAGGTTGTCCCAGGGTGGCAAGCCATACTGAGAATGGCTGCGTGCGCCCTGTGCCGCCGAGACTTGCCCGGTTCGCCACTTTGCGCTACAATGGCAGACGCACCTACTATCTGAGACAGGGAGGAATACGCATGGCGACCAAAGCCGTCCCAGCAGGGGACAGAATGACGCGCAGGCAGTTTCTCTCACGGACGGCAGCAGCCGCGGGCTGCCTCGCGCTCTCCGCGGCCAACGGGCGCCTGCCTCTCCAGGCAGATGCCGAGCCACGCGCCCCCGGACCCTTGTCCGGCGCTCGCCCGTCGGCGCCGGCCGCGCCCACCGCCGCCCCGCCCCGGGTGGTCCACGTCTTTAACCCCTACGCCACTTCCTGGGACTATGCCACCGGGTGGTACGGCGATTATGTCAGCCAGGCCGAAGTAGACAGGATGGTGGACGACGGCCTCATGTCCCTTACGGACACGTCAAGCCCGGCGGCCGCCTGGCAGGCCCTCATCCCCGGCTATGTCCCGGGCGAGCGCGTGGCCGTCAAGGTCAACCTCAACAACGCCACCGTCGCCGATGCTGACAACTACATTGATGCCCTCATCGAGCCGGTGAACCGCATCATCGGCGGCCTCACCGAGATGGGCGTTGCCGAGTCCGACATCTGGGTTTTCGATGCCGCCCGCGCCATCCCCGACCGCTTCCGGGCCGGCTGCGATTATCCCCAGGTCAACTTCTCCGGCCGCGGCGTCAACGACCGGGGCTTCAGCCTGGCAGAGCGGGTGGTCTTTGCGCCACCGGCCGGTGTCCCGGCTGTGCCCGAGCAGTGCATCAGCCAGGTGTTGGTCGACGCCCACTACCTCATCAACATGCCCATCATGAAAAAGCACTCTCACGCGCACGTCACCCTGTCCTTCAAGAACCACTTTGGCACCATCGAGCAGTGCGCCGAAGTGCACCCACCCGTCTTCCCCGAGTCTGCCACCTATACCCCCGACTATAACGCCCTGGTGGACATCTACCGCCACCCCCAGTTTGTGGGCAAGACCGTTCTGACTGTGGGCGATGGCCTGTTCGCCAGCCGCTACACTCAGAGCAGCCCGCCGGCACCCTGGATCACGTTTGGCAGCCGGGCGCCCAACAGCCTCTTCTTCTCCCGGGACCCGGTGGCCATCGACTGCGTGATGTACGATTTCCTGGAGGCGGAGGCCGGCGTCCTACCCGGCGCCGATGATTACCTGGTCCTGGCCGCCCAGGCCGGCCTGGGTGTTTTCGAGCATCGCGCGCCCGGGACCACCGATCCTGCCGGCTGGTACAGCCTCATCGACTACGTGTACCGTGATCTCTGGCAGTCGACACACCGCGTGTACGTGCCCAGCGTGCAGCGTTGACTTGAGCTTGCTCGCCGCGTCCCGGCGCCGTTCTGCACCCATTTGCACCCAAATTGCACCCTTGGGGCGGTATTGCTCGGCGCCAAAGCATGATACCCTAGAGCTGCGGCCAAGACATCATCCGCCGGAAACTGCGCCTTTGGCGGCCCTGCGCGCGGACGTGGTCGCGGGGCAAGGCCGGTCAAGGCCCAGCGTTCGGGAAAGATGGGCTCGCACCTTGCCTTCTTCCAGGGAACGAAAGGAGTGTACCTTATGGCACAGCACGCGTGGCGTTCAATCTCGCTCACCATTGCGGTCGCCGTCCTGCTCGCCCTCGTGACGGGCTGCGGCGGAGCGGAACCGCAACCCACCCCCGCCCCGGCCGAGGTCCAGGCGACGGCGGGCGCCGCCGTCGACGAGATCGCGGCCAGCTATCCCCTTGTCTCTACCGCCTGGGACCTCGACTTCTTTGGCCCTCCAGATCAACCCCTGGCCATGCTGCCGGACACCCGGGCGACCGTCTTGTTCTTCTGGGATCGCTACGCGGGCTTTGACGGCTGCAACTTTTTCCTGGGTGTCTACACCGCCACCAGCGAGGGCGAGCTGCGCATGATGACGCCCTCGCGCACGCCCAACATCTGTTCGCCCGTGGAGCTCTACGATCAGTCGCTGCTGTATGACTCGTCGATGCAGAACGTGACGGCCTACCGCATCGAGGGCGAGCAGCTCATCGCCGATACCGTGAACGATCAACGGCTCCTGACCTACAATCCGGCCAAGCCTGTGCCGGTGCCCGGCACCGAGTGGGTGCTCGGCTTCTGGTGGAATGCCGAGCGCGAGGAGTGGCGACCGGTCCTCGCCCTGTCAGAGACGAGCATCACCTTTGCCGAGGACGGTCAAGCGTCTGGCTCGGGCGGCTGCAACAACTACACCGTGCCCTACGAGGGCGACCTGCAGATCGAGAAGGTCATGGAGGCCACCGACACCTATGCCGAGCTGCCCACCTTGACCTTCGGGCCCGTTGCCGCCCAGTTCGTCGCCTGCGCCGAGCCTGAAGGCATCATGGACCAGGAGCAAGGCTACTTTACCGCGCTCAGCTCCGTCGCCTACTACTTCAAGCTGGGCGGCATGCTCATGATGCTCGACGCCCAAGGGGCTCCCGTCCTGCTCTTGGGCGCGCGCAACTGATCCCACGCGTCCCGCCCCTGCGGGCCTAACGGACGCGGTACAGAGCGCCCGAGCAGCCCCCTGTACCGCCGGCACCCATGGGACCGCCGGCTTCCAGCGGCTCCTGGCAGCTACCCTCGTTCCCACGGTCTCCGTGGGAACGCCTCCGCTGGACGCTCCGCGTCCCCGGACAGGAGCGCCCAGGCGGCGGTGAGAACCGACGCAGAGCGCCGGCACGGAGCTCCCACGCAGGAGCGTGGAGCCAGAGGGAAACCTAAGCGAAAGCCCACATCGTCTGCTTGTCAGTAGGTCCCGTTTTGTGTATAATCAGGGTAGACAAGGCGCATCCCAGGCGTGAGCAAGGGCCTCCGCACGGGAGCCGCACTAAGTGATATGCCCGTGTACAAGATCTTGTTTACCCGGACCGCAGACAAGACATTGCGCAAACTACCGCAGGAGATTGCTCAGCGAATTCGTCGTCGCCTGGACAACATCGCCGCAGATCCCTACGCTGTGCATCTTGACGTGACCAAGCTTCAGAACCGGCCCGGCTATCGTCTGCGCGTGGGGGACTGGCGAGTAATCTACGAGATTGAGAGTGAGGAGTTGCTTCTCCTGGTGCTTCGTATAGGATCGCGTGGGGAGATATACCGATGAGCGTACAGGTGATCGAAAAGAATGGCGAGCCCGAATGGGCGGTGCTGCCATATGAAGAGTATGAGCGACTCGTAGAAATGGCCGAGATGCTACAGGACGTGCGGGCCTACGATGAAGCAAAGAAAGCTATGGCCGCGGGGGAGGAACTGGTCCCAAGCGAGGTGACCTATGCCATACTGGATGGTGCCAACCCGGTACGTGTCTGGCGAGAACATCGAGGCATGAGTCGCAAGCGGTTGGCAGAAGCCAGCGGTCTCAGCACATCGTATCTCTCGCAGGTTGAATCGGGCAAAAGAAAGCCCAGTTCTCAGGCATTGGCTGCCATTGCGAATGAGTTGGGACTTCAACCGGATGACATCATGGATGCCTGAGCAAACATCGCGAGCCTCGACCCTGCGACAACCCTCCTAGCGACGCGCCCACCCCGAGCCACCCCGCCTCCCCATTGACAGCGCCAGCCGGCCATGCTATAATGCAAACGTAGGACAGGAGTCACCGCGTCGCAACCCAGTCACACTGCCCGGCAGCTCAACAGCGCCGCGGCAACCGGCTGGACTCCCAGGGCGGTGACAGAACAGTCCGCCTTCCCATCACCGTAGCAAGATCGTCAATAGGCCACAGGAGCACGGACGACCCGAAGGGGGAAAGGAGATGCCACCGATGAACACCGGTCAAAGGGCGCCCCGCGACGCCGGGGCACTGCGGGCGGGCGCGCTGCGCTTGCTGTTGGTTGTAATCGTCTCTCTGCTGCCGGCTGCAGCACCACACCTGACAGGTGCGCACGCAGCGGCAGACAGCCAGATTCGCTATCCCATCTCCGACGTCAAGATCGGCATCTGGGCGGAAGGTGTGCCCACCGCCGACGTCGACAACCTGCGCTACAACGAGATCGACGACCCGGCGCCGTCGCACGACGGCGACGCGACCTACGTCGTGGCCAGTCACATCAAGTCATACCGCGCCGGCGTCGCCGCGCCGGCCGTTCCCCCAGACGCGTCAAAGATCACGGTGAGCATCATCTGGACGGTTCGCCTCGAGGTGGCGGACAGCTTCCACGTGGTCTGGACGAATTTCGGGGTGAACGGCATCTACTACTTTGGGCCCCGGCACAACCCCGGCACGGCCTACACCACCTACACCGACACCTGGACGACCGACCCGAGCACCGGCCTGCCGTGGTCCCCGGCCTCCGTCGCCACCGTCAACGGTTTGGGCTTTGACTTTAACGTCGAAAGTCCGGTGCGCGTCACCCAGGCCTACATCCGCGTCGACTACGAGAGCGGCCCCGTGGCCGCGCTCGACGTCGAGAAGCATGTCTGGGATGGAACGGCCTGGGCGGACGCAGACACGGCGCCCGGCCCGAACCTGGCTGCCGGCACCAACCCCCAGTTCAGATTCGTGGTTGCCAACACGGGCACGGTCGACCTGAGCAACGTCGACCTGACGGACAACGTGTACGGCGCCATCTCGCTCAACGGCACGCTGGCCGCCGGCACCGCCGCCGAGTACTTTCTGACCGGCACGTGGAGTGCCGGCCAACACACCAACACGGCCACGGC
>JBFYTF010000488.1:0-7895 GCA_041300865.1 Anaerolineae bacterium
CCGGGTGGTAGCAGTGCTTGGCGCCGGCTTTCAGCGCACGCGGCCCCTCGCCGCGAAAAGAGATCTCCTGGAAAGCATCGACCTCGGTCAGCTCGGCGGCCAGCGCCTGGATTGCCTTGCATTCGCTTTGGATATCGAGCTTGACCTTACGGCCCTCTTGGCTCGCCTGCACGGTAGCCGTAAAGCCGCAGATGCCCGATGTGATTTCTGCTCGTGCCAACTCTGTCCTCCTCAGATGCCTGCGTCGTTTCAAGCCGGGGACACGCCTCCAAGTTCGGCCTAAGGGCAGATGCCCAGGAGAGCGTCCCGGTCAGGTGGTGTAAAGTCTCCCGGTCAGGGCCACAGTGCCCTGCCCGGGAGACCTTACTCATGGGCCGCTCGTGCTAGACGAACAACTGGAAGTCCAGCTCCTCGTCCTTGTGGCGAGCGTCGGCCGATTCGCACACGCGCTTGAGCTCCAGGTACATCTTTTCGTCGAACAGGGGCTCCGTCTCGGCCTCGAGCAGCTCGATTACCCGCTCGTGCACGCGATCGCGATAGCTCTTGCTGCCGGCCGCGGTCCAGTTCTCCCAGTTGAGGCGGTCGGTCAGCTTCGGGCGCCAGATTTCGGTCTTGAAGCGGTTGTAGGTGTGGTCGTGGCTCAGGTAGTGGCCGCCCGGGCCGACCGCGTCCATGACGTCCAGGGCCTTGGTGCTGTCATCCACCGGTATGCCGCGCAGGATACGCTTGACGCGATC
Organism: Anaerolineae bacterium; assembly: GCA_041300865.1. Classification (GTDB taxonomy): domain Bacteria; phylum Chloroflexota; class Anaerolineae; order JAAYZQ01; family JAAYZQ01; genus JAAYZQ01. The sequence continues at coordinate 738 of JBFYTF010000488.1, forward strand.
GATGATCTCGTCGGACGCGACCATCATCTCCGCGGAGCTGGTCAACCCCTGCTCCAGATAGCCGACGTCGTGGATCATGTTACCGCCGATTAGGGCCGCGGTGCTGATGTTGATCGTGGCCTCCATGGCCGCCTGCTCGTCAAACATCTTGGCGTCAGAGCAGCCCGCCGTTTCATACTCGGGCACACCTAACCACTTTGTGATGTCCGTATAGGCCGCACTGAGCAGGGCCATCTCCGGCGAGCCGTAGCAGTAGACGGTCGTCTGCATGTCCATGTTCGACATCAGCCCGCCGATGATGAGCGGTGCGCCAGGCTTGCATGTCTGGCTGATGACGATGCCGAACAGGCTCTCGGTGAGGGCCTGGACCGCGGTGCCTGCCAGGGTGCAGGGTGCCGTGGCACCCGCCAGGGGGCAAGGCGTGTAGACGAACGGGATCTCGTTCTCGCTGGCAAAGAGCAGCTTCTGTACCACCTCTTGCGAGTGGCTCAGAGGCGACACCGGCTCGATGTAGAGGGAAAAGATCGGTCCCTTGCGCCATTCGTCCTTTCCGCCCACGCGGATGTAGGCCATCTCGAGCTGGTCGCGGAGCCCGTCAATGTCCACAGCCGTGATGTTGATCGGCTTGTTGGTCCCTTCGAGCATGGCCAGGTACTGCCAGCGGTCGTAGGTGCCGACCTGCGAATCCTGGACGATGCCCAGGGACATGTGAAAGTCGATGTTCGGCAACGCCTGCGCCAGTTTGGCAAAGTTCTTCACGTCCTTGTAGAGCGCGCGGCGCCGCTCGCGCGTATAGGGGTCGATCGTAAAGGGTGTGTCGGAGCCCGCCCCAAAGTAGAGTGAGTCTCTGTAGAGCTCCATCTTGTGCTTGCGGTCTGGGCCGACGACGACCACCTTGCGCGGCAGCGTCGCCAGCGCCTTGTCGACCAGCCAGGGCGGGATTTTGACCAGGCTGCTGTCCGCCTGGGTATCTTCGACGATGGCTCCGCCTTCATAGGCAACGCGCACACCTTCCGGTTCGTAAACGCGAACGCCCGTCTCGTACAGCACGGACAGTGCCGAGTAGTAGATGGCTTCGATCTCGTCCTCGGTGAGCACCTGGAAGGTCGGCGTGGCGTTCACAGTATAGTTGGTTTTTCGTACTTGCATGGTTCCTTCTCCTGTTAGATTGGCAATCACCGGATGAACTGCTCCTGGCGGATCTCTCCACCGGGCAGAATGACCAGAAAGTCGCTGCCGGCCGCGGCGAGGTTGGACGCCAAGGCGACAAAGCGCCGCACGTACCCGTCCGAGCCCAGGAGCTCCTCGTAGCGCATGCCCCACCGCTCGCAGAAGCGGGCGACTTGCAGCGCTTGCTCACGGTAGCCGTCCAGATCAGCCTGGCTCTGAGCGACGAGCACCAGCCGCTCGTAGTGCTGGTACTGCTGGTCCATGATCCAGGCAGCCTGCTCGGCGCCGTACTTGGGCACGTACTCCTCGTACTCTTTCAGCGGATGGCTGCCCGATTCGAGCCACCCCTTGCTCAAGTAGTAGGTCCCAGGCACCGCCTCGAACTCGCGAAAGTAGTCCCGGCGCGAGCCGAGGAGGAGCGCGATACAATCGTCCACCCGGGGGACGAGAAGCGTGTGCTTCCCAGCCCGCAGGCCCTTCAGGCCGTTGCCGCACAGCCCGTAGCCGAGCATGACCAAGCTGGGCTCCTCGATCCCATCCAGGATCTCCTGGAGTGCCCCGGTCATCTTGCCCGGCACACGGTGCAGGCCATAGTCCATGAAGGTCACCTGGTGGGCCATGCCCTCGGGCAGCAGCCGTACCAGCATATCCTGCAGCACCTGGCAGGCAATGACGACGATTGGTCGTTCTGCCGGCGATCCGGAGTCGTTCATCTAGGCCGCGCCGACAAACTTCTTGGCCAGGTCGGTGCCAGAGGGCGCGTTGGAGCCGTAGCCATCGGCGCCGATGCGCTCGGCAAAGGCGGCATCCACAGGCGCACCGCCGACCATCACTTTGACCGTGTCCCGCAGGCCGGCCTCTTCGATGGCCTTGATCGTCTGGGCCATGGCCCGCATGGTGGTTGTCAACATGGCCGACATGCCGACGATGTCTGGCTGGTGCACCTTGATCGCTTCGACAAACTTGTCCGGGTCGGCGTTGAAGCCGATGTCAATGATCTCGAACCCGGCCCCCTCGCACATCATGTTCACCAGGTTCTTGCCGATGTCGTGCAGGTCGCCCTTGACGGTGCCCATTACAATCTTGCCGATGAGCTTGACGCCGCTGGCGATCAGATGCGGCCGCAGGACCGCGAGGCCTGATTGCATGGCGTCGGCCGACATCAGGACCTCGGGCACGAACATGTCGCCGGCCCTGAACCGGACGCCCACTTCGCCCATGCCCGGGACCATCGCACTGTCCAGGATCTCTTTGGCAACCAAGCCCTGGTCGAGGCACTTCTGGACCAGATCGGCCGTCTTTTCCGACTCGCCCTCCATGATGGCGGTTGAGATGCGCTCGTATAGTCTACTCATCTTTGATCTCCTATTTCTGCGTACTCGCAACCCGTTCTTCGGCCTCGGCCAGGACCTTCTCGATGACAGCATGCGTTTCCGGCTTGATGGGCGACGGCTGGTGCGTGGCCAGGATGTCGTGCACGCGGGCCACGGTGCGGTCCTTGAATGTCGTCTTGCCCATCATCTCCCACTCCTCGTAGTTGCGGCGGTCACAGAGGTTGGGATACCAGAACTCGGACCTGTAGAACTTGCGCGTGTGCTGCTGGCGCAGGTAGTGGCCATTGGGTCCCACGGCCTTGATCACATCGACGGCGAGGGTCTCAGGGTTGACCTCAATGCCACGGGTGATGCGCCGCGAGTAGCCGATGGCCTCGTCCATCGCCACGAGCTGAAACACCGAGCCGGTCATGGCGCTTTCGGTATAGCCCACGTCGTGGCACAGGTCGCCGCCGGTGAGGGCCGAGAAAAAGACCGACATCGCGCCTTCGATGATCGCCTGCTCGTCAAAGGTCTTGGCGTCAGTGCAGCCACCCGTCTGCCACAGGGGCAGGCCCGCGTAATGTGCCAGCTCCGTGAGGCCGGCCATCATCAGCGGCAGCTCCGGCGCGCCATAGGCCAGGATCATCGAGCTCATGTCCATGACGGAAAAGACGCCGCCCATGATAAACGGCAGGCCGGGCTGGATGAGCTGCGCCAGGGTGAGGCCCATCCACGACTCGGCCGCGCCCTGGGTAATGATGCCCGCGGCCGTCACCGGGGCAGTGCCGCCGGCAATGGGGCACGGTGTAAAGATCAGGGGCACGCGGTGCCGGGCGGCAAAGATCAGTTTGTCCAGCGCCTCGAAGGTGCTGACCAGGGGCGACAGTGGCTCGCAGTAGTGGACATAGTTGGGCCGCCGCTCAAAGGCCGCTTGCCCGCCCGCCTCGGCGACGGCGATCTCGTGGATGCCGGCCGAGTCAAAGCGGTCGTACGACCAGGCGACGATGGGCTTGCTGGTGTCCGGGAACATGCCCGCGAACTCGTACAGCGCGCCCAGCTCGTGATGCACATCGCCCACCGTGCCCAGCGACTCGCAGAAGTCGATGTTGGGCAGGGCGTCGACGATCTTGGCGACAGAGGGCACGTCAGATTTGACGTAGGGCCGCCGCTCCAGCGTCTCGACGTCGATAAAGTTGGGGCAGGTAGGGCCAGGTCCAAAGTGTGCTCGGCCAGGTCCGATGTGGATGTTGTGCTTTGGGTTACCATCCCGGGCCCAAAGGGTGAAGGAACGCGGCGCCTTCGCCAGGGCATCCTTGACCATGTAGGCAGGTAGCCGCACGCGGAGGCCTTCGACCCAGGCGCCCGCTTGCTTTAGGATTTCTCGCCCTTCGTCATGGTACACGTCCAGGCCCGTGTATTCGAGCACGTGGAGTACGCCGTCGAACAGCTCCTGGAGCTGGTCGTCAGAGAGCATCTGGAAGCGTACGCCGGAATTGACTGGATAGTTTGTCCTCATGGAGTGATTCTCCTTCCTCAGAGTTGAGATTGGGTCCAGGCCACAGCCTTGACCTCAACCCTAGCTGGCCAGTAGCTTTTTCGCCAAGTCTGCCGCGCCCGCGGCGTTTGAGGCATAGCCGTCGGCACCGATCTGCTCGGCAAAGCTCTGGGTGACAGGCGCACCGCCGATGATGATCTTGATCCGATCGCGCAGACCCGCCTCTTCCAGCACCTTGATGGTGCTCTCCATGGCGCGCATGGTCGTCGTCAGCAGAGCCGACATGCCGACCACATCCGGCTCCCACTCCTTGACGGCCTCCACAAACTGCTCCGGCGCCACGTCCTTGCCAATATCCTTGACCTCGAAGCCGGCGCCCTCGCACATCATGCCGACGAGGTTCTTGCCGATGTCGTGCAAGTCCCCCTTCACGGTGCCCAGGAGCACCTTGCCGGCGGTTTTGACGCCGCTCTCCACCAGCAACGGTTTCAGAATATCCATGGAGAGCTGCATCGTCCTGGCCGAGCGGAGCACCTCGGGTACGAACATGTTGCCGGCCTTGAACTCAACACCCACATAGTCCATGCCGGCCATCAGCCCTTGGTTCAAAAGCTGCTCGGCGTTCAGGCCCTCATCGAGGGCGTCCTCGGTGAGATCCTCGATGTCGTCGAGGTTGCCCTCGATGACCGCTGTTGAGATCTGTTCCAATGTTTCGCTCATCGTTTCCTCTCCCTCCTAAGATTGAGCATTGATTGGTTTACGCTCATCGCACAACTTACTCGGAGACTATTCTCCGTACGTCGCTCACTTCCCGACGCCTTGCTTCTTACTCGGCCATCTCACGGATATCGAGCACCTCGAGCACCAGCGGCTCCACCACCTCCAGGAGCTTTTCCCTGGAGATCTCGGCCACCTTCAGGATGCACCCCCACTGGGTAGGGTCCTCCGGCACGAACGAGTTAAGCGAGTGGATCAGCCCACCCGCCTGGGCTATGGCCCCGCTGATCTGGGACATCGACCCCTTGACATACGGCGCCAGCACTGTCATTCGCAGGCCCGGCTCCTGCGCCATCAGCAGCTCCAGGAACACGTCAAAGAGATCCGACTCGGTGATGATGCCCGCCAGCTTACCGCGGCGCGTGACCGGCAGGCCGCCGATGTTGTGGTCGCGCATCAGCCGAGCGGCCTCCTCAATGGGTGCCTCCTCGTCGACAGTAATGACATCCTTGGTCATGGTCGCCTTCACCTTGACCTGGTTCAAGAGGTAGGTGAGCTCCCAGACGTTCAACGTCGTCACCGAGGAGGGCGAAGCGTAGAGGAGATCCGCCTCGCTTACAATGCCCACCAGCTTTCCTCTGGTGTCGACCACGGGATAGCGGTGAACGCCATCGTGGCGCATCTGTTCCAGTGCCTCGGCAATGGACATGTCTGGGCGGACGATGATGGGCTCCGGTGTCATTCGGTGTTTGACGAGCATAATCCTGTCCTTTCTACCTTCGGTCTCCGGCCGCCATCGCCGGAAGGGTCCTATGCGTCTGCCGGGTTTGCCGCCCGGTATGCCGCCAGTCCCCTAAACGTGCCATATAGCACCCACAGTAACAAGAACATCAGCGGGAAAGCTGTGGCGATGGACGCAGTCTGGATGACCTGCAAGCTTCCCGTGCCGGCCAACACAGCGGCCACGGCGCCGAGGGCAATGCCCCAGAAGGCCCGCATGTTACGGCCAGGTGTCTCCTTGCCAGTGACAAACATGGACAAGGCCAGAGCCGCCGAGTTAGCGCTAGTCAGGAAGAAAGTGGCGATCAGAAAAAAGATCACGATCGCCAGCAGGCCCGTCAACGGCAAGTGCTCGGCAATGGCAAAAATGGCACTCTCCAGCCCGTGATCATTCAGCGCCTGGGTAACATCGTAGTAGATGCCCGCTCCGCCGATAACGCCGTACCACAAAAAGTCGGCCAAAGTCGGTAGTATGAGTGTCGCCGCCACGGTCTGGCGGATGGTACGCCCCTTCGAGATGCGAGCAATAAAGATGGCCACGAAGGGCGCCCAGCTCATCCACCACGCCCAGTAAAAGATGGTCCAACTGCCCAGCCAGTTGCCTTCGATGCCCGGTGCCGTGTAGAGGCTCATGGGCAAGAAGTGGAACACATACTGGCCAAGAGAGTTGGTGGTCAGGTTGATCAAGAACAGGGTCGGCCCCAGGATCAAGACAAAGAACCACATGGCGATGAACACCACCATGTTCGCGTTGCCGACCCACTTGATGCCCTTCTCCAGCCCGGTATAGACGGCCAGGGTGAAGGCCGCGGTCAGTATGCCGATGATGAGATAGGTGCCCCAGGACGGCAGTTGCCAGCCGTACTGGTACTTGAGCCCGCTGGAGATTTGGAGGGCTATAAGGCCTGTCGTGGTCGCCAAGCCGCCCAAGGTGGCGAACACGGCAAAGATGTCCAGCACCCTACCCGGCGTACCGTGCACCCGGTCGCCTAGGACATAGTAGAAGGCGCTGGAGAACTTGAAGGGAAGGCCGCGGGTGTAACAGGCGTGGGCCAGGGGAATGGTCAGCATGGCATAGATGGCCCACGCGCTCAGACCCCAGTGAAAGAAAGAATAGGTCATGGCGTTGGCCGCGGCGAGGGGCGTTTTCGGATCGCCGCCAAAGTAGGGTGGTGGGCTCATATAGTGGTAGGCCGGCTCAGCCGGTCCCCAGAAGACGATCCCCGCAGCAATGGCCGAACCAAAGAGCATGGCAAACCACGACAGGCTGGAGAACTCGGGCCTGTCCTCTCGGTGGCCCAGTTTCATGCCGCCAAACCGGGTGACCATCAGCACGATGCAGCCGCCCACGAGAAGAAAGGCGGTGAGCAGGTACAGCCAGCCCCAGACCTCAGTGGTCCAGCTGAATATGGCATTGACGACCGTCTCCATCGACTCTGGAAAGAGGGCTGCCCAGAGAATGAACAGAAGGGTAAGGGAGGCCGAGACCCAGAAAACCAGGGGGTCAAAGGACCTCTTTTTTGTGGCTTGCGGATCGACCGAGGTGGCATTCATCAGCGTGTCTGGGCCTCCACGTAGTCCAAAAGCTGGCGGGCCGTCGTGCCATCCAGAGCTGGATCCTGGTGTTCGGCTACGAGGGCCTGCCAGCGCTGGCGCGCGCGCTCCACGGCCAGCGGTTGA
>JBFYTF010000489.1:0-10331 GCA_041300865.1 Anaerolineae bacterium
TGCCCGGCCACACGGGGGCCCAAGAAATCGCGGAGCACGTGCCAGCACGTCTCGACCGTCTCGTACTCGTACCAGGGTCCTACCGACGTGGCGGCCTCTCCCCAGCCGGTCAAGCCCTCGCTTCGGACGGCGACGATGACCGTGTCGCGCGCGTCTTCCCGGCCAAAGCTGGTTTCGAAGGGCTGCACAAGGGGCAGGCGCACGTGGTACAGCTCTATGTGCTCGACCTTGACCATGGATCCTCCTTGCCGCGCTGCAGGCTGGAGTGCGCCCGCCTGCCCGTCGCGTTCGTCGTTTGGACCATTTCGACCACCACGTAGCCGGCCGCGAAGCAGGCCTCCAGCGCCTGGCGGGCGGCCAGGCGCCAGGCCATTGCCAGCGCCGGATCTGCCGCTTTCAAGGCCTGGTAGTTGGCCGGGACCTCGACGGCGACGCTCGTCTCGCCCGCAGGGAGGTTCATGCTGCCCGGAGCGCGGAAGCCGCCGGTCTCCCCCTCGCCGGCCAGGACCCAGGCATTAGGTTCGGGCAGGTCCGGCCTTCCCCGTCCCGCCAGGCGCTCCCTGACCCGCTCGCTTGCGATCCACCAGTCGACTTGGAAGCGGTCCGAGGGCAGGCCCGCGTTAAGCCCATCGGTCATGGGTCCATACAGGTCGCGGAGGTAGGTGCGGCATACGGCGCCCAGCTTGGCGATGTTCAGGTGCGCGTTGCGGGCCTCCAGGGGGTCGTACGTCCAGCAGATGCGGTCCAGGCCCTGGGCCAGGATCGCTGCCCGCTGGGCACACTTGAGCTGCCAACCGATGCCCTGGCCCTGCACTACGGGGGCGACGGCCATCATGTGCGAATAGTGGTACGGCCGGCCGTCGGAGCTCAGCCCGGGAAAGCCAAAGACAAAGCCAAGGATGCTGGCGCCGTCCACGGCCGCTAACAGCAGGCCTCCACTTTTCTGGCCAGCGACGAGGAGGTGCAAAGGTACAACTTCTCGATAGTCCGGCATCTGCCACACCTGGAACTGGAGCTCTTCGCAGGCGCGGAGCTCGTCTATCGTCCTGACGCTCCGGATCTCGGCCTTGGTCACGCTTGATTGCCACCCATTCCCGGCTGTAGGGTGCGGCGTGCAGCGACCGCGCTCCTGGTCGCTAAAGCGCCCACTGCGAACGTGTACTAGAAAAGCACGTATTCGTCGCGCATCAGGCCCGCTTTGTCGACGCCGAGCACGTCCAGAAGCTCCGAGATCATCTCCGCCTTTTGGACGGCATCCTGCTTGCTCCAGGTGCGGGCCTTGATCTCGAGGTACAGGTCGCCGGACGCCGGTTGGGTCAGGCGATCCAGGTTGAGGGCGAACTCCACGCCCTTGTACTTGATGCGCCACCGGCGCCGGATCTTGTCCACACGCTTTTCGTCCTGGGGCTGGAAGTACTCGCGATAGAAGCGCAGGCTGCGATCGGCGTCGGCCGTGAAGCGCGACCGGGAGAGAATGACAGAATCGTCGTACTCCCGTTCGTTCGTCGGCCCGCGCAGGGTCAGACTGTAGAGGGGCCTGACCTCCAGGCCGCGGTCCAACAAATAGTCCTCGCGGTAACGGATGTGCCCGCCACCTTCCGCATCGCCGAACAGGAAATAGGTGTCATACTGCTTGCGCTCGCTGGGCTTGATGACCATGACCTCGGGGCAGCGGTCAAAAGCCTGAAGGAGGGAGGCTTCGTCAGGCACCCGGGCCTTGACTTGCACTTCGTACGTCTCGCCCCAGTGCAGGGCGCCCAAAGCCACGATCTTGTCCAGCAGGCTCTGCTCGCGGCGGGCCAGGAAAGCTCCGACCTGGCCGGCGATGCGCTGCGCCTCCGTCCGGACCTGGGCCTCATCCAGGGTCAGCAGCTCGCGGTTGCGCATGAGCCAGCGGCCGTCGACCAACACGTGCTCTACGTCGTGGGCCTTGGCAGCGTAGACGAGCTGCGAATAGACGTTGTTGGCCGACAACTCAAAGCGAGGCACGTTGTGCACGGCGTCGAGGCGCACCACTGCCAGGTCGGCACGCTTGCCGGGCTCGAGTGAACCGGTGATGTCCCCCAAGCCCAGCGCCCGCGCCCCCTCGATGGTCGCCATGGCAAAGGCCCGCGATGCCGGGACGACGGTCGGATCCAGAGTCAGGCCCTTGGGCAGGAGCGCCGCCAGACGCATCTCTTCGAACATGTCCTGGTCGTTGTTGCTGGCCTGGCCGTCAGTGCCGATGCCCACCGCCAGCCCCGCGCTCTGCATACCCACCACGTCGGCCAGGCCGCTGGCCAGCTTGAGGTTGCTCGTCGGGTTGTGGGCCACACCCACACCCCGCCGGGCCAGGATTTCGCGTTCCTGCTTGGTGATGTGCACGCAGTGAGCCGCCAGCACCTTGGCCAGCAATACGCCGTGCCGTTCTAGCACCTCGACGGGCAAGGCACCGTAGAGCGCCTGAGTCTCTTCCACGCCCACGGTCGTTTCGGCGATGTGGATGAGGAGCGGCACGCCGTGTTCCAGGGCCAGTTGGGCGGCGGCTTCCAGCATCTCGCTGGTGCTTGTCTCTGGAGCGTGGGGGCCCACGGCCGGCGTGACGCGGGGATGGTCTTTCCAGTCCTCGATGAAAGCCCGGCAGCGGGCCAGGCTCTCGTCATAGCTCTCCGCGTCGGGCGTCGGCCACTTCATGATCGTCTCGGCGCAGATGGCACGCATGCCGGCTTCAGCCGCGGCCTCGGCTACGTCGGCCTCATAGTAATACATGTCGGCGAAGGTCGTGACTCCCGAGCGGATCATCTCCGCACAGGAGAGCAATGTGCCCCAGCGGCAAAACTCGGGGCTGACGAACTCGCGCTCTACGGGCAGCATGTAGCCAAACAGCCACACGTCGAGGCGCAGGTCATCGGCCAGGCCGCGCAATAGGCTCATGGGCACGTGGGCGTGGGCGTTCACCAGCCCCGGCAAGATCGCCGCGCCGGCGCAGTCCACAACTTCCGGGGCCTCCCAGCCGGCCAGAACGTCGTCGGCCGGTCCCACAGCCACGATGTCCTGCCCCCTGAGGGCAACAGCGCCCCGGGCAAAGAGGTCCCCCGGGGCGTTCATCGTCACCACCGCGCCGTTGGTCAGGATCAGGTCCGCAGGGTTGACTGTCAAGTTGCTCTCCTTTTGGCCCGGCTCAAGCCGGACAATTGAACCAGGGGGCGACAGCGCACCCTTCAAGCCGCTCACCACACTACCGAATCAAAGCATTCGAGCATCAACCAGGCTAGACGTCCAAGTCGTCGTCCTCGTCTCCCCAGATCTCGTCCTCTTCTTCCCAATCGTCTTCCTCTTCCTCCTCGTAGAGGTCCTCCTCTTCATCATCGGACCAATCGAGCTCGTCTTCCTCTTCTTCCTCCAGCGCCAGGTCGCCGATGTCCTGGAAGGTCAAGCAGCCGGCGTCCGGCTCGTACTCGATCTCTTCGGACGTGCAGACGCTGTCTTCCCAGAAGAGGCAGTTCGAGGCACGACAGATAATGTGGGTCATTCCCAATCCTCCCCTTTGTGTCCCAGGTAAAGCTCCTCCAGTAGATCAACCACGCCCCGGGCATCATCTAGGGCAAACTGCGGTACCGGCAGGTCAATCGGATAATCGGCCAGGATGCCGATGAGCTCGTCCGACCGGCACAGCAGCGCGGTTCCTTTGTCTTTGCGCGAGACCTCCAGCTTGGGCCGGTCGCCGTGCTTGTAGCCTTCGGTAATGACAATGTCGACGTCGCCCAACAGCGGTACGATGTCGTCCAGGCTCATGTCGGCCTGCAGCTGGCGGATCACCGCCAGCTTGTGTGACCCCGCGATGGCCACCGCGTCGCTGCCGGCCTGGGCATGGCGCCACGAATCCTTGCCTGGTTTGTCGATGTCAAAGCCATGGGCGTAGTGCTTGACCGTGCCGACGCGGTAGCCGCGCCGCTTCAGCTCACGAATGATCGGCTCCAGCGCCGTAGTCTTGCCCACTCCCGACGAGCCGACCACCGAGACGACGGGCACGCTCCCGCCACCGGTCATGGGTTCATACCCTCGGGCCAATCGAGCATCTGGACCGCCAGCTCACTGCCGGCGTCTACGTGCTCGATACCCTCTGGCACGACGGCCAGACCATTGGCTTTGGCCATGGAGGTCAGCACCCCGGAGCCTTGTTCGCCCGTGGTGCGGGCGTGGTAACCATCCGCTTGCCGGGTGACCACGACGCGGATAAAGCCCCGGCGCCCGCTGTTGCTTACCGGCTGGTCAAGGATGGCGCGGACTGTGGGCTTGGCCAGGTCGCGGTGGCCCAGCATTTTGAGGATGGCCGGGCGGGCAAACTGCTCGAAGGAGACCATGGCCGACACAGGGTTCCCCGGGAGTCCAATGAGCGGCACACCGCCGGGCAGCAGGCCAAAGGCCAGGGGCTTGCCGGGCTTCATGTTCACCTGCCAGAACTGCATCTCCCCCTCACTGCCCAGCACGTCCTTCACGACGTCATAGTCGCCCACCGACACCCCGCCCGAGGTCAGGAACAGGTCGGCGCCCTGCTGCAGGCCCTGCCGGATCTTGGCCGTCAGGTCGGTCCTCGTGTCACGGGCGATGCCTAGCCGGACGGGGACGCCGCCGGTGCGCATCACGAGAGCAGCGTTGGTGTACTCGTTGGAGTTGCGGATTTTGCCTGGGGCCAGAGGCTCGTGGATCTCGAGCAGCTCGTCACCCGTGGCCAGGATGGCCACCCGCGGTCGCCGGTGCACCAGCACCGTCTCCCGCCCCAGCGAAGCCAGGACGCCGATCTCTTGCGGACGGATCACGCGTCCGGCCCCCATGGCCATCTCTCCACGGCGAATGTCCTCGCCGGCGGGACGCGTGTGGTCCCGGGCCCGGACGGCACGGCGGACGTCAATCTCGGCCGCCGGCTCTTCCAGCCGAACCTGTTTCGGCCGGTCCATATCGCCGGTATCTTCGAAGGGCACGACTGCGTCGGCACCGGCAGGCAGGGGGGCGCCGGTCATGATCCGGATGGCAGTGCCTGGCTCCACGCGCTGCTCGGCCACGTAGCCGGCGGCCACGCTGCCGGCCACCCTCAACCTCACCGGTGATTCGGGTGCGGCGCCGGCAATATCGGCGGCGCGCACTGCATAACCGTCCATGGCGGAATTGTCAAAAGGCGGGATGTCGATGTCGGAAACGATCTCCTCGGCCAGAACCCGGCCCAGGGCATCCAGCACTTGCACGCGCTCCGCGTCCAGGGGCCGTACGTGGCTCAATATCTCGGCCAGGGCTTCGTCTACGCTAATCAAGTGGCCGCTGCTCCTTCTCTCTGGATAGTGCGACATTGTACTGCAAAAGTTCGCGGGCGGCAAGTACCATCCGACCACACGTCACCACCGCTCGCAGTCCGTCGTGGCCACTCTGGCGCGCGCACTGCAAACCGGGCGTGCAGACGTTCGTAGTGGGCGCTCTAGCGCCTCTCCGCGCCGCGCACTGCACGCCGGCGCGACAGCCCCTAGTCGCGATCGACCGCCTGCCGCGCCGCGCGGAGGTTGCCCCAGGGCGCGGTGATGGGTGCCACGCAGCCCGTGCCCAAGACAAAGCGCCGGCTGCCCGTCTGCTCAAAGGCGTCCCGCGCCTCGCGGTACACGTCCGCCGGCTTGCCGCGCAGCATGGTCTCCCACTGGCGCAGCCCGCCCAGGACGGCACTGCTGAAGCGGGACTGCCCCTCCTTCAAGGAGGGCGGCGTCTCACGGTCGTGCCAGTTGATCACCTGTACCGGGTAGCCGGCCAACAGGTCAAACATCACGCGGTTGCCGTGGAGATGGAGCACGTTGAGCCACAAACCCTCCGCGGCCGCCAGGACGCGCCGGTCAAAGGGCACGCCGAACTCGGCGTACTCGGCCTGGGAGAGCAGCTCCCAGCTGGCATGCTGAACCGCGAAAAAGATGCCGGCGATACCCCGCCCCTGGGCCGCCCGGACAAACGCTTCCGTGGTCGCCGTGATGGCCTCCAAGCCGGCCTTCACCGCGTCGGGCTCTTCTCGCAGCTGGGCCACCAGGTTCTGCCGGCCCACCAGGTACTTGGCCTGCGACAGGGGGTTAAAGATCGTCTGGATGTACGGCACCTCCTCGCCCACGGCGGAGCCGATGGCTTCTAGGCAGCGTAGCTGCGCCCCGAGGGCGCCCTGCTCCGGGTCCAGCGGCCGCAACCCCTGCCAGTCGCCGGGTCGCTCCACCGGCTGGCGGACGTACTCGCGCGTGCCTTCCTGGTTTCCCAGCCATTCGTCCTCCACGCCCCAATCGCGGACACAGAAGCTGCTCGCCGGCGTCACCTTGATGAAATCGAAATCGTACTGGCGCTGAAAGGCCACGGTCGACGCGGCCAGATCCAGCGGCGCCTGATCGTCGCCCGGAAAGTGGCGCCAGAGGGCCACTGGCACCCGGTCGGTCTCCTCGCCGCGGATCGTCGCCTCCAACCGCTCACGCTTGCTCATGCTTGCCATTGCCCCACCTCCTGCCGCCATTGTGCCACAGACCGCGGATTCGCGCAAGGGCGAGAGCTGCCGACAAAGGCTCCCGCCAAGGAAACGTGGTCCCCGCCAACGCCACGAGCGCGCTCATTTGCTCGCCAGAGGTTGACCATGGGCGGCCAGATCACCTGGACACGGCGGCGGCATAAGGGCCAACCCCCCGCCCCTTGCCTTGCCAGATCCCAGCCCCAATGCTATAATCCATGTATGCCAAACGGAGGAGAGCCATGAGCCTGCAGATCGGCATCGTCGGCCTGCCCAACGTGGGCAAGAGCACACTTTTCAACGCCCTGACCAGAGCCGGCGCGGTGGTGGCGAGCTACCCCTTCACGACCATCGACCCCAATGTGGGCATTGTCGAGGTACCTGATTCCCGGCTCCACGACGTCGCAGCCATTGTCCGCCCCGACGAGGTCAAGCCCACGACCATCGAGGTCGTCGACATCGCCGGCCTCGTCGCGGGAGCGCACAAGGGAGAGGGGCTGGGCAACCAGTTCTTGGGGCACATCCGCAACGTCGACGCCGTGGCGCTCGTCGTGCGCTGCTTCGAGCACCCCGACGTGGCCCACGTCAGCGCCGACCTCGATCCCCTGGCCGACTCGGACGTCCTGGACCTGGAGCTGATGCTGGCCGACCTGGGCACGGTCGAGCGCCGCGAGGAAAAGGTCCACGCGTCGGCCAAGGCGCAGCCGAAGGAGCACGCCGCCGAGCTGGAGCTGCTGGCCCGGGTGAAGGCGCACCTGGCAAGGGGCTCGCTGGCGGCCTCGCTGTCCCTAACGCCGAAGGAAGCCGAGCTGTTGGCACCCCTCAACCTCCTCACCGCCAAGCCGCGCCTGTACGTGGCGAATGTGGGGGAAGAGGACCTGCCCAGAGGGGGCTCCCTTGCGGCCCAGGTGCTCCGCCGCGCCGCGGAGGAGGGCTCCCAGGCCGTCGTCATCTGCGCGGCGTGCGAGGCGGACCTGGCCGACTGGTCGCCGGAGGAGGCGGCCGAGTACCGGGCTGCCCTCGGGCTGGAGTGCCCGGGCCTGGAGCGTCTGATCGAGGCCAGCTACCGGCTGCTGGACCTCGTCACCTTTTTCACCGCCACGGGCACCAACGTTGTCCGCGCCTGGACCCTGCGCCGCGGGCAGACAGTCTACGAAGCCGCGGGCAAGATCCATACCGACATGCAGCGCGGCTTCATCCGTGCCGAAGTGGTGCCCCACGCGGACCTGGTGCGGGCCGGAGACTTGACCAAAGCCCGCGAGCGCGGCCTGATCCGGCTGGAGGGGCGCGACTACCAGGTGCAGGGTGGCGACGTCATCCACATCCGCTTCTCGCCACCTCGTTAGGTCAGTTTGCCGAAATTCCCGCCTTGTGCTATAGTGCGGGGCGTTGCACAGAGGGCAACGTCCCTCTTCTTTCCGCTCGTGGCCTCGACCACGGGCAATCCCATGGAAAGGAGGTAAAAATGAGGGAATACGAGTTGTACCTGGTCATCGACGGCAGCGCCGAAGAGGAAGCCGTGACCGCCACGCTCAACCGGGCCAGCCAACTGATCACAGTCGGCAACGGCGAAAGCAGCGGCCAGGTGATCAAGGTAGAGGCAAGAGGTAAGCGGCGCCTGGCCTATCCCATCGGCAAGCGATTGGAAGGCCAGGATTTTATTGTCACCTTTCAGACGCCCCCGCAGGCTCTCCCTGAGCTGGAGCGCGCTCTCAAGCTGGACGAGCAAGTCGTTCGCTACCTGATCGTGCGCCTCGGAGAAGACTAGATTTCAGCGGGAACAAGCTATGGGACCGGAATGAAGGAGTTGCGGGCTATGGCGCGGGGTATGAACAAGGTGATGATCATCGGCTACGTGGAACGGGAGCCAGAGACACGGCAGACGAGCAGGGGCCAGGCGGTGGCATCGTTCAGCCTCTCCACCAACCGGCGTTGGACGACGAACGCCGGTGAAAGCCGAGAGGCCAGCGAATGGTTCAACGTCGTGGCCTGGGGCAGCCTGGCAAACGTGGCGGCCCAGCTACTCCATCCGGATCAGCGGGTGTACGCCGAAGGCCATCTGCAGACGCGGAGTTGGGAGGACGCAGACGGGCAGCGGCACGTGCGCACTGAGGTCGTCGCCAGCAAGCTGATCCCTATGGACCGGCGGGTCGATGCGCCTGAAGCAGACGAGCTGGGTGACACTGAAGAGACGCCCCACTGCCTGAACCGGGTGATGGTCATCGGCAACCTGGGGCGCGACCCAGAGATGCGCTACACGCCCGACGGGCAGGCTGTGACGTCTTTCAGCCTAGCAGCCACCCGCACCTGGAGCCTGGCCAACGGCGGGCGCCGCGACACGACCGAGTGGTTCAATGTGGTGTCGTGGGGAAGCCTGGCCGAGATCTGTAACCAATACCTGTCCAAAGGGCGCCGCGTGTACGTCGAAGGAGAGCTTCGCACTCGCGGTTGGGAACAGCCTGATGGCCGCAAGCACTTTCGTACCGAGCTGGTGGCTAGCGAGATGATCATGCTGGGGCCCCGCCCCAGGGCCCGGGGCGCCGAGTTTGACCCCGGACTGGTACAAGACGAGTATCTGTCCTAGACGGCTCCACCGTCGAGGGGCGGATGTGCAGGTTCGACAGAGAGGATTTAACCATGAGTGACGAAGAACGAAGCGAACGACGAGGCGGAGGCGACCGCCGCGGCCGCTTTCAGCGCCGGCGCAAGGTCTGCGCCTTTTGCTTGGAAAAGGCCAAGACCATTGACTACAAGGACATTTCTATGCTGCGCCGCTACGTGACAGAGCGCGGCAAGATCAGGTCCCGCCGCAAGACAGGCACCTGCGCCAAGCACCAGCGCCGGTTGGCCGTGGCCATCAAGCGAGCACGCCACCTGGCCCTGCTCCCCTTCACCGCCGAACAGATCCGGCGGTACTAGGGTCAAGGCGGGCCGGCTTCCGGCCGGTCCCGGAGAGAGCCAGATGGCGAAACCAAGCTCAAGACGGCCAAGCCCCGTCGAAGCAAAACAGCAGACAAAGAAGCAGATCGCCGTGGGCCGCAAAGAGGCCCGGCAGAAGCGCATAGTCCTCCTATCCGTGGCAGGCTTGGCCCTGCTCATCGTTCTGATCCTGGCCGTCGGCGTGGTGCTGGAACTCGTTGTTACGCCATCCCAGCCGGTGGCCGTGGTCAACGGCGAAAAGATCCGGACAAACGTCTATCAGGACCTGGTGACCTACAAGCGCTACAACCAGTACTCGACCATCAGCAATCTGCAGGCGAGCCTGGAGCAAATCCAGAACAGCGAGCAGGAGGGAAGCGAGTTCCTCGTCTCCTACTACGAGCAGCAGGTCAGCCAGCTCCAGGCCGAGCTGAGCACCTTGCCGCAGCTCGCCCTCGAGGAGCTCATCGAGGACGAGCTCATCCGCGAAAAGGCCGATGCCGAGGGGATTACGGTCACCGCCGCCGACGTCGAGGAGAGCATCAAAACTGACCTGAGGAACATCTTTGCCCAGTCGCAGGAAGTGCTCACCGCCACGGAAGAGCTGCCGACGGCGACGCCCGTCCCCGACAAAGACGTGGACGAGCTCTACGAGACGATCCTGGGCAACATCATGATCTCGGACAAGGCCTTCCGGGGTATCGTGCAGCGCAGCCTGCTCCGTGACGAGGTGCAGGAGCTCCTGGCCAGCGAAGTTGTGACCACAGGACTCGTGGTCCAGGCGCAGCTGATCAAGACCGACACCGAGGCAGAGGCGCAGGCTGTCCTGGAGCGCATCGAAGGCGGCGAGGACTTTGCCGTGGTCGCCACAGAAGTCTCCACCGACACCGCGACGGCCGAACAAGAACGGAAGAGC
>JBFYTF010000182.1:0-21982 GCA_041300865.1 Anaerolineae bacterium
CAATGCCCTGGCCTGAACAGGTACGCGTCGTCCCAGCCGCCCTTTTGCCCCCTGCGGGGAGGTTCAGCTCGAACGGCGCCCCGCCGGCGTCGATCCCTCTACTGCCTGCGGACGAGCTGCTTGGCCCAGGCACAGGGCCGGTCAGAGAGCGAGCGTGTGGGGGGGCGAGTGGGTCGGGGTGAGGATCCTCAAAGAAGATGGCACCCGTTCGATCAGCACCTGGTCCTCACGGCCAGACCGCTCGACGATCGGCAGTGGAACCCCTGCTGCTGATGGTCAGTACCCGCCGAGGAGCCACAGGCTGGCCGCCATGACGGCCATGCCTAGCCCGACGCCAAGGATGGACAGGTGGTTCTCGCCGCCAAACGAGCAAGCCACCGGCACCAGTTCGTCCAGGGAGATGAACACCATCACGCCGGCCACGGCGGCCAACACCAGGCTCAGCAGCGTCTCCGTCAGGAACGGCAGGAGGAACAGCGCGGCGACCAAGGCGCCTATCGGCTCGGCTATGCCGGACAGGAAAGACCAGAGGAACCCCTTGCCGCGGCTGCCGGTGGCCGCATAGACTGGCACCGAGATGGCCAACCCCTCCGGGATGTTGTGGAGGGAAATGGCCAAGGCTATGGCCGCACCGAGGCGCGGATTGTGCAAAGCCCCGACAAAGGTGGCGATGCCCTCAGGAAAGTTGTGGATGGTCACCCCCAGGGCGATCAGGACGGCCGTCCTGAAGATGCGAGGCTCCTGCACAGGTGCGGCATGACGATGGCGGCCGCGGCGCCAGCGCGGGCCGCAGCGGTCAGCCTCCGGCGCACAGGCTCGCCGATCCTGTTTCTCGGCAATGTACTCGTGGGGGATCAGGAGATCGATGGCAAACATGGTGGCCATGCCCCCAAAAAACGCCGCGTAGCCCCAGAAGAAGCCGACTACCTCAACGCCTTCCGGAAGAAGCTCAGTGAAAGAGATCAGGACCATCACCCCGGCGGCAAACCCGAGACTGAGGGACATTGTGCGCGGTCCGGGCTTCTGGGCAAAGAGGCCCAGGGTGCTGCCAATGGTCGTGGACAGGCCAGCCAGCAAAGGCAACAGGAGGGCGATACCAAGGTTTGGCTCCATCGGTCAGCTCCTCATGGCTACACGGTGAGGATGTTCCTACCTCTCGCTACGGTCCCTTGCCCGGAACCGTTTCGCCCTCCTCGCGACACTGGGCACACCGGCCCGTGACGAGGAGGTGGGCGCCGGTCACCTGCAGCCCTTTCTGCTTGCTCAGGCGCTGAAGGACCTCTGCAACCTGGGGCGCATCAAACTCGATCACACGGCCGCATTTGCCGCACGTGAAGTGGTAATGGGGGGTGCTTCGGGTTGCCTCAAAGTGGGCATGGCCTTCACCCAGCCGGTGTTCCTCCACCAGGCCCATCTCCTTGAGAACCACCAGGGTACGATACACCGTCGCCAGGCTGATGTTGGGATCCCGGGACTTGGCCCGGTCGTGGAGCCTCTCGGCGTCCAGGTGCTCTCCGCTTTCTTCCAGCACCTGGAGAACCAGCCGCCGTTGACGGGTTAGCCGGCGGCCGCGGGTGTGCAGTGTCTCACGCAGGCCTTTGTCGCGGATCATTCTCCGCCTCTTACTGCGAATGCTTCTAATTTGCAATTATACCGCATACCACGTGGAATGTCAACGGCGAGTGTGCTAAAAAGGGCACACTGTGGGGGGTTAGTGGTGCCGCAGTTGGACAAAGGCGGCAAGTAGTTGTTTGGCTGGGCAATTGTCCAGCCTCATGCCTCGTCGAAACGGATCTCTGCCTGCGGTGGATGTGCCAGGGTGTTGATGAGGGTCGCATGCCGGGCTACGCTGAGGAGTCGCCGCTTCACCTCCTCGGGTGGCTCTGGCTCAATCCGGATCAGCATCTCCAAGGCCTCTATCCGTCGCGGTTTCGGGACCTCCTCGTAGGTCACCTCCACGCTCAAGCGGTCCACCGGGAGGCCGCGCAGCCGGGAGGAGTTTGCCACAAACTCCAGGACGCAGGCACCCAGCGCCGCCACGAACGACTGCGGGGCACTCAAGGCACTGCCTCCGCCGCCATCCTGTGGGGCAGCATCAAGAACGACGGTATGGCCCTCGGCCGTCGCCAGAAAGCGCATCCCATCTACGTGTTGGACAGTGAGAACCATCGTGCACCCTCCTGGGGACAGTGTGCCCCCCTTTGCGCCGCTTTGAGCCGATGCCCAATCGCAACTCCGAACAGGCCCGCGTAGTTCTACACGCCCTGCATGTGTTAAGGCAGCGCCCTACCCTGACCAACGCCAGTCAACGGCGGCCTCGCTGCCCTTCTGCGGGAGCGGACAGGCGTTGGAAAAGGTTGCGACCATCACCACGTGACCTTGCTTAGCCGCGTGACGAAAGGCCTCCTGGAGGGCGGCAAAGACGTCGACATCGTCGCCCGTGATCAGGCTGCTCATGGCACCCGGCTCCACCTGGAGGCCATGCGCCTGAAAGGCCTGAAGCGCCTCCTCGATGGGTTGTGACAGGCTCTCCTGTCGCAGCGGATACAGGCTGACTTGTGCACTAATGCCAATCATGTCTATCCTCTCCCAGCCAATATCACTGCCATGCCGATGAACCCACCCCACGGCAATGGCAGTGCTCCCCGCCAGACCGGCCACAGGGTTGTCCGCCATACGATCTCGACTCGCCTCGCCGCAGCAGCCTGTCGCACCATCCGCGCCAGGTCGGCTGGTGTAAAGAAAGCCGCGGCCTCCCAAATTGGCCCACCCTCCTTTGTCCGTTGGTAGCCCAGCAGGCTCTGCCTGTTCAAGATACCAAGGATCAGCCCCTGACGGGACACGCGCAGCGCCTCGACCAGGGCCTGAACAGGATGGGCCAGGAACTCCAGGGTTGTGATCATTGCCACTAGATCAAAGGTGTCGCCGGGAAAGGGCAGAGCCAGCGAATCGCCGTACACGCACGGCGGGCTGTCCAGATGAATGGCCTCGACCAGCATGGCCAGCGACAAATCCAGCCCGACAGCCTGCAAGCCTTTCTCCTGAAACCAACGTGTGAAATGACCTGTACCGCAACCCACCTCCAGGAGGGTCCTCGCCCGCGGCAAGCGCGCCAGCAGCCGCTCCAGGAGGGCCTTCTCCAGGCGATCGGCCCGGCGGCCGGTAGTTTCGTACCACGCCTCATAGCCAGAGGCCAGGTCCGGGTTGGCGAACGGGTTAAAGGCGGATCGCTGCACCTGGCTCACTCGATGGTACGTTGCGGGTTCGGGAGTACCATCTTTATCCAGCCTCTTCCTCCTGGGCCCTGACGATCATCACCGGTACGCGCGCGTGGGCCAGCACGCGATGGCTCACGCTGCCCAGAAGCAGGCCGGCCAACGTGCCATGCCCCCGGCTGCCCATCACGATCAGATCGCACTGACGGACGTTGGCCACGTTCAGGATGGCTTGAGCCGGCGGCCCTTCCAGGACTTCAACGATGACGTCCACACCAGCCTCCTGGAGTTTCGCGGCTGCTTCGTCGGCCACCACCTCCCCGGCGGCGACGTGACGGCCCAACACCCGGCCTTCCACCGGATCTCCCAGGTAGGTGGGCACCGGCTCAAAGGCGTGGACGACGATTACTTGGGCGCCGTCACGCAAGGCCAGATCGCGCGCATACCCCAAGGCCTGCCCCGCGTCGGGCGAGCCATCGGTAGCCAGCAGAATCTGTTTGAACATTCCGCACCCCCTTCTCGCTTTTTGTTCGTTCTGACCAATCTCACTCCTCCCGTGACATCGGTGCACTTTCACTTTGCTCGCACGAGTAAGATCGGGGTGGTGCCAGCCCGAAGAACCCGGTCGGCGACGCTGCCCAAAGCCCATCGCGCCAGGCCTGTCCGACCGTGGGTGCACATAGCGATCAGGTCCACCTGGTTGGCCTCGGCGAACTCGATGATACAGTTTGCCACAGAGCCACAGGATGTAGCCGTGACCACATCGACCCCCTGCTCCGCCAGCCGGCCGGCGACGGCGGTCAGATACGCCTGGGCATCCTCTTCTGCCGTCTCGAGGACGCCCTGGACGGGCAGGTACCATTCGCCTGTCATCGATCCCGTGCTATAGGCAATGGGCACCTGGAACAGGATCAGCTCGGCTCCCATGGCCCGAGCGACCGGGGCCAAGGTTGGCAGGATCTGCTCTGCCGTTGGAGACCCGTCCAGTGGCACCAGCATTCGGTGGCACCGCGCCGGCTGCTGCCAACCGCGGGTCACCTCTCGCTCGTCGGCCCGGACGAGCAGGAGCGGCACACGGGTTGCCTGCAGCACCCTTTCAGCCACGCTGCCGTGCGTCCAACGCTTGATGCCGCTGTAACCATGGGTGGCCATGACGATCTGGCCGACGTTCGCCTGACCGGCATAGTCCAGGATGGCCTCTGCCGCCGGCCCCTGCCGCACAACAGAACTGGTGTCCAGGCCGGTATCCCTCAGTTGCTCTTCGAGCGCGCCCAGATAGTCATTGGCTTCCCCCGCCAGCTGAGCCAAGATGGCGTTCAGCTCCACGGTAGACTCGTCCAGGAGCTCGAGGATGTCAGGTGGGATCCAGATCGCGCGGAACAGAATCAGTTCGGCCGGCAGTCCCCGGGCCAGCGCTCCGGCACAGGCGAGCGCCTGCTCGGCCAATAATGAACCATCTAACGGAACGAGAATACGCGATACCATTCTTATTCCCCTTTCTGTTGCAGTGCCTGGCCTACACTTCGCACGGCTCAAGCCCAAGATCTCCAAGAGGCGAGAGGAGATCAACCACTCATTCGTTGTCGAGGTCCGGCTACTTGACCATCCAAGGCAGCGCAGCCTGCAACCGTGTCTCGGGCGCGGTGGTCACTGCCGGCGAGCCCGTGCGGTCACGCACCGGCATGCAGTCACCTCCTCCACTCATGGGCATCATCCCTGCGAGGCAAACTGACTTTTCGCAGATAAAAGGAGTGGCCTTCGTAGTTTGCCTCCACTAGCGTGCCCTCGCTCAGCAGCTGATGGATCACCTTCCACTCTGCTCCGGCCCGTGCCAGGTAGTCGCCCACGGCATCCTCACGCATGGGATGCACGGCAGTGATGGCCAGGAGGTCGTGCTCCACGTCGCCGGTGAAAGCGAACGCATTGCCCTCGTATCCGATCAGGTATTCCACTCGCCCCACTCGCCCGTTCAAGAACTGGTAAGCGCGGTTCAGACTCGTCTCATTAGGAGCATGCGCCCATTTCTCCGCCGGGGGACGAGTCGGAACCGATAGATAAGCCACCGCAGGCTGAAGACCGGCCAGGTAGCCGGCAATCCCCCTCACGGGCTCCTCAAGGTCGTTGATTCCTGCCACGAGCATCGTCTCCGTCGCCAGCCGTCCCCCATACCTCTGTGCAAACTCTAATGTCCCCTCCAGAATCTCGGCCAGCTTCAACCTGCCGTAAGGGCGGTCGACCTGTCGCCAGGTCTCCTCTTCGACGGCATCCACTTTCAGCGAGACCCAGTCCGCTGCCATCAGCTCCTCGCGTACGTCCTGGCGCCCCATCAGCGAGGCGTTGCTGATCACGGCAATGGGCAGGCCCAACGGTCGTAAGAGCTCGATCTCCCGGCCGAGATTGATGTCCAGGGTGGGTTCCCCATCCGGCACAAAGGTGAGGTAGTCAATGGATTCCCCGGCTTCTCTCGTCTTCGCGACCTTGTCCTGCACAGCACTCACAAGCTCTTCTGGCTCATAAAACTGACACCGGTCTACCTCCATCTGGAGGGTCCGTCCCAGCTGACAATAGACGCACGAATACGTGCAGACCTTGGGCGGGATGTTGTTGATGCCCAAGCTGCGTCCCAAACGCCTGGAAGGAACCGGTCCAAACGCGAGCATAGGAGAGGTTACCATTTCAAAACTCCAAGACGGTCCCCGCCGGGCAGGGACGCACGGCGGAAGGCCCCAGGATCTGGGTCAGGGCAACAAGAGCCGCCTCGCCGGTACAGTGGTTGGGGTAGACGCACTGCAGGGATGGCATGGCCGCCAGCTCCTCGCCGATGCGCCGCAGTTCGTCGCCGCCCATACCCGTGAGGTGCAGCCCACCGGCGATGACCGCGATGGGCCGCTCAAAGATGCGTTCTACGTGGGCCAGTGTGTTGAGTAACCCGGCGTGACAGCAACCGCAGAGCAGCATGAGCTTGTCGTCGCTCTGCAGTACGAGCGCCATGTCGTCCCGATAAGCGTCGGCGACGAGAGCCTCCCCCTCGCGCATGAGGTGGTAAGCGCTCTTGCCCTCTGCCTCGGGCCGCTCCAGGATCTCGCCCGTCGTCCACAGGCCAGGCAGGATCTCTTGTGGCCAGGCGTGCAGTCTCAGCGCGAGATGCGGGGCCAAGGCCTCTCGGCTCAGCGAAGGGCCGATGCTGCGCGGCTTCCCGTGTTTCTGCGAAAACCGCTCGCGGAACAGGTCGGGGTTGGCATAGAGGGAAGTGCCGCGTTGCAGGCGTTCCAGCAGGGCCGGCAGGCCCCCGGTGTGATCGTAATGGGCGTGGCTGATCGCCACGGCGTCTATCGTCGCCGGGCTTTTGCCCAGCAGCTCCAGGTTGTGCAGCAAAATCGTCCCACTCTGGCCTGTGTCAAACAGCAAGCGCCTGCCGGCCGATTCAATCAGAAAGGCCAGGCCATGCTCACCCCAAAACGGCGAACTCTGCTCCACAGCGTCGTCGACTACGCACGTTAACCTCATTGGATCCTCTCCTTCCAGGCTCATCCCGACCGCTGGCTCCTCGTCGCCTGCGACGTGCCGGCCTCGACGGGCGACAGGGCTTCCGACCGATCACTGCTTTGCTGCCACAATCCCCACGGCCACCAACACGCCAACGGCCAATGAAATCACACTGTAGCGCCGGTTTTCCTTCTCCACTTCGGGCAATAGGTGAGAAGCACCGACGTAAACCAGGGCTCCGGCAGACAGGGCCAGCAAAATGCCCAATGTTGGCCTGGCAATGCGGTCGATAAACGGGTAGGAGACAAGCGTGCCCAGGGGCGTGGATATGGCTGCGGCCAGGAAAGCGTAAAGAGCTGATGCCCTCTTGCTGAAACCTGCACGTTCCAGGAGCAGGAAGGTGACGATCCCCTCCGGAAACTCGTGGAGCACCATGCCGATGGCAGCCAGCACCCCCGTAAACACGCTGACGTTAAAGGTAACCGAATAGATGACCCCATCAAGCAAGGAGTGGAGTCCAATCCCCACCATAGGCACGATCCCAACCGTGGCAGTTTCGCACCGGTATTCGTGGCAAATGTACAGGTTTAGAAAACGGTTGAAAAGGTAGAGCAGTAAATATCCCGCCAGCAAGAACATCGGCGACTGGACATGCATCTCGAAGGCCGTGGGGATGATGTGCATGAAGGACACGGACACGAGCACGCCGGCAGCGAAACTCATAAAGTAGACGGTGTTTCCCCGTCCCCACGCCTCGTGTTTGCTGATGACATAGATGCCCACCGTCGTTACAGCACAGGCCAGAAAGCTGGCCGATAGCACGACGATAAAGCTCTGGCCCATCATCGACTTGCTCCTAGCACAAGCTCGTGCTCGCGGGAACCATTCTCACCCAGCTTGCCGCTGCAGATCGAGCACGCGGTACAGTCGATCCATATCGACGTGTTCGGCCAGCAGCGCCTCAAACCGCTGCAACTTGGAGACCTGGCCCAGGCGGGTCTTGCCGAAAATGCGCTCAATCGCCTCGACCGTCTCCAACGTGTTGGTCCGCACCAGCAGCACGGCAACGTTGAATTCGTCGGCCTGCTTGACGATCAACGGGCTGGGGTGCAAGTTTCTCGTCAGGATCAGGCAGGTTGTTGAGGTCTCCAGAGCGGCCAATTGAATGTCGGCCCGATCACCGCTGGTGATCACGGCCTTGTTGGTCTGTTTGCGGAAGCAACTGAGGGCAGCCTGGGCAGTCATCGCCCCGACAGTCAGCGTTTCGACCAGGGCCTCCGGGTCATAGTGCACCGTCAGAACCCTGGCCTCGAGGACGGAAGCAAGCTCCGCCACCGTCAGCGCTTCCAGGCTGCGCACCTCGGGGAGCACGCCCAATACGGGGATGCCCTGCCTCTGCAGGTGGGGCAGGGCCACCTCAGACACAAAGGCGGTCGCGTCGGGCGGTACCCGGTTGATGATGATGCCACACAGCGTTTCGCCCAGCCGGCTGTGAGCTGCAAGGGCGTCATCCAGCACGCGCACCTCGTCTCTGTATCTGACGATCGCGAGCACATCACCACCACAGGCTGCCGCGACGGCCGGGGTCGGCAGGCCCACGACGTAGCCCTCCCGTAGACTGCCACCGCCCTCGAGCAACAGCACGTCCTGACCGGCACGCGCCGCTTCAAATGCGGCTCGCACTTTGCCCATGAGATCGGTTTCCGTCTCGCCGCTCATGTATGCCCGCAAAAAGTCCGGGGTCAGCACCACAGGCGAGATCTCCCAGGTTTCGGCTTTCAGCCCCAGGACCTCTTTGGCGAACGCCGCGTCCTCATCGGCAACCCTGCCTGCCACGCGCCAGGGTTGCAGGCTGAGTGGCTTGAGGTAGCCAACACGATAGCCGGCAGCCCGAAAGTGCTTGCCCAGCGCCAGGCACGTGGCGGTCTTGCCTGAGTAGCGCTCAACCGAGGTCACGTACAATGTTTTCATGGCTGCTCACCTTTCCCTGGCTTCTTGGTCACCACCAGGCGCATGTCAATCGCGAGGGCACCCTGTCCCTGGGGGTAGACGACGAGGGGGTTTATGTCGAGCTCAGCAATCTCGGTAAAGTCCTGGACGAGCTGCCCCACCCGCAACAGCGCGTCAACAATAGCAGCTTTGTCGGCCTGGGGCTGGCCGCGCACGCCATCCAGCAGTGCGTGCGCGCGAATTTCACCGAGCA
The DNA here is from genome assembly GCA_041300865.1 of Anaerolineae bacterium. Lineage (GTDB taxonomy): Bacteria > Chloroflexota > Anaerolineae > JAAYZQ01 > JAAYZQ01 > JAAYZQ01. The sequence continues at coordinate 8,905 of JBFYTF010000182.1, forward strand.
TCGCTTCGGCCTCTTGTGGCGAGAAAGGTGCGATGCGGGAGGTGACATCCTTTAACACTTCGACATAGATGCCACCCAGGCCAAAGGTGACCAACGGCCCGAACTGGGGATCCCGAACCATGCCCACCAGGACCTCCAGACCACCTGCAGGCACCATCTCCTGTACCAGGCAGCCCCAGAGCCGTGCTTCGGGGAGGTAACGCTGCGCTCTGTAGACAATCAACTCGAATGCATCCCGCACATCTTCTGCACTGCGCAGCCCAACCTTCACACCGCCCACATCGGTCTTGTGCAGGATATCCGGAGAGGCAATCTTGAGGACGACCGGATAGCCGATCTGCCCCGCCAGCTCGACAGCGCGTTCGGGCGTGTCGGCTAGCTCGGACCTGGGGATGCGCAACCCGTAGGACTCCAGGATGGTCCGCGCCTCTGCGTCGCCGATGGTCACCCGCCCCTCCGTCCTTGCCTTGTCAATCACCGCCCGGGTGGCCGCCCGATTGACCTCAAACTCGACGAACTCGGGGATGGCGCGAGCGCGGATGCCCCGGTAGTCTGCCATGGCCCGGAAGACACCGGCGGCGGGCTCGGGGAAGGGGTAGTTCGGAACACCGTGCGACCTCAGAATGCCAATACCCTCCGCCATCAAGGTTTCGCCCATGAAACAGGCCAGCACCGGCTTCTGCGTCTTACCGGCTAGCGAGACCACAGCCTTTGCCATGGCTTTGACGTCTAACACGGCCAGGGGGACGAGCATCGCCAGCAGGCCGTCCACGTTGGGATCTGCGGTCACGGTTTCCAGCGCAAAGCGGTAGCGCTCGGGCGAGGCATCGCCGAGCACATCCACAGGGTTGGCTGCACTGGCCGTATCGGGCAGGTGCTGTTTCAGGGCCTTGATGGTCTCGAGTTCGAAACGTGCCATCGTCAACCCGGCTCGCTCCAGCGCGTCGGCCGCGAGAATGCCCGGTCCCCCGGCGTTGGTCACAACCGCGATCCGGTCCCCCTGCAGCGGAGGCTGGTAACCGATGCCAAGGGCGATGTCAAAGAGCGACTCCAGCGAGTTGGCCTGCAGCACGCCCGCCTGCCGAAAGGCAGCCTGATAAGCTTGTTCAGACCCCGCCAGTGACCCGGTGTGCGACGATACAGCACGGGCACCCGATGGCGTCACACCGGATTTCATGGCAATGACCGGTTTCACACGAGTGACTTCTCGGGCAGCGCAGATAAACTCCTGGCCGTTGGCCAGTTCCTCACTATAAACCAGGATCACGCGTGTATGCTCGTCGCCGGCCCACGCACGCAGCAGGTCGATCTCGTTCACGTCGGCCTTGTTGCCCAGGCTCACGAACTTGGACAAGCCCAACCGGCCGGCCTGCGCCCAATCGAGGATGGCCGCGCCGAGCGCACCAGATTGTGACATGAAGGCCGTGGGACCACGGGGAGGTGTACCCGCTGCAAATGAGACGTTCAGGGGAGTGAAGGTGTCGATCACCCCCAGACAGTTCGGGCCGACAATCCGGATGCTGAATTCGCGCGCGATTGCGACCAGCTCACGCTCGCGCTCCACACCGGCCATGCCGGCCTCCCGAAAACCGGCGCTGATCACAATTGCCGCCGGGATCCCTTTTTGCCCACAGGCGCGCAGGACAGATGGCACGTGTGGGTGGGGGACAATGATCGCGGCCAGGTCAATGGGATCAGGGACGTCCAAGACGGAGGGATAGGCCCGACAGCCAAGGATTTCGTGCGCCGTAGGGTTGATCGCATAGACGATACCCCGCTGGCTGTAGCCCCCTTCTACCAGGTTCTTTAGCACAGCATGGCCCAGCTTGGCCGGATTGGACGAAGCACCAATCACGGCCACCGAACCCGGTTCAAACAAGACCTGCAGCTCGTTAGCGCTCATCTCCGACTATCCGCCCCGATGGGGCGCGTGTGCTCCGGCTCCGGAGTTCGATGCCAGGGATATCGCCACCTCCGTTCCGGTTGGCGTTCGACGTCGCGATCCTCGACCATGCTCGGCTCGAGCCCTACAGGCCGGCATGTATCGATGCTGTCGGCGTCCAGGATGCCCATCTCTTTAATCCTTCACGGTGCAGGGCTCTGTCGTAGATGAAGTGTCTCTCGCGTGAGAGCCAACAACGGCAGTCGCAGCCAGACGTCAATCGCAATGGCCGCCAGAAACACATACTGTGGACCAATGTGCTCCCAGATCAGCCCGCCCAGCGTGGGAGCAGGAATGCTCAGCAGACCACGGAACAGACCAACAAGGCCAATCCAATGCCCCATGTGCTCCTGGGGCATGATCTCGGCCGCCATGGAGGAAGCCAGGGCCATGCCGATGCTGTTAAAGCCAAAGAGAACACCGTACGCCAACAGGCACAGCGAGGCACCCCCACCGGACACCGGCGCCCAGATCAGCAACAGATTGCCCGCATAGGCCAGGGGCGCGATGGCAAAGAGCAGTTTCTTGCGGCCGTGGCGATCGGCAAGGCGGCCCAAAGGGATCGAGGCCAGCATGGGTACCAGGGCACTCGCCATCGCTATCCCACCAAGCAAGAACTCGTTCGCACCCTTGACATCATGGGCATAGACCGGCATAAAGGGCTGAGCCACGGTCCACGGCAGCTCCATCAACCCCATGATCACCATCAGGCGTACTACGTCGGGACCCTGGTTGAAGACCTGCGCGAAACCCGCAAGGGTCCGGCGACCATCGCCCTGCCCGTTCTGAGCTCGGCCAGCCGACAGGCGGGTCAACAATAGGACCAGGATCACGACAAAGATGAGCGCCTGAAAGGCAAATAGGGGTCGGATACCCTCTATTCCAATGCCGCCAAACTGCGAGATGAGCCAGGCCGCCAGCAACGGAGAGGCAATGGCTATGGGCGAAGCCAGGGTCCGGCAGAGCCCGCGCCCGGTAGCACGTCCTTCGTTGGGCAACTCTCCGGCACACGTGACGGTGCAGGCGGTACAGGTGATGCGCGAGCCCAGGTAGTAGATGATGGTGGCTGCATAGAGCCAGGTCCAACCCGGGGCTGCAAAGTAGAGCAAGCCAGACGCTGCCAGCAGCGCAGTGCCCAGGAGAAAGACCCTCCTCAAGCCGTAGTTGTCGATAAACCAGCCTGCAGGCAACGACGCCAGGGCGCCCACGGTATTGCCCACGCTCTGCAGTGACCCCAGTTGCACCGGACTGGCGCCCAGAAAGGTAGCGTACAGAGAGCTGTACTGCGTTGTGAGGCCCGTCGCCAGACCGTGGAGGGTTCGGCGTGCCAGCATCAGCCTGAAGTCCTGGGTTTGACGTGCTGTAAACTGAATACCGCGTTGGACAAGTCGCTGCAGATGCATAACACGCTACCCCAATGTAGACGGCCTTCACTTGTGCTCCTGCTGGAGCGTATGCCACGCACCCCAAGGGACAAAGCGTGGCGAGCAACAGGGCGAGGTCATCCGCCCCAGGCTCAGCCACTCGCGCGTCTCTAGAGAGCACGGTATCACCGCCTTGCCTGTCACGCGGCAAACCCGGGCATCACCCTCGGGGCCGGTGGCGGCTCCTTCAGCCCAATCACCCGCCCCGAGGGAACTTGCCCGTGCGTGTACCTACTCTTCCTGACCGAGTTCTTCGATGCGACGGCCGATGGCGTCCAGCTGCTGCTTAAGCCATTCAGCCTGCTGCCGGAGCAGTTCAGTCTCGTCTTCCCGGCTCGGCGCCGCGGCATAGGGCTCAGTGCCCCAGGCCGGCGGTGCTCCCCAGGCCGGCGCGTTGCCAAAGCGAGCCCAGCCCGGCACGCCGGTGGCATAGTACCAGTTCCGGTGGCGCCAGCCACCGCCCCGACCACCACGGCCGCCCCAGGCACCCGCCGGTCCCCAACCCAGGCCATAGCCACGCCCGGAAACAGGGTTGGCCCAGCCCGGCGCGTCAAAGCCGCCGCAGTAGCCGGCGCCACGGCCCGTCATCGGCCCTCGGCCCATCGGTCCCAATCCATCTCCTGCTGGCATGTCGTTCACCTCCTTCCCCTTGGAATATCGGTTACCCGTTACTACCACCAACCGCGCCCTCGGCCTGGTCCCCAGCCACGGCCCCAGCCGAGGCCCCGACCGCGCCCCCAGAACGCCCAGCCCAAACGTGGGACCGCAGGGCCAACGTAGCCGGGGCTCAGCGGGACCGGGAAGGGCGCGCCATAGCGACGGTACCCGGCGTATTGGGCGCCGTACGGATTGCACCATCCACGCGCTCCGCCGGTCATCGGCCCCATCCCGGCCGGTCCCGTGCCATCAAAACCTGGCATGTCGCTCACCTCCCTTCTGCTGTATCTTTCGTCTCCTTCCACCGTCAATCATAGGCTCGACGTGTCTCCTCATCCGTGAGAACGTGCTCGATAAGCTCTTGCCACCTGGCCGATTGCCAGGTCCCCAATGTGCCGTGGGTCAGATAGTAATTCTGAGGGATCGGGTGTGTGCCGACGACAACCTCGAGGCCGTACTTGGCCGGAATGAACTCGCAGAAGGCCTGCAACCGCGGGCAAGGCGGGTAGCCGACCACCAGGCCGGTCGCCAGGTGGATGACCTCCGCGCCGTTCTTTTTCATCTCGGCCGGCGCGTATTCCACGTTGCCGCCCGGGCACCCGCCGCAGGTGGTGTAGCCGACCAGCTCAACCTCCTCGTCCCGGTACCGGGCAAAGGCGCCTTCCCGGTTGCGCAGCGAACGCAAGCACTTGCCGCCCGCACAGGTGTGATAGCGATTGCAGATAATGATCCCTACCTTTGTCATCGTGACCTTCCCTCCATTGGAGTTTCTCTGCCGGCAACCAACTCTCGGCGCTTCATGGTCAGCAGCCGCTTGCCCGGGATCTGGCGGAACGTCGCCCCTTCGCCCACGGCGCGCACAGCGGCCGACACATCCACCACGCGGGTCCCTGAAACCGCATCCACACCCCGCTCCAGCAGGACCGGTGAAAGGGGAGCGCTGGCTCCCAGCAGCACAACAAAGGCCTCCGGCCGGCAGAGCGCGATCAAATCGTCGAAGGTGTGGTTGAGCAGCGAGGTGCCGGTCAACGCCACCACGTCGGCCTGAGGCAGCACGTCTTCTGCCTGGCCGGCGGCGAGATCGCCGGGCCGCGGCCGCAGCTCCAGGACCCAACAGGCTTCCGCTGCCTGGCGAACCCTGTCGACAAAGGGAAAGTGACCGATGACTGCCACTCGCCGGCCAGCCCCTCGCTCCACGATCAACTCCTCGGCGTTGAGATCGACGCACGTCGATTCGTCGACGTCCAGGAGCGCGTTCAACGCCGCCATGCCAATGCTCGCCTCCAAGATCCGCGGGGAGTAGAGCCATTCTGCCAGCTCCCGACCGCTATGCTCCCGCAGGCGCCCCGGGTGGCGTACCGGCGGGCCATCGTCGTGGTGCTCGGCGTGCAGGGTGGAAGCCAGACCGGCGCGGGGCGGATCCCCCTCGAGTACGACCGCCGTCCAATAAGCACCCACCAGCACCTCGCGGACCGGCGCATCGCCTTTCAGCTCGCCTAGCAAGGCCTCAGTGATATTCACCCTCTCCCTCCTCCATGTGTCGTCTGTAGGTATCAAGGAAGTGGTCGATGATCTGCGCCGTCTCGCGCAGGTCGCTCGTCCACCAGCACAACACGTCATTGCCCAACTCGGTCAGGCGGTAGACCCGCCGCGGCGGGCCCTGGGTGTCCTCCTCTCTCCCCCCCCGGCATGTTGACCCCCCACAGATGTCCGAGCATCCAAGTTGCTCGTAGTATAGCACACTAACTGCTATTTGTCAATAGATAATTACCACTTTATCCATTATACTTGACAACAGAAGCACGGTATGCTATACTATGTGCATGTCGCATATAGGTGGTGACAGAACGGAGGATAGAATCGTGGCCCATGGACGTCGCCGGCGGCAAAGGGGGGCAGGAAGGGGAAGCCTGCCCGCGGCGCATCCATCGGTTCCTGGAGCCATGCCTGTTGCTCTTGTTGCACTGCGACGAGATCCACGGCTACGAGCTCCTGGAAAGCCTCGGTCCCTTCGGTTTTGCCGAGAATCCGGTAGATCCAAGCACCATGTATCGCCTGCTGCGAAGCCTTGAGGACGAGGGCCTGGTCACCTCCCGCTGGGACACGACCAATGCCGGTCCCGCGCGCCGGCTGTATTGCTCAACGAAGCTAGGCGATCTCTGCCTCGCGCGGTGGGTGGAGGAGCTGCGTGAGACCGATCGGGTACTGCACAGTTTTTTGGACGCCTACCAGGCGCACATGGCAGCACACCGGGGGGAAGGGAAACCAAACTGCGGGGTACGCACTGCGCAGGCTATGCTCGAAAGTGGCGAGTAGCAAGCGACGGGCCAGAACCGCGTAATAATTCTGCCAGAGGAGGCACAAGCATTGGTCACGGAAGCAGAGGTTCGCAAAAGCAATGGCGTGCCGGAGAAAGGTGCAGCCGAACACCTGAACGAGATCAAGCGCGTCATTGCCGTCATGAGCGGCAAGGGCGGCGTGGGCAAGTCGCTGGTCAGCGGCTTGTTGGCCATGGCCCTGCGCCAGGCAGGGTACCAGGTAGGTATCCTGGACGCCGACATCACCGGGCCGAGCATCCCCAAGATGTTCTTCCCCGGTGAGGCGCGGCTGGGAGTGAGCCCCCTGGGTCCCATGCCGCCCACGAGCAAGACGGGCATCCGGGTAATGTCCATCAACCTTCTCCTGGAGCGAGAGGACATGGCCGTCATCTGGCGCGGACCGCTGGTGAGCGGCGCCATCAAGCAGTTCTGGGGCGACATCTTCTGGGGAACGCTGGACTATCTCGTCGTGGACCTGCCGCCCGGCACGTCGGACGCTTCGCTGACGGTCATGCAGTCGCTGCCGATGTCGGGCATTGTGCTGGTCAGCTCGCCGCAGGACCTGGCGGGCATGGTGGTGCGCAAGGCGGCCCACATGGCGCAGCAAATGGGGACGCCTATCCTGGGGCTCATCGAGAACATGAGCTATTTCGAGTGCCCTGACACGGGCAAGCACTACGAGCTCTTTGGCCCCAGCCACGCGGAAGAGACGGCGCAGCGCATCGGGGTGCCCTTCCTGGGCCGCCTGCCCATTGACCCCGAGATTGCGCGCCTGTGTGACGCGGGGCAAATCGAGGAGTATACGGGCAACCTCTTTGCGCCCATCGCCCAAGATCTGATCCGCAGGACCCCAGAGGCGCAACCATCGGCCTTTTCCCAGAGAGAGACCCACGCCGGCTGAGAACCGGGAAATAGACAACCCAGGAGGATCTGTCATGTACAAAGTAGACATCGAGAAGTGCACTGCTTGTGAGACGTGCATCGAGATCTGCCCCAGCGAGGCAATCTCGATGGTGGATGGGCACGCGTTCATTGACATGGATGAATGCATCGAATGTGGCTCGTGCGCGTCCGAGTGCCCGGAAGAAGCCATTGTCGAGGTAAATTGAGTCAGCAGCTTGAGGGGCGACGTGGCCACCAGCGGGCACGTCGCCCTTCGAGCCCCGAAAACCAAAGGAAGAGGTGTGAAGAATGAGGATCGTAGTCTCTGCACAGGGTGATACCCTGGATGCGCCCGCTAGCCCGGTCTTTGGACGGTGTCCGACCTACGTTTTTGTCGACACGGCGACCATGATGTTCGAGGCCGTGCCCAACCCGGCGATGAACCAGGGTGGCGGGGCCGGCATCCAGGCGGCCCAGTTCGTGGTGGAGCGCGGCGCCCAGGCGGTACTGACCGGCAACCTGGGACCCAACGCGTTCGACGTCCTGGCGGCAGCCGGCATTGGCAGCTACCTGGTTCCCGAAGGCACCGTCGGCCAGGCAGTGGAAGCCTTCAAGGCCGGCGGGCTCCAGCCAATCGGCGGCGCGAACGTCGCCGCCCACGCCGGAATGGGTGGGGGGGCAAGCTTTGCTACAGGCGGCGGGATGGGGCGCGGCATGGGCCGTGGCATGGGCCGTGGGATGGGTCGGGGCATGGGGCAGGGCATGGGCGGCGGGTTCCAGCCTGCACCGCCACCTCAACCGGCGGCAGCGGCCCCGGCCGAATCGGAACTGGCGCAGCTCCGCGAGGAACTCAAGAACCTGCGCCAGCAGTTGGCCGACACCATGGACAAGCTTGATAAGCTGGAAAAGGAGGGTTAGCCGGTGCGCATCGCCGTTTCTGCTGATGACAAGAATGGGCTGAATAGCGTCGTTAGCCCGCACTTTGGGCGCTGTCCGCACTACATCCTGGTCGACGTCGAGGGCCACGACCTCATGGCAGTCCAAGAGGTGGACAGCCCGTTTTACGGTCACCACGAGCCGGGCCAGGTTCCGGGCTTTATCCACAGCCTCGGCGCCCACGTCATGCTCGCCGGTGGGATGGGCGGCCGGGCCATCATGTTCTTCCAGGAGTACGGCATCGAGGGCGTGACCGGGGCCTACGGCACAGTCCGCCAGTCGATCGAGCGCTACCTGGGCGGCGAGCTCAAAGGGGCCGCGCCCTGCAGGGAAAGCCAGGAGCATGGGCACACCATCGCGGAGCGCAGCGGAGTGGGCGGCGACATACCGGCCGAGGGCGGATACGAAAAGGACGACCTCGGCCGGCTACGCGAGGAGGCAGAGATGCTCAGCCAGCAGTTGGACGAGGTAGCCGGCCGGCTGGCCCAGTTCGGGCAGTAATCAAGGAGAAGGAGAAAGAACGATGGGTAGAGGACGAGGCGGAGGACAGGGACAGGGTGGCGGTCGTGGACAGGGACAGGGACCAGGCCGTAAGGGTGGAGGCAAGGCCGCGGGGCCGGGCGGCGACTGTATCTGCCCCAATTGCGGAAACCGGGTGCCGCACCAGGTTGGAAAGCCCTGCTACGAGCGCAAGTGCCCCAAGTGCGGCACATCCATGACGCGGGAGTAGCATCGGCGCGATGCAATTGTGTTGCCGAATGCTCTTGATGAGAGGTTAGGGTGACTTGGATGACCGCTCCCGACACCGCTCCGCCGCGCTCGCCGTCGCCGGCCTCACGGGTCGCCTGGGCGTCCATCGCGGTCAACGTTGGCCTTACGGCCCTGAACCTGGCCATCGCTGCCGCTTCAGGTAGCCTGGCCGTGGCCGCCGAGATGGTCCACAACCTGGTCGACCTGGTGGCCTCGGTGGCCGTGCTCGCTGGGGTCAAGATCTCGGAGCGGGAGAGCCGCAACTTTCCCTATGGGCTCTACAAGGTCGAGAATGTCGTGGCCGTCGGCGTGGCCCTGCTCATCTTCTTTACCGGCTACGAGATTGCTCAACAAGCGCTCCGCGGCGAGGCAGGGCCGACCACGGTCAACGGCTGGATGCTGGCCGGTGTGGCGCTGTCGGCAGTGATACCCCTCGTCTTCAGCGTCTACCAGATGAGAATGGGTCGGGCGCTGAACTCGCCCAGCCTGATGGCCGCCGCCCAGGAGTATCGCGTTCACGTCTTCTCCTCCGGCGTGGTGTTCCTGGCGCTGGTTGGGCAGATGGTCGGTGTTCCGCTGGACCGCTACGCGGCGCTGATCATCGTCGTGCTCATCGCCAAGACCGGCTGGGAGCTGCTGGTGAACGGCATGCGGGTCTTGCTGGATGCCTCGCTGGACGCCAAGACCCTGGAGCAGGTACGGGCCATCGTCCAGGACGATCCAGCAGTGACCGAGATCCGGTCACTCGCCGGGCGCAACGCCGGCCGCTACCGTTTCCTGGAGGCTGACGTCGCTTTGCGGGTAGACGACCTGGAAAAGGCGCACCATGCCAGCCGCCGCATCGAGGAGGCCATCCGCGCTCAGGTGCCCCATGTCGAGAGGGTGCGGATCCACTACGAGCCAAGGATCCGCACCCACGTGCGCTACGCTATGCCGCTGGCCGACCCGGCCGGCGCCATCAGCCAGCACTTTGGCGAGGCACCCTTCTTTGCCCTCGCGACGGTGCGCACCGCCGACGGCACAGTAGAGCGTCAGGAGATCCTGTCCAACCCTCACACCGATGTGGAAAAGGCCAAGGGCATCCGCGTCGGCGAGTGGCTGGTGGGCCTCAAAGCCGACATCGTGGTGTTGCGCGAAGACGTGCACGGCAAGGGGCCGGCCTACGTGTTCGCCGACGCCGGAGTGGAGACGCGCCTGACCGAGGCGACCACCCTGGTGGAGGTTCTCGCCGAACAGGTGGGAGAAGCCGGCTGAGCAGGCTGTGGCAGGCTGAGAGTGCAGTAGCTGGATGGAGGCCGGGCACACTGAACCCGACAAGAGATTCCCTGACGGGATTCCAGACGGAGCGTAGGCATCCGGTATCGGGTATCAGGTGCTGGGTGTTGGGAACTGGCTCCCTGGAGGGTGAGGTATGGAACTGAAAGAAGCTGTGCTGGAGCGGCTGCGGCAGGTGATCGACCCGGAGACCGGGGTAGACGTCGTCCGCATGCGGCTCATCGAGGAACTGGAAGTGGATGCTGAAACCGGGCGAGTTCGCTACAGGTTCCGGCCCTCGTCGCCGCTGTGCCCGTTGGCCGTGCACCTGGCGCTGAGCATCCGCAATGCGGTGGCCGGGGTGCCAGGCGTGACGGGACAGCAGATCGACGTGGTGGGTTACGTCGGAGCGGACGAGCTCAACGACCTGCTAGCAGAAGCTGTCTGAGGAGAGGTGCCAAGATGTGCCAGGCTGTGGTCTATTTGGCTCGAGACGACCAGGAGCAGGAGATCATGCGCGACGTGATCCTGCTGGAGCCGGTCGAAGGGGGTGTGCGCCTGCAGGCATTTTTTGAAGAACCGGTGATCCTGCAAGCCAGGATTGGCCGCATCGACTTTTTGAAGCACACCGTTACGCTGGTTGCAACGGAGGAAGGACAGGATGATGGCAGGGGACGAGAACAAACTGCGGGCGCTACTGCCCCACTGGATTGAGCACAACGCCGAGCACGCGGCCGAGTTCCGTCTCTGGGCGGAGAAAGCGCGGGCCGCCGGCCAAGTGGCGGTGGCCGAAGAGATCGACACGGCCGCCGAAAAGCTGGGCTGGGTCAATGAATCCCTGACCTTCGCGCTGCAGGAGTTGGGCGGACCTGTGTGAGCCCGATTCGCCGGTGGGCAGGAGGGAGAGCGTGAATGAATGAACAGCAGAACCAGTGGCAGGACAAGGAGCGGGTGGGCGAATACGCCAAACAAAGGAGCCTGACCTCGAGGTTGGTTTATGCTCCACTGGCCAAACGGGTGATGGCCTATAGTGAGCCTTCGGTCCAGGCCCCCACCGTCGTGGATCTTGGCTGCGGCCCCGGTCTGCTGGGCATCGAGATTGGCAAGCTGCAACCACGGGCTCGGCTCATCGGCGTGGACCCGTCCAGCGAGATGCTCCAGATCGCTCGCGAGAACGCCGCGAGGGCCGGGCTCTCGAACTACGAGGCCAGGCAGGGAGCAGCCGAGGAGCTACCTCTGGAGTCGGGCTGCAGCGATCTCGTGATCAGCCAGTCGTCGTTTCACGAGTGGGAGGATCCGCCCAGGGGCCTGGCCGAGATCTACCGGGTTCTTGGACCAGGTGGCAGCCTGGTTCTCAAAGACTACAACCTGGCGTGGCTGTCCACCTGGAAGCGCAAGCTGCTGGGTTTGCTTCACCCGCTGCACATGTTCGAATTCGGTTTCGATGAGGTCGCTTGCATGGCAAGAGAGACCGGCTTCGAGCGGATTCAGGGACAGCATAAAGGGCTCCAGTACTTTCTGGTAGCAACAAAGCCGAAAGGGAGTGAGACAAGGTAATCCCGCGGCCAGACCTGACAGGTCTAGTCAGACCTGTCAGGTCCAGCGGGCCCGGCCTTGTTCATCGCCAACCTACTACAGCCGGCGCAGCTCCATCAGCCTCATACCACCTTGGTCAAGGATGAGGAGTTGATTGCCGTCCAACAGGAAGTTGGTGGACATGGGCAGAAATTCCAGGAATCCGGAATCCTGCGCCATGCAAGCCTCGATATCCGGGCAATCGCACGCCAGCGCTGAACTTTGCACCGAGATCCAGATCGAATCGCCCTGCGCACCGTAGCTGCCCCCATAGGCCATGCACGCGCCTGCGCCGGTGACCGTGCCGTCGGCGTCAAAGCTCATGGTCGGAGGACGATCCGTGAGCGCGACGGCACCGTCCCGAATGGATGTCACCACCCAACTCGTGTTGGCCAGCGGGTTCTGCGGCGGGGCCGCGGTGACGCTGACCCTCTTCACTTGACTGGAAACGTCCTTGGCCTGGCCTCTTGCCACGAGCTGGTATGTATACTCGCGCGCCGTGTCCAGGGTATCGCAGAAGCTACTGTTGAACTCGGTGATACTGTCCTGGTAGACGGCCCCATCGCGCAGGAGCTGGATCGAGGCCGCGCCGCCGCCCACACTCCAGGAGACATTCACGCAGTTGCCGGCCTCGATCTGGCTGGGGGTCACGTCAAAGAGATAGATCTGTGGGTCAGGGGCAGGTGGCTCCGGGGTTACCGGCTGCACAGGCTCTACCACGGTGATCTGCCTCTTCTCGGTGATGGGAGAACCGCCCGGCCACCCTACCTCGAGAACATAGGTCACAGGACCGGCGGCCCCGGGGGTGTGCGTGGTGTTCCCGGTGTTGGGCGCGGGCTCCCAGAGCGAGGTGCCGTTGGCCGTGAGCCTCACCCAGTCCACCTTGCCGTCGACCTGCCAGCGGAGCGTGACCGTAGTGCCCCGGTCGATCTGGCCATTTGGATCGACGGTGAATTTCGCGATCCTGGGCGCTTCCGGTACCGCCTGCACGTAGACGGTGATCGGCCATGGGCTGGGAACCGAGTTGTCGGGATAGACGACGCGCAGATAGTAGGTGGTCTGCACCTGCGGGCACTCTTGTTCACTCCCCTTGTCGCCGGTCTTGGGGTGATCCTTCCAGTTCTCGAACTGGGAGTAGAAATAGTACGCCTTGACGTTCGTGACAGTCCAACTGAACACCACGCACTCGCCGGCTTTGATCTGGTCGCGGTCGACCTTAAAGTCGACGCTGGGCAGCGGCGTCGGCTTGGGCTTGGGGGTGGCCGTCGGCCCGGCCTTCACCGTGATGTTGACCTTCAAGCGCTCGCCAAAGCCCCTGCCCTGTGCGTCCACCATCTGCC
>JBFYTF010000502.1:0-4051 GCA_041300865.1 Anaerolineae bacterium
TCAAAATCGGGAAACATCTCGGCTTCGCCGCTTTCGCGGATGACGAACGTCTTCTCGCACTTGCCGGTGGCTTCTTCGCCGTAGGCTCCAGTCTCAATGCAGACGACCATGCCGGCCTCGAGGACGGTGTCGTCGCTTGGCACAAACCACGGGGTCTCGTTCACCTGAGTACCGATGCCATGCCCCACGTAATGGCCCAGCTTGAGCTCATACTTGTCGTAGGCGCGTGCGGCGGCTTCGAAGACATCACAGGCCTTCTTGCCGGGCCGGAGCATGGCCGCGGCTGAATAGATCGAGTCGCGCGCGGCGCGGGCATACTTTTTCTGGGCTTCCGTCGGCTCCGCGCCAATGACCATGACGTTGGCCATGTCGGCCCAATAGCCCTTGAGCCGGGGGCTGACGTCAAATTCGGCCAGGTCGCCGGGCTGGGTGCGATAGGCGATGGGGCCGCCCGGGGCAACCGACTTGTTGCGTGGCCCGCAGACCAGCTCTCCGCTCATGAAGAACTTGCCGCCGACGTGCTCGTACATCGCCTGGGTGGCCGCCGACCACAGCTCGAACTCGGTCTTGCCCGCCTGGCGCGTCTGCCTGAGCATCTCCTTCTGGCCGGTGTTCACTACTTCGGCTACCTGCCTCAAGAGCCCGATTTCGCGCTCGGTCTTGACCTTGCGTGCCGTCTCGACGGCGGGGTACGCCTCGACCAGGGAGACGTTGGGAAAGTCTTCGGCCAGAATGCTCACCACCGCCAGCGGCAGCGTCTTTTCCTCAATCGCTAGCTTCGGCCGACCCTGGCCCAGCCCGGCCTGGTTCAGGGCGTGGCGGACGGCAGCCACGAAATTGTCGTGCGCAACCTGCCGGGCGAAAGGCTCAAAAACCTCCAGGATGGCAAAGCTGATCACGTCGCCGAATGTTGACTGCTGGCGCGCTGCCCCGGCATAGTAGTTGTTGGCAATGAGGGCGCTGCTGTTGCCAGAAAGGCTGCACAGGGCCAGCACTGGCCCGTACGACAGATGGGCAAGGGGACCAAAATCGACCGGCACCTCGTAATGGCTGACGTAGGTTACATTCTCCGCCGACGACAGCAGCACCCAGTCGGCCCCTGTCTGTCTCAGTTGTTCGCGGGCCCGTTCCAGCTCCTGATTCTCCATTTTCGTGCTCCTTTCGTTTTCAGACGCGGCTGGTGGCATGCACCTGCGCGACGTCAGGTGCAGTCGCCACCAGCGGGCAGGGACAGAGATCGGCTCAGGCCGAGACCGATCATGCAAATGCCTGTCCGTACACCAGGTCTCGCTTAGCTCTGGCAAGCTCCATCGTCGGCGACAGGGTCTGTATCGACAGCCCAACGGGAGACAGCTCCGCCACTATGCCGCGCAGCTCGTCCAGGTTCACGTCGGCAAAGGCCAGGAGCGGCCGGCCGCATTGCTGGACCTTTTTCCAGGCAGCCATGACCTCATCCAGGTTGCACACGCCGACGTCATAGTTCAGCTCCAGAACACTTATGCCTTCGACAGACAGGATCAGATCCACAGGCCAGAGCGTGTTCCCGTGCAAATGGAAGGCAATGGCGGGGAAATCGGCGGCAATGCGCTGCACCTGTGGCAGAAACAGGTCGCGATAGAAGCGAGGCGACAGCAGTGAGATGGCGTCGTCCTGGAGCCAGATCCCTCTCTCGGGCATCCAACATCGCAGCCCGGCACAACCCACCACGTAGCCGCTGTTGGACTCGGGCACCAGGGCGAGCTGTGCCTTGCCCACCTCGATCCACACGTCCGTGCATAGCTCCGCCAGCCGGCGAACCAGCTCGGGGTGGTCGTAGAGGTCCAATGCCAGCTCCGTCCCACCCCGCATGGCGGCGCAGATGTCGGCCGGGCCGCGCATTAGCGTTGGGCCGCACGCAAACCGGCCGTTGGCATGCTTAACCAGTGCCGCCAGAAACTCGACCAGCTTGTGGGCCCAGGGGTTGTCCATGGTTGGGCGTTCCCAGGCGTACTCCTTCCAATCCTTGATGATCGGGCGGGAGTACATGTTCGTACCTGAGAAGAATACCGGGCAGCCCATGATCGCTTCCAGCCAAGGCACCCCGTAGAATGCACCCATGGAAAAGGGATAATCGTCGTCCAGCTCGTTGTAGGCCGTCCACAGGGCGTCCACGTCCTGGAGAAAGAGGTCGATGGGGATGTCCTGAGGCTGAATGGGTCCGGGCTGCATGGCAGCGGCTACGCTGGGGTACTGCTGGTGCACAAAGAAGCCAAACAGCCAGGAACCGATCAACGGGCGGTCCGCCGGCTCACGCCGCAAGAATGCACGGTGCCGACTGAGCTTGTTCGGATGTAGCTCCATCTGCTCAACCCTCCTCGTCCTCTTTCCCACCAAAGCGTAGGGCAGTTGCCCTCAGGCACCGGAGGGAGGGCCTGTTCCGCCGGAGCAGTGACAAGCCCTCCGACCGGCACTTTCGGTGCCTGCCCGCCGAGCGCACACCGTTGCACCCGGCGGACAGGCTAGCTGCGCTAGAACTCCTGGCCAGCAGCGATCAGGTCGTCCATGGTGATCTGAACCCAGATCACCGGGTTGGGCGGCGAGTTGGTGATGTTCATCACCGAGCTAAAGCCACCTGGCAGCTCGGGGAAGGCATTCACCCCGGTCTCGATCTGTTCGTAGGGGACGCCGATGTCGTGGTCGGTGTTGGTGGCATAGACACCCAGCACGTACTTCTGAATCTTGGGCGGTTCCCTGCCCGTAAGAGCCTCATAGGCCGTCTGCATGGCCATGATGCTGATGGCCGGAGAGCCGGCGGTGATGACGCCCCGGGCTTTGCCCTCGGCGAGGAGCACGAAGTTGCTGTTGTAGCCCTGGCAGTAGAGAACAGGGTTGTCTGACTCCAGCCGCCCGGCCGCTTCATAGGCAGAAACGACCGTGGTGCAGTAGCCCTGCGTGTACACGCCGTCCAGTTTCGGCTCGGTGGCCAGGAAGGACGACACCGCCGGCTCCATTGGGCCTTCGGCGAACTCGCCGTAGAAAGTCCCGACTTCCTCCAGCCCGCCATCGGGGCAGAGCTCGGCGATGGCGTCGCGCCCACCCTGGGCGATGGCTTCCGCGATGGCGGTGGCGGGCAGGCCCTCATCCATCACATACTTGCCGTTGCACTCCAGCTCTTGAGCGAACCATTTGCCGGCATAGTTGCTAGCGGTGTAAAAGTCCCAGTCAACCTTGTAGTCTAGCTCAGAGTCGCTGACAATGTCGAACGACACTACCGTGACTCCCTCGGCGATGGCCCGCTCGATCCAGTCGTTGTGGGCCGCCGGGCCATAGGCGTCGAGCAGGACGACGTCCACGCCCTCGACCAGCAGGTTGTCTAGCGCCGCATTCTGCGCCTCGGGCGAATACTCGGTGTTCAGGATCTCAAAGTCAAAGGTGCTGGCAAACGGCTCGTACTTGGCCGCGGCCTTGGCCGTGTTCTGCATTTGGATGCGCCAGTCGTTGCCGATGAACGAGTTCGACAGCACTACGCGGCACTTGCCGCCCTCGCCGTACTTGCAGCCCATTTCCTCTGGAGTCATCTGCACCCAGGGAGTTTCCTCCGTAGCACCTTCTTCCGCTGGCTCCTCCGTGGGCACAGCCGTGGGCGCGGCACCCAGCTCGGCCTCGACCTGGTCGTTCAGGGCATAGTATTTGTCGAGATCTTTGGCGGTGATGATCGGCGCCGGCAGTGGGTTGGCATAGTTGTATGGCTCGCCGCGCAGCACCTTGTCCAGGATGTGCACGCACTCGCGGAACTCTTCCACCAGCGGCTGGCCCACCAGGCCAAAGACCTTACCCTGCTGCACCAGGTCCAGGTTTGGCCGCGTGTAGTCCATGCTGATGATGACGATTTGGCCGTCCTCTAGACCGTTTTCCTCGGCAGCACGCGCCCAGGTGGTCGGGCCGGCGCCAGTCGTGGACAGAGCCCCGACGATGTCCGGGTTGGCCTGGATGATGGCCGCGGCCTTGGCGATGGCCGGCGGCGGGTCAAAGCCCTCTTCCTGGGCTTCCAGAGGTGTGAACTCCGGAAACT
>JBFYTF010000513.1:0-5151 GCA_041300865.1 Anaerolineae bacterium
GGAGGCAGACGTCGTCGTCGTGGGGGCCGGCACCAGCGGCTGCTACCTGGCCTGGCGCCTGGCCCAGGCCGGCCTGCGGGTCCTCGTCCTCGAGAAGCAGTGCCTGGCCGATGGTGGGCAGGCAATCGACATCTTTCACATGGACGAGGTCCGCTTTGACCAGTTCGGGCTGCCCCGTCCTGAAGGGGAGGAGCTCCTCGGCTACCATCCCACCGGCCGGGCCTGGTCGCCCGATCTCCAGGTCCAAAACGATGTGCACTATGCCTTCTATGTCATGCACAAGCCGGCGTTTCATCGACGCTTGCACCGCTATGTCCTCGAGGCGGGCGCGGAAATCCTGGAGGACGTGGAGGTCGTGGAGCCCCTTGTCGAGGATGGCTTCGTGACGGGTGTCGGGGCAAGGCAGCGTGGCACGCGGCTGGAGGCGCGAGGTCGCATCGTGGCCGACGCTTCAGGCATTGACGGGGCACTGCGTACCCGTCTGCCTGCCCGGCTGGGCGTCGAGACGGATAGCATCCGCGCGAGCGACACGCTTTTTGTGTGCCTGGAGTTCCGGGACGGCCTGCCCCCCGGGACGCCCACCGGCCTGAACTTTTATCCGTACCACAAGGCCTTCTGGAACCCCAGCCGCGGCGAAGGTGCCATCCTGGGCATCGGCCAGCCGAGCAGCTTCCAATATGCCTGGGACAGGCACCGCCAGTGGCGCGAGGAGTACTTTGGCGATCCGGGCCGCGTGGTCAATCGCACCCAGGGACGCACGCCCTACCGGCGCTCACCCTACTCGCTGGTGGCCAACGGCTTCCTGGTTGTGGGCGACGCCGCCTTTCAGACCAAGCCTTTCTCGGGAGAGGGCGTCACATCGTCGTTCACCGCCTGCCAGATAGCCGCGGAGGTGGCCGCGGATGCGCTGCGCCGCGACGACGTGGGACGCGCTGCCCTGTGGCCCTACAACGTGCGCTACTTTCGGGACCAGGGAGCGCGGTTCGCCTCCATGTTTGTCCAGCTGCCGGCGGCTGCCGGGCTGTCGCGGGCCGAAGTGGACTATTTGTTTCACCAGGACCTCATTTTCAGCAGCAGCGATTTTGAGCAGATGAACTTGCATTATGCCACGGACATGGACCTCGCCAAGACGTTGGCTATGGGTGCCAAACTGTTTTGGGGGGTGGCCACGCGGCGCTTCTCGCGGGCGAGCCTGAGCTGCCTGCTGGAGGTCTCTTCCCGGGCGGCCCGCATCCGGGAGCGTTACGAGGCATTTCCTGAAAGCCCGGACGGCCTGGAGGCCTGGGTGGCCACGGTCCGGGGGCTGTGGGACGCCGGCGGCGATGCTCAGCCTGGATGATCTGACGCACCTGCCCCAGCTGGAGCAGCTGCTGGCCGAGATCGCGGCGGCGGGCCCGGGGCTGGTCGTCGTTGCCGGCCTCGACCCGCGCAGTGGGGTCCCGCCGGGAGGCGAAGCCGCGCTCTTGCCCAGTGGCCGGGCCACCATCTGGCGGCTCTTGATGCGCCAGATACTGCGTGCCCGTCCTCGGCAGCGGGCCACGCTGGTCAGCAGCGCTGATGCCGCGCCGCGCATGCCCCGCGATCTGCGCCGCCGGGTGCACCTTGCCCCGTGGCGGCCCTCTCAATCCGCAGCCGAGGCCATCGCCGAGGCAGCGGCAGGTGGGCCAGATCTGCTGCTCGTCGAGCGGCTGGACGCCGGCAGCGCGGCGGCGGTCCTGCAGGCAGCCGCGGGAGGGTTGCGCGTCTTGGCGCAGATCGACACGGTGTTCCGCGGCGCGGAGGTGGCCGAACACCTTCTCGAGCTCGGGGCCCTGCCGGAGCTCCTGGCGGCCCTGACCTGGGTCGTGGCCGTGGAGCGCCTGCCCACCCTCTGCGCCGACTGCAAAGAGCCGGCGCCGCCGGACGCCGAGGAGCTGGAAGGCTGGTGCCAACGCTTCCCCGAGCTCGAGCCGCTGCTGCGGGCCGGGACCTATTTCCGCGAGGGGAACTGCGACCGCTGCGGTCGAACGGGCCGGGAGGGAGAGGTGACGGCCTTTGACGTGTGGCAGGGGAGGCATTACGCAGCGACTCCGTTAGAGGAACAGCCCAGTCGCTTGCCCATAGAGGCCTACGTTCTGGGCCTCGCGGCCCGGGGATTGCTGGCCCCCGGCGATGTTCGGCGCCTGGAAGCCGGCCGTCTACGGCGGACCTACCGGCTGCTGCACGCCAGCGAGCAGGAGGTCGTTGAGATCAAGGCCGCCCTGGAGCGCAGGCTGGCCGAGCTGGAAGCTGCCAACCGCGTGCTCCAGCAGCGGACCGAAGCCCTCATCTCCCTGGAGAGCATCGGCCAGGCACTTATTGCCTCCACCAGCCTCTCGGAGCTGGCCGGCCGGCTCTGCCGCAACGCCTCCCAGTTATGCGGTGCCGACCGCGCGATCCTCTACTTCCTGCGGCCCGAGTCGCAATCGGCCGAAGTGCTGGCCGTGACAGGCTGGGACCCCTCGCTGGTGGGCAAGACCCTCGACGCAGAGCCGGTCTTTGGCTCTCAGGTGGACAACGAGCCTATGGACTGCCGGGGCTTGCCACCGGGCGTCGTCCGGCACCCAACGGACGTGACGGCCGATGCCCTCCGCGCCGCGCTGCGCGTCCCGTTTGTGGCCGGCGGCCGGCCGGTGGGCCTGATGATCGTCCACACGAGCCAGAAGGGGCGTTTCGCGCCGGGGGAGGTCGCGTTGCTGCGCGCCTTTGGCAATCAGGCGGCCATCGCCATCCAGCGCGCCGGCCTGACCGAGGCCCTCCGGGCCAAGATCGACCAGCTCGAGGCCGCCCAGGTCGAGCTCGTGCAGAAGGAGCGGCTGGAACGCGAGATGGAGCTGGCCCGGCAGGTCCAGCAAAGTGTCCTCCCCCGAGCCTTTCCCCTGGTGCCCGGCTACACCTTTGCCGCCCGCAGCGAGCCGGCCCGTTGGGTTGGCGGCGACTTTTACGACGTCATCCTTCTCGACGCCGATCGCTTTGGCCTGGTCATCGGTGACGTATCGGACAAGGGCATGCCGGCGGCACTGCACATGGCCCAGGTCCACAGCCTGATGCGCGCCGAGGCACGCCGCCAGCGCCTGGCCTCCGGCTCAGATGCTTCGGGCGGTGTGCTGTCACCTGAAGTCGTGCTGCACACCGTGCACCGGCTGCTCCAGGAGCTTGGTCGGTCGGACAAGTTTATCACCGTCTTTTACGGCGTGGTCGACATGCCCAGCCGGCGCTTGACCTATGTCCGCGCCGGCCACGATCTCCCGATCCTGTTGCGGGCGGGCGAGGCACACCAGCTTCACGGCGACGGCCTACCGCTGGGCTTTCCGGAGATGGACGAGCTGTACTTCTCCCAGGAGACGATAGACCTGCAGCCCGGGGATCGACTGATCCTGTACACTGATGGTCTGACCGATGCCGTCTCTCCAGATGGCCGCGTCTTTGGGCGTGAGCGCTTGATCGCTCAACTTCGCTCCTGGTCGGAGGTAGCGACCGCCGGCCTGTGCGACGCCATTTTTGCCGAGCTGGCCGCGCACCAGGGCTCAGCCGCGCAGTTCGACGACATGTCTATGCTGGCCGTCGAGGTTCACTGAGGGTCTGCGAGCTGGCCCAAAAGGCCGAGGCCGGTCCGTAGGAAAGAGCCGGCATCCACCTCCGGCGAAACGTGATCGCCGGGTAACACCCGGACCTCTACGCGGCTGGCAAGCGGAAAGTTCTCCCCGGTAAAGGCAGGTAGCCAGGGCTCGACCGCCTGCGAGGCATCACACTCCGGGAAAGCGTCGCGCCAGCGCACCACGCTGTCTCTCGCGGCGCACAGGAGCACGACTTCGCCCGTGTAGCCAAAGGCCGGACCCGGAACCCTGCGGCAGGCCCAGCGCACATCAGCAGTGAGCCTCTTCAGAGAGCGGCTGCGCACGAGGTCCTTGACGAGCCCTGCCAGGGCATTGGCGCCCAGGCGCAGGGTGATGCCGAGACAGCGCCACTCGCGTCTGGCAAAGGCGCGGCTGAGGATGCGCAGGGCTTCGAGAAAAAAGCTGCACACCAGTTCCCCAGCGCGTCGCTCGACGAGGCCGGTGGGGCAGATGCCGAGGTACTGGGGAAAGAGAACCGGATCCCGGTTGGCCGCTTGCAGTGCCTCGCCGCCACCGTGCGACCAACCTACGACTGTGGCCTGGATGGGCAGCGGACCGCGTGGTGCGGGGAACAGGTCGTCGATCACCGACCGCGCAATGGCAACGATTGCCTCCGCCTCGGTCCGATCCCCGCCCGAGGTCGGCACCGGATCGACGCAGCAGGCAAGGCCCGACCGGCTTAGCTGTGCGGCAGCCGCCAACAGGTTGCGGGGGCCATCCACGCTCTGGCCGTGGCCGGGAACCAGGAACACCACGTTTCCCGCCGGTCGCCCGCGCTCCACATCGCGGGCGCGTTGCGAACCGGAGCGGGCATCCACGATGCGCATCTCGTACCGCACCGCGTCGCCGCCGGCCGCGACCGACCCGCGCACGCGCCTCGGCTCGCCCGTGCCCTGGACGAGCTGTTCACCGTCCATCACCTGCCGCGTTCCCTCCGCCCTCGAGTTTGGTCTCCGATTATACAACCATTTGCGAGGAAACGAAAAAGAGCGAGGCCTCATGCGAGACCCCGCTCTTTTCCTCACAAGGAGGAGAAAGGAGTGTCTTCATTATATGCCAAAGTGTCCTGTGTACCGTAAGCTGGATCACAATAGGACCGATCTTGTCCAATTAGGCTGCGTCTGATTAGGACATCAGCCTATTGCCGATCCGGTCAGTCTGTGCACACTGGCCCGCTTCTCCTCCATAGCGCCTGACTGCCGCCGCGGCTGTGATAGGAATTCTCCTACTTTCGCGAGGTGAGGCGCTACCTACCTGCCGGGCGGGGGAGCGGGGAGAAAGCCGAACCGTCTCAGGAAGCTCACCGTAGCAGGATCTTCCGCCGAGGCTCCCACGCGCCGCACCTGCTGCTCTGCCAGCCACCGGTAGACGCGGTACATCAGGGCCGTCCCGAGGCCGCGCCGCCGGTAGCCGGGACGGACGGCCAGCAGCTCCACGGCCCCGCGGTGGGCCTCGCCGCCCGGAGCAGGCACGTCCACGCGGCCCATCACCAAGCCCACGGGCAGGGGGCCGTCAA
>JBFYTF010000185.1:0-3056 GCA_041300865.1 Anaerolineae bacterium
GCCGGCCCTCTTCAGGCCGATCCTGTGCAGCATCAGGGCTGCCGGAATGGACAGGACGACCGCTGCGACGGAAAAGATGGACATCAGCCAGCCGCCAGTAGCCATGTCGAGGCCCAGCGCCGGAAGCAGGATGGGGAGTACAGGGGGCACCTTGAACTGGTTGACGGTAACGGCGACGCCCGCGAGAAAGGCGACGAGCGTCACGGTCCAGGCTGTGCGTTTGGCCATCGCGCGATTACTCCAAAGGTGGTTGTAGGGCATGCCACTCATGACGGGTTGGTTGCTCCTCGTTGCTGGTTGCCCGCGGCCGCCCGCCAGGACTGCGACGCAAAGGCGAGGGTGGCTATCAGGCTGCGCCGCCCGGCCACGAGACCATTGTAACACAGCGCGCGAAACGCTGTCAAGGCCAGTTGCGCCTGCTTGCGGGTTCGGGTACAATCTGTGAAACCGGTTGTGACCAAAAGCCTTCCTCGCGTGTCATACTGAATAGAGAGCAGGCGAGCCCATGGGGCGCGTAGAAGAGGAATTCGAGGGGTTGTTTCGCCGCTACGAGGAGCCGATCTGCACCTACCTGGCGCGGATGACGGGTGACCCGCCGCGCGCCCAGGAGCTTGCCCAGGAGACATTTCTGCGCGCGTACCGGGCCATGGCCCGGGGCGAGGTGTGGGACAATCCCCGCGCCTGGCTGTACCGCGTCGCCTCGCGCCTGGCGGCCAACGACTATCGCCGCCGGAAGCTGCTCCAATGGTTGCCCTTGCGCGAGCGTGAGGCGGTGCCCGGGCCGTTGCTGGCCGAGGACTGCGCCGCCCGCCTGGACTTCCAGGCGGCACTCGCCACCCTGCCGCCACGATACCGGGCGCCGTTGCTGCTGTCTGCAGTGGCCGGCTACAGGGTGGCCGACATCGCCGCGATCCTGGGCCTGCGTCCCAGCGCGGTCAAGATGCGCCTCTGTCGGGCCCGGGAGATGCTGCGCCGGGCGTGCGACGGGCAGCGTTAGCGTGAGGAGGGATCGATGACCGCGTGTCAGAAGGTCCGTGGCCTGCTGGCCCTGCGGCCCGAGGATTGGAGTGCCGAGCAACAGCAGCAGGTGGAGGCCCATTTGCCCGGTTGTCAGGCGTGCCGCGCGACGGCTTATGCCTATGCCGAGCAGGACCGGCGCAGCCGCGCTTTGCCCGCTGCAACGATGACTCCTCAGCAGCGAAGCCGTGTTCTGGCCCGGGTGTCGGCCGAGGGCCGGCGCCCGGCTCGCCGCTGGGTGTTGAGCCTGACCGGTGCCGCCGGAGCGGCCGTGGGCCTGCTCCTCATCGCTCTCCTGGCCCTGCTCCTGAGCAACCGGGGCAGGCCAGGATCCGTGCCCGAAGTTGGCGGCCCTCTCACACCTGCGGTCACGGGTGAACCACCCCAGTCGGCGACCGGCGGCCCGGGCCGGCCGGCGGGCGAGGGCCGCTTGGCCTACATCCAGGACGGCAGCCTTTGGATCCGGCCGCTGCCCGACGGTGAGCCCCAGCTTTTAGTGGGCGAGAGTGGGCTGCCGCTCAGCGAGCCCCGCTGGTCGCCGTCCGGCGAGTGGCTGGCCTTCCGCCGCGACACGGCGGTGTGGCTCATCCGGGCCACCGGTGAGGATGCCAGGGCGGTGGACGAGGGCGCGGTGGTGAACACTTTTGCCTGGTCGCCCGTCGAGGACCGCCTGGCGTACGTCGCCGGCTCGGGCGTGCTGCGCCTGGCGGTTCTGACCCCGGGCGAATCCGAGCCCCTCAGTCTGCTGTCCCCGGACCCGGCCGGCTACCCAGGCCGTTTTGCCTGGAGCCCCGGCGGCGAGGCCATCGCCTACGAGTGGCGGCAGGGGATGGAGGCACAGGGCCTGCGGCTGATTCCGGCCACGATGCCCGCAGCCCAGGAGCCGGAGGAGCTCTACGACAGCGGTTTTCCCCAGCGGGGAGAGGCGCTCCTGGCCGGCTGGACGGGTGATGGTCGCTACGTCCTTTTCTGGCAGGCTGACGTCCCTTCGGCCTCGCTGCTGGCCGACGGCGTGCCGTTCTATGCCCTGCCGGCCGGCGGCGGGGAGCCCCTGCTCCTCCCGGGCTCCGCCCTTATTGTTGAGGAGGTGGGGGGCGACGGCGCGGTGCTCTATCACGATGACTTCCTGTGGAGCAGCCCCTCCTGGGGCCTCTTGGCACTGACCGTGGGCGCGGGCCGCGAGACGTGGACGAACAAGCGCGTTGTCGTCGTTGACCTGGACGGCCATGTGGGGGCCGTGACCGCCGGGGACCTGGCCGCGGTATCCCCTGCCATTTCGCCCGGGGGCATTGCCTACGCGGCAGCGCCCGACGCCGGCCTTCAAGGTGGCGGTGACGCCGGCGAGGCGGCCGTCTTCCGGCGGCGCATCTGGTTGGTACCTGCCGACGGCTCCCCGGCGCGCCAGCTCACGGGCGACGAAGGCTACCGCGACGAGCGCCCCCTGTGGTCCGCAGATGGCAGCCACGTCTTGTTCGCGCGGATGGACCAGGGGGAGCGGGTATCGTTGTGGCTGCTGTCTGCGGCCGGCGGCTCACCGCAGCAGCTGGCCGACGGCTTGGGCCCCTGGCCCGGGGCCGAGTCCGGCTGGCCGGAGAACTATGGTCATCTCGACTGGGACGCCCTGTTTGATTGGTGGCGCGGACCTGTCGCCTCCACCCCGGAGCCGGAGCCCACGCCGGCTCCCACGACCGTCGCATCAGCGGGCGGCCACGTTCCCGCGGTGCTGCAAGACGCCCCGGCACCCGGCGAGGTCGTGGAGCTGGACGCCTATTTCAGCGGGGCCGCAGCAGCGCTCACGCGCGGGGCTCTGGCACCGGCGCCGGAACTGGTCGCCTGTCCAACGCACCGCGCCTGGGCGGCGGCGCTGGTCGGCCGGCCTCTCCTGGCCGCCCTGCGGCTCCTGAGCGGGACGGGCAGAAACGTGCTGCCGGCGGATGCCGCAAACGGCAGTCTTGCTCCCCGAGGCTGAGGCGCGCAGGCGAGCGCACGCGTGCAGCACCTTTATCGGCCATCCCGATGGCGTGTGGCTGCTTACCGTG
>JBFYTF010000523.1:0-3028 GCA_041300865.1 Anaerolineae bacterium
CGGCCTCGTCAGCTTCGTGGTGCGCATCTGGGCCAGGGTCCTCGTCTTTTACGAGCCGTGGCATCTGGAGTTTGCCCACTTCCCCCAGTACATCGCCCTGTTCGCCGCCGGCACAATGGCCCATCGTCACGGCTGGTTCGACGCCTTTTCTGATCGCCATGCGCGGACCTGGGGCTGGGTGACGCTGGCCTGCCTATTGATCCTGTTCCCGATGCTCATCTCGTTTGGGGCGTTGTCCGGCGAGATAGCCGACGGCGTGACCGGCGGCCTCGCCTGGGAATCGCTGGTCTACTCGGTATGGGAAGGGTTCATGGGCGTGGCGACCTGCATCACCGTCCTCGCCTGGTCCCGCCGCTTCTTCAATACCCAGGGCCGGTTGGCGCACACCATGGCCGGCTCCACCTTTGGCGTCTATGTCCTCCATCCGGCCATCATCGTCCCCTTTGCCCTGGCCATTAGCGACATCCAGCTGAACCTGTTCCTGAAATACCTGCTCACCGCCCCCATTGCGGTCGCAATCTGTTACCTGGTGGTGGGCGCGCTGCGCAGGGTGCCGCTCGTGCGCAGCGTCCTTGGCTGAGGGATTGGCCAGGGGTTCTCGCCACAGCGGTTCAGGAATCCTATAGAGCCGGCCTCCACGCACCCCCGGGTGGGTGCACCCCACCTGGAGCTCTAACCCGTCTCGCCCCGCCCTGCCGTCAGCTTGCGCAGCTCGGCCTGGAAGAGGTCGACCGTGAGCCGGTCGATGTTGGTGAAGCGGATCTGTCGCAGGTGGCTGCGCGGGTGCTGCTTGAAGAACGCCAAAGCGGCGCTCACCAGGATCGCGGCACAGCGGTCCTTGGGAAACCCGAAAATGCCACTGCTGATGGCCGGCAGGGCAATGGAGGTCAGCTTCAGCTCCTCCGCCTTGGCCAGGCTGTTGCGGGCAGCCGCATGCAGCAGATCATCCTCGTTGCTGGTGCCTCCGCGCCACACGGGGCCGACGGCGTGGATGACCACCTTCGCCGGCAGGCTCCCGGCGGCGGTCACGGCCACCTGTCCCGTGGGCACCTGCCCGTGCTCCTGCACCCAGCGGTCGCTTTCCGCCTGGATGACCGTGCCCCCCTGGCGGGCAATCGCGCCGGCCACCCCGCCACCGTGCGCCAGCCAGGAGTTGGCGGCGTTGACGATGGCGTCCGTATCCTCTGCGGTCAGGTCGCCGTGCCGGACCTGGATGGTCTGCCCCGACCCGGTCTGGTACTCGGCCACGACAGTGCTCATTCGCTACCTCCTGCTCCGTCAGCCGCTCGACTCCCGTGTTACTCCTGTTCGGGCACCGCCCCGCGGGCCCGGGCAAACAGATTGTCGTCTTCCACTGCCTCCTCGGCATGGGCATGAGATCGCCCCTATTATGCCCGAGGGATCCGCTCCTGTCAAACGGCGGGGCCGGCGCCTGAGCCTTGCTAATAGCCGGTGGCCTGGCAACACGCTGGTTGCCAGGCCACCCAGGTCGGTCTTCTGTTGTTGGCTTCAGGACGGTAGGCTGTCGCCCTACAGCAGCAAGTATGGGCTCTCGACCAGGGCCTTGATGCGCTGCAGGAAGCGGGCGGCCGGCGCGCCGTCCACCAGCCGGTGGTCGAACGACAGGCTCAGCGTCCACATGTGGCGCACGACGACGGCGCCGTCGTGCACCACCGGCTTCTGCTGGATGCGCCCCGCGCCCAGGATGGCGGCCTCGGGCAGGTTGACGATGGGCGTGAAGGCGTCGATGTCGTACATGCCCAAGTTGGTGATGGTGAAGGTGCCACCTGTCAGGTCGTCGGGCAGCGACTTGCCGGCCCGCGCCCGCTCGGCCAGCGTGCGGAACTCGGTGCTCAGGGCGCGCAGGTCCTTCTGGCCGGCGCCGCGGATGACGGGCACCAACAATCCCCGCTCGGTGTCCACGGCCATGCCCAGGTTGACGACAGGCACGCGCTCGATGGCCGAGCCGTCCGCCGCCAGCCGGGCGTTCATGTAGGGGAACTCGCGCAGTGCCCGGGCGACGATGAGCCCCAGCAGGTCGTTGTAGCCGGGCGCAAAGCCCCACTCGGCGGCGACGGCGGCCTTGAGCTGCTCCCGCACCACCACGAGGGCCGTGGCGTCGGCCTCGGTCACCAGCGTCACCTCGGCTACGGCCTGGTGGCTGGCCGACATGCGCTCGGCGATGATGCGCCGCAGGCCGGTCATGGCGGCCGTCTCCGCGCGCGGCTGGGCCACGGGCGCCACGGCTTCCTCGACGACGGCGGGCGCCGTCGCAGGGGCCACCGCTTCCACGTCCGCCCGGGTGACCCGCCCGCCGGGGCCGGTGCCCTGCACAGCGGCCAGGTCCACACCTCTGGCCCGGGCAACGTTGGCCGCCACCGGCGTCACCCTGGGCCGTGCGGTGACGTAGCTCAGCACGTCCTGCTCCACGATGCGCCCGCCGGGACCGCTGCCCGCCAGCAGCGCCAGGTCCACCCCCTGCTGCCGCGCCGCCTTGCGCGCCCGCGGGGAAGCCACGATCCTCTCCGGGCCGCCGCCGTCTGCCGCGGCCTGCTCGGCCGGCACCATGCCCGTCGCGGGCTCGGGCTCGGGGGCCGGCGGAGGGGCGGCAGCCGCGGCCGGCACAACGCCGGGCCCTTCCAGGGGCTCGTCCGCGTGGCGGGTCATGAGCCCCACCACAGTCAGCACGGGCACCGGCTGGCCCTCGGGCACCAGGACCTTTCGCAGGAAGCCGTTGGCCGTGGACTCGACTTCGAGCACGGCCTTGTCCGATTCGACCGTAAAGAGCACATCCCCGCGCTTGACCGGGTCCCCTTCCTGCTTGACCCACTCGATGATGGTACCGTGCTCCATGGTCTGTCCCAGCTTGGGCATGATCACTTCGATTGGCATGGCTCATCTACTCCCGGCAGAGATTCAGCGGCGAGACCCCTGTCCATCATGCTGGCCCTCAGCGCAGCGCCTGGCGGATGCCGGCCACGATCGCTTCGACGCCCGGAATGGCCGCGTCTTCGAGCGTCTCGGCCAT
>JBFYTF010000189.1:0-3615 GCA_041300865.1 Anaerolineae bacterium
GCTACGGCCTGGCGATGCTCATCTTTGGCGAGCTGAACGTCTTTCGCCCGGCCGAGGCCCGGTCCATCCTGACAAAAGCCTACAACGCCCTGGTGAACGGCGGTCGCCTCCTCCTGGAGGTGCACACTTTTGCTGCCGTTCAAGCCATGGGCAATGCGCCTCCCTCCTGGTATTCGTCGGAGCGCGGCCTCTTCCTCGAGCGGCCGCACATCTGCCTCAGCGAAGCCTTCTGGGATGGTCAGGAGAACGTCGCTACCGAGCGCTACTTTATCGTCGAGGCACCCGCCGGCAACGTGACGAGGCATGCGGCCAGCACTCAAGCTTACCGCGACGACGAATACCGTTCCCTCCTCGAAGAGTGCGGTTTTCGCCACCTGGCCTTCCATCCCTCTCTGCGGGGCGGCGTGGACGAGTCGCAGGCCGCCTTTTTCGTCATCGTTGCCCAAAAGCCCCAGGTCGAGCCGTAAGCCAGGGAGGCCGCCCTCGGTGTGGTCCGTACCTGCTCGCCCGCAGGTCGCTTCTGCAGCCGTGTGGGGATGCGGGCGCCGTGGGGCAGGAGAAATCCCGGCATGGCCCTGTGGTCCTACCCCAGCCCGCCGTTCCACGGCATGCGCCTGTCGCTGTCAGGCGGGCGGGCGGTCGTGTAGACCTTCGCGTGGTTCTGCCCGAGGCAGCCAGCGGCGAAAGAGCACGTGCTCCAGCAACAAGGCGCTGGCAACGCCCACGACAAAGCCATTGCCGAGGGTCGGCCGGAACGCCGCCGGCAAGGTGGCCACCACTTCGGCCGGCAGAAAGGCCATCACCGTCCCCAACAGCACCGGCAATCCAAGGACGACGCCATCCTCCAGCTCGAAGCGGGCATCGCCCTCCTTGTGGAAGGCCAGGAGAAGGCCCGAGGAGAACTGCGAGGTCAGAACGTAGAGCAGCACGCAGCCAACGACCACCGACGGCACACTGCCTAGAAGCTGGATGACCGCCGGCGAGAAGGAGAGAAGCAGTAGCAGCAGCCCGCCCGGCACCAGAGTATACTGCGAGGCACAGGCGGTGGATACTACGACACCGGCGCTCAGCGAAAAGTTCACAACGCCAATGACGCCGAAACAGCCTGCCAGCACGTTTGACAGCCCCGTGAGCGTCATGCCGCGCGTGATGCGCCTGTCCATATTGCTGGGCTTGAGGAGCGGCCCTATGGCCTGGATGGCACCGATGTCGTTGACGGCCAGCGCCAGGTAGCAAAAGAGGAACGATATCAGGACGCCGGCCTCGAGCGAGGGGCGCGTGGTCATGCCTGTGAAAAAGCCATTTAGCCAAGGCACCGGGGCAAGTGTGACCGCTTCCGGCCGGCCCAGGAGGGCAAAGTACGCCAGGCTCCCGGCCAGCATGCTCCAGACGATGAGGGTCGATTTCCAGAAGCCGGTCAGGCGCCAGTGCAGGAAGAACATGGCCGTCGCCAGGCACAAGGCGAAGGCCAGGTTGGCCACGGGCGCTGCTCCGCCGTCCGCGTCGACCATCAGCCGCTGGACGGTGGGAGCCAGGGTGAAGGCGATGAGGAGCAGCACCGCCGCCACTACCCGGCGCGTGAAGAGGTGCCGGACGACGCCGAACAGGCCGGTGAGGCTCAGGGCCGCCAACAGCAGGCCACCCGCGGCAACGGCGGTATAGATCGAGGCGGCGCTCGCTCCCTGGCTCGCCAGGACGCCGACCAAGATAGTCGTCGCCGGCCCCGAGATGACCGGCAACCTGTGGCCCGCAAAGACCTGGACGAGGGCGGCGACGGCCGTGACGAAGAAGAGCTTCTGCAGGTAAGCGATCTCCCCGCCGGGCGTCGAATGCTCGCCGGCGGCCACCTTGCCCATGATAACGATCAACGAGGTGAGGATCACGGCCCACTGCAGCCCAAGCACAAGGGACCGCCAGGCCGGCGGCCTGGTATCTAGCCCGTAGTCAAACTGCATAGCGATGTCCCACTCCACTCGTGTTCTGAGGTCAACATCCGGGGCCTTGCCCCAAGGCTGGCCGGCG
Organism: Anaerolineae bacterium; assembly: GCA_041300865.1. GTDB lineage: Bacteria > Chloroflexota > Anaerolineae > JAAYZQ01 > JAAYZQ01 > JAAYZQ01. The sequence goes on from JBFYTF010000189.1 coordinate 2,023, forward strand.
GCGGTGCCAGTCCGTTGCCTGTTCGTAGGCGTATGCCGCCCGCAGCACCCGCCCCTCGTCAAGATCGGCGCCCACCAACTGCAGACCGAGGGGCAAGCCGGCGGCAGTAAAGCCGCACGGCACAGAGACGGCCGGCAGCCCGACCAGGTTGAAAACACGGCTGAAGCGCGTGAGGGCCGGCAGCACCTCAACCTCGGCGCCGTCGCGGAGTGGAGCCTCCAGGGCGCACGTCGGCGTGACCAGCAAGTCGACGCTTTCAAAGAGGAGCCGCAGGTCGCGATGTAGGAGCCGGCGCAGCCGCTGTGCCCGGGCAACCTCCGTACCTGCCAGCGCCAGGCCCTCCTCGAGGCGTGACCGCACCTGCGGGTCATAGTCCTCAGGCCGAGTGCGCAGCCACTCGGCGTGGACGGCTGCCGCCTCTACGCCCCAGATCACCAACCCGGCCGCCCTGCCTTCCTCCAGCCCCGGCACGTGGACGTCTACCACCTGGGCGCCCAGCCCGGCCAGCACCTCCAGCGCCGCCGCAAAGGCCGACCACACCTCCGCGCCGGTGCCCCGCCCGGCATAATCGCGGTCAACGCCGACGCGCAGCCCCTGCAGTCCGCCGTCCAGGCCCGACACGTAATCCGGCACAGGCGCGTTGCGGCTACCGGGGTCCGCCGGATCCCAGCCGGCCATGGCCGCCAGCATCGCTGCCACGTCCCACACGGTGCGCGCCATCGGTCCCGCGTGGTCTTGCTCCCACGACAGCGGCATGATCCCCCGACAGCTCACCCGCCCGTAGGCCGGTTTCAGGCCAACCACGCCGCACAGCGCCGCCGGGATGCGGATCGAGCCACCGGTGTCGGTGCCGAGGGCAAGGGTGCACAGGCCGGCGGCCAGGGCCGCGGCGGAGCCGCCACTTGAGCCCCCCGGCGACCGCGACACGTCCCAGGGGTTCCTGGTATCACCATAGTGGGCGTTGGTCGTGGTGACGCCGCAGGCAAACTCGTTCAGGTTGGTCTTGCCCACCAGCACCGCGCCCGCGGCCCGCAGGCGAGCGACGGCCACCGCGTCCTCCTGGGGCACGCGCTCGCCCAGAATGCGCGACCCGGCGGTACTGCGCACACCCGCGGTGTCATACAGGTCCTTCACGCCCAGGGGAATGCCGTGGAGAGGGCCGCGGTCCCGGCCGGCCGCCAGTTCTACGTCGCAACGACGGGCGTCGGCCAGGGCATGCTCAGCAACCACGGTGATGTAGGCATTGAGCTCGGGCTCCAGTGCCTGGATGCGGCCCAGCACCGCCTCCATCACTTGGACGGCAGAAGCCTCGCCGCTCCGCAGCAGCGCGCCCAGCTCTCGTGCTGGCAGCGCCCAGAGTCGCGCAGCCACCGGCCGCTCCTCGCAACGGCTGGCGATGCACCTTTCCGATCCCCTTCTGTCAGCACTCATTGCTCCAGTTCCTCTTCTCCTGCCGGTGATGGCGCAGTAAATACCTATTATACCACGACACATAGATGAATGAGGAAATTTGGCTGGCTTGACAGCGCGCACCCGTTGTGGTATCATGAAATATAATCATTAGATTCATCTATTTATGCTGTGCAGATTTGG
>JBFYTF010000547.1:0-16878 GCA_041300865.1 Anaerolineae bacterium
GGGCCTCGCGCAGGAAGCGGTCGACGAACTGCTGGTCAAAGCCGAGCTGAGGGGGGAGGATCTTGATGGCGACGTGGCGGTTGAGCGAGGGCTGGTAGGCGCGGTAGACGACGGCCATCCCGCCTCGTCCCAGCTCCTCGACGATCTGGTAGCTGCCGATGGTTCTACCGATGAGGCTCATCGTGTGGTTCTCCCGGCTGCCGGCATGCCCTCTATCCGTCCTTCTCTGCCAGAGGTGCGGCCGAGGCGGGCGTGGCGGCGGCTTCGTAGACAAAGGTACGTGGCGGCGCCTCGGAGATCGTGCGCGCGGCACCGCTGTTCTCCACGACGAGCACCGTCCAGTAGTACTCCCCCTCTTGTTCCAGCAGCTCGTCCAGCTCGACGCGCTGCTCCTCTTGCCAGCCGGGTTGCCCCACCGCTTGGGCTCCCGGGTCAGGTGGGTCTCCCTGGCCAATGAGGAGCTGAAAAGCGAGGCCCTCGGGCAGGGGATCTGGCCCAAAGTCCCAGGCGAAGGTCACCACACCCGCGAGGGTAATACCGTCGCCGGGTGCGACCAGGGTGACAGGGCCCAACGAGGGCCCTGGGGTGCTCGGCGGCTCGGCTTCGGACGTCCCGGTGGGGCTCAGCGTCGCGGTCGCCGTCACGGCGCCGGTAGGCCCCACCGTCTGGGTCGCCTCTGCGGTTGCGGGCGCCGGGCTGAGGGTGGGGGCCGGCGCTGGGGTCTCGGTGCTGGCCTGCAGAAAGGGCAGGGGCAGGATGCCGCTGGCGACCAGGAGCCCGGCGATCACGGCGCCTACCAGCAGCAGGCCGCCGAGTACGGCGACAATGGGCCACAGCGGCAAGTGCCGGGCGGGCTGCGGCTTGCCGCTAGCGGGAAGGGGCGCTTTCACCGTCGGCGTCGCCTCATCCGCGCTGATGATCAACACCGTGATGTTGTCGTTGCCCCCCCGGTCGTTCGCCAGGGCGACGAGCCGCCGGGCAGCCTCCGAGGGAGCGGACGCCCGCACAATGTCAGCTATCTCCGGATCGGTAATGCGGCCGGTGAGCCCGTCGCTGCACAGCAAGAGAATGTCGCCGGCAGTGATCTCGCCTTCGAAGAGATCGACCTCGACGGCCGGCTTGGATCCCAGCGCCCGGGTGACCAGGTTGCGCTGCGGGTGGCGCCGGGCCTGTTCGTTGTTCAACAGGCCGGCGCGAACCTGCTCTTCCACCCAAGAATGGTCCTCGGTGATCTGGCTAATACCCTGGCTGTTGACGAGGTAAGCGCGGCTGTCGCCGACGTTGGCGACATAGACCTTGCGACCCACGAGAACTGCCGCTACTAGGGTAGTGCCCATCCCGCCCTTCGAGGGATCCCCCTCTGCCTGGGCGTATAGTTGCTGGTTGGCCCCGCGGAAGGCGCGTACCAGGGCTGTGCCGACGTCGTGCCCCGTATCGGCCTGGTAGTTGGCAATGGTCGCTTCCACCGCCCCCTTGCTGGCGACTTCTCCCGCTTGGTGCCCGCCCATGCCATCGGCCACCGCAAAGATTGAGCCTTTCAGAGCCAGTTGCCTGGGGTCCGACGGGATCGCAAAATCGACGTAATCCTCGTTGTGCGGCCGCGCCTGGCCCACGTCCGTTAGCTTGGCAACGCGCAGCTCCAGCACCGCCGGGGCAGCCGCCGCTGGCGGCTCGGTCGCCTGCGCTCCCTGAACGGTCGGGGCTTCTTCTTGGTTGGGACCCTGCCCTCGCGGCTCCGTCATGGACTCCTCCTCGATCTCACGGTTGCTGTCTGCAGCCCTGGTTCATTGGCTCAAGTGCTACCCTTTCCGCCCTATTATATCGCGCTACGTCTCGTGCCGCAAGCTGCAGTCCTCAACCTGTGGCGCAACCCGCCCTGTTGCTGGCCTGCACAAGCCAGCCGCTTGTGCCACAATCTGTGGCACGACCCGCCGGCTTGCGTGCTTGGTTTGAGGGCGCGATGTCGTGTCGTCTGTGAGCGGCGGACGAGCGCCAGGAGCACGCCGGCAACCATCAGCCTGGGCGGCCTCCTGGCCAGCGAGCGATCCTCCTCGCGCGCCGCCTAGGGTCCAAAGAGGAGCAGACCCAGGACAAATCCCAAGGCTATCAGGATCATGGCTCCCAGGATAGCTGCTGCGACCAGCGTTCCCAGGGCCGGCAAACCCTCCCGTCCCGGCTCGCGTTGCGACGTGCGCGCCTGCTGCCCTGGCCCCTTGACTTCTACCATGAGCACGCTGATGTTGTCGGGCCCGCCTCGCTCGTTGGCCGCCTGGACCAGGACCTCGCTGGCCTTCTGTGGGGAATAGCGCGCGGCAATCTCTTGGATGCGGGCGTCGTCGAGGGTCGAGGTCAAGCCATCAGAGCAGAGGATCAGGCGGTCGCCAACCTCGAGGGGCAGCGGGCCAAAGATGTCTACTTCCACCACCGGCCTCGTACCCAGTGCGCGTGTCAGGACGTGGCGGCCGGCCCACTCCTCGCTCAGCCCTGCTCGCGCCCCGGCGGCTGCCCAGGAGTGATCCTCCGAGATCTGCGCCAGGCTCCCCCGGTGCAAGAGGTAGGCGCGGCTATCTCCTACGTTGGCGACCCACAGAGCTCCTCGCCGGATCACACCCGCTACCAACGTCGTCCCGCTGTTTTCCCCCTGCTGCCGCCTGACGGCAGAGGTGCAAAGCGCCGCGTTGGCCGCCTCTACCGCCCGCTGCAGGCCGGCGCCCACATCGCGCTCCCGGGTTTCCAGGTAGGCGCGGATCGTACGGTCGACCGCCTGGCGGCTGGCCATTTCTCCGCTCCGGTGGCCGCCCATGCCGTCGGCTAACAGGAACAGGCTGCCTTTTTCTGCCAGCCGGCCGGCGTCCTCGGGCTGGAAGGTCCCCAGCCAGTCCTCGTTGTTCAGGCGCTTGCGCCCCGGGTCCGAGAACTGCCCAGTCTCCAGCTCAAGCTCCGAGCTCGAGCGGCGCGCGCCCCGTCCGGCTGCCGGGGCCGGTGTATCCGCGCTGCCGATGTCCGGGATCCTGGGTCCTTTCATGCTCGCCTACTGGCTGCCCGTGACGTCCTGGATCTCGATGGCCAAGACGGGCCCCGACAGCTGCCCTGGCGCCAGGGGTGCGACCTTGATTGCCGCCGAGACCGAGCAGCTCCAGCGAGTAGGCTCGGCCAGTGGCAGTGACAGGTCTATCCTGTACGGTGTCTGGCCCTCAAAGAACTCGATAGCCGGAGCGCTCAGGGTGCCCCCTGCCCCCTCAGCCACCTGGCTCCAACTGCCATGGATCTCGACTCGAGAACCATCTGACGCCTGGATCTCGATCCGGTAACGCCGGCCGGGCTGGAGTGCCTGGTTAGCTATGACCACCGGCCCGAGCGGTCCCACGCCTTCCTTGCGGACCACTACCTCTCCTGGAGCGGCGTCGGGCGCCGACGCAGGTGCCTCCCGCAGCGCGGGCGACGCTACAGCGGTGATGTCCGCAGCAACTTCCTGGGTCCCGGCTTCCAGACTGGCAGTGGGGCCGGCTGTTCCCTCCGTGCTGCCGGCCTTGCCTTCTCCCTCACCCGTGACCGTCGCCGTCTTGCCTGCGATCTCGTCAGCCTCCTCATTTTGCGAGACGAGCTGGGCGGCCAGGATGCCGATGCCGATCAACGCCAGGAGAATAACCACTCCCAAAACCACGACCACGAGCTTTTCGCGAGAGCTCATGCCCGATTCAGACACGGCACGCTCCTCCTGTGGTCAAGCCTAGTCGCTGGGAACCGGCAAGCGCAGCCCCGTGTCCAACGACTCGCGCAGGTCTACCAGCCAGGCGCGCAGGTTCCCCACGGCCTCCTGGACGGCTGGATCGTCCGGGCTCACGTCGATGGGGATGACCATGCTCACCGGGATGCTGGTGCTGATCTCGAAGGTCTGGTCTACGCGGACCGGAACCTCAGTGTCTACCTGAACGCTGGTGTTGATAGGCACATCGATCATAAACGTGCCCAGGATGCCCGCGTCGATGGGCACCTGGACCTCGGTGTCAATTGGAAAGTCACCGCTGAAGGGGATGACGATCTCTTCCTCGATGGGGATGCTCGACGAGACTGGGATCGTCTTCTCGAAGCGGTACTCGTAGTGAAATCCGTCACCCTCGAGGTTATCCAGGGCATTGATCGCACTGTCGATTCCCTCAACAGCCGTGCGCTGAGCGTTCGACAAGGAGTAGATCATGAGCAAGCTAAGCGCCAGAGAAGCAAGGCTGAGCACCAGGGCGATGCCGACGAGCACCCCCAGGAGCCCCGAGCGCCGCCGGCCATCGGGACCGACCGGAGCGGCGTCAATCACCACCGGCACGTGGGTGTGAGGCACAGGAGTGATGATCTCCTCCTCCCCGCCCCCGCTTTGGCTGCCCTCCTCCTGCGGGGAGAGAGGTTGTGTTGGATAGCTGTCTGTCTCACGTTCGCCTGTCATCGGTATCCTTCCTCCAAGTCGATAAGTCTGGCCTTGCCTGCTGCTGGATCCGCTGCTCGCCTGTTGATCCCGCTTCTCGCTCCCGTCAACCGCGGGGTTTGGCCCCGTTCAACAGCGAGCGAACGCGTGCCTCGGCCTGGGCGATCGGCTGCGCCATGGGACCTTCTTCAGCCGCCATGGCCTGCGCCTGGCTGAGGCTAGGATATCCGGCCTCCCGTTCTGCCTGGAACCGCTGCGCGAACTCGCCGGACTGGATCTCGGCCAGCGTCTGCCGGAAGCGAGAGGGTAGCTCCGAGAGCATGAGCTCCATGGTTCGCAGGAAACCACCGTACATCGCCGTGGGACCATGGAGTTCAGACGTGCGAAAAAAGCCGTGCTCGCGAAAGGCAGCAAAGACGGTTTCCATCTCACCCGACATGTACATCTCTAACACCATTGCCTCCGCCGGGATGCCTGCCTCCTCACCCAGAGCAAATGCGCTCATCACCGCCACCCCGATGGCCGCTCCCATGGTCTGCTCCACGAACAGGTCGAGGTCGGCTTCACGCCGGGCGTCCAGCTCCAGGACGCCGGCCTGCAGTGCGCCCGCCGCCCCCGCGATCCCCAGCAGTCGGTCCAGGGCTCTGCCGCTGGCGTCCTGTTCAACCGAGCCGTAGGCCAGGAAGCCCTCTCCGCTCAGAAACCTGGTGCGAATGTGCTCGCCGCCCATGCGTGGCGCCAGGAGCAGGACGTCTACCCCCTCGGGCGCAATCACCAGCCCGTAGGCCAGGCTGTAGCCGGAAGCGAAGAGGATAGCCGCGCCCTGTGAAAGGTTGGGCGCGATAGTGCTGGCAAAGACGTCGGGGATCACTTCATCGGGCAGCAGGCTGAGCACGATATCGGAGCCTGCAGCGGCTTCGGCGATGGGCACGACCGTGAAGCCCTCCTGTCGCGCCTGGCGTGCATAGTCGTCCTCGATGTTGCCGACGATAAGCCGCTCGACCCTGCTTCCGCGGTCAGCTGCGTCGCGTAGGTTGAGCGCCAGGGCACGGCCCAGGTTGCCATACCCGATGACGGCCACGGCCTCGCCGGCCAGCGCTCCCGGGTCCTGGTCGCCAGCCCGCCAAAAACGGCCTGAGTGGTTTGGTGTCATGCTGTCGATTCTCCTTGTTGTGGCGTTGTGATCTGCTGGCCTGTGTCGTCTACGATGCGCCGGTACAGGCCGGTTCGGTTCCAGCCGAGGGCCAGGGCGGCCATGAGCAGGTTGCCCGTGGCCCGCCACGTGTGCCATGTGCGGCGCATGGTGACGGCTGTGGAGCTCACGGCTCGCGCCGACCAGTCCAACCCTTCCTCCAACTGCTCGGGCGTCATTCTGGCCGGCCGGAAGACGGCGGTTCGCAGGTCGTAGCGGCTGTAATCGCCAGGAAAGTGGGTGTACAGCAGCCGGTCCTGCCGCGCCAGGCGGTCGTACAGATCCGTGCCTGGGATGGGCGTCAGAAGACCAAAGTGGGCGATGTCCAACCCAGTTTCCAGCACAAAGTCTACCGTCCGCTGGAAGATGTCCGGCTCATCGCCATCGTAGCCAAAGATAAAGGTGCCCGAGACCGCCAGGCCGCGATCGTGCAGCCGCTGGATGCTCTCGGCATAACGGCCGACACCGATCTTAAGGTTGACGCCCTTGCGCATCAACCGCAAACTCTCTTCGTTCAGCGACTCCAGTCCGACGAGCACGGTCATGCAGCCACTGTCTTTGAGGGCGACCAGCATTTCGTCGTCTTGGGCCACATTGAGGGAGGCCTGCACGGCGAACGAACGCCGCATCCCGCGCCGGGCGATCTCACGAAAGAGGGCCAAAGCCCACTCGCGATCGACAAACACGTTCTCGTCGGTGAACAAGATGGGCCGCCGGCTAGTCGTCGCCAGTTCTGCCACGACCGCCGCGGGCGGACGCGCCCGGTAGCGACCCCCTTCCAGCTTCCACAGGCTGCAAAACTCGCAGCGATAGACACAGCCGCGAGACGCCGACACCAGCTGCAGGAGATAGGAACGGCCATAGGCACTGCGCCGAGGTACCGGCAGATCGAGCAGCCCGCCCGCATGTTCTGCGCCAGGTGCTGTGGCTCCCCCCTTGTACCGCGGCTGGAGCCTGCCCACCTCAAAGTCGGCGATGAGTGCCGGCCAGTTGGCCTCAGCCTCGCCCTGGTAGACCACGTCCACGTACTGTTGAGCTTCATCAGGCACGAGGGTAGCGTGCACGCCGCCCAGAACGACGGGCACCCCGCGCTCGCGAAAGTGCCGTGCTATCTCGTAGGCTCGCGGTACGGTGATCGTCAGCGAGGTCAGGGCCACCAGGTCGGGCTGGAGGTCGCCGGGCAGCCCTTCCGCTACTTCGTCGACGATGCGCACCTGCCAGTGCGGCGGCGTGAGCGCGGCCACGTAGGCCAGGGCCAACGGCTCCATGCTGATGGCGCCGCCCGCATGCACCAGCCGGCGCCTGTGCCACCGGCCTCCGGGGCCGCTTGCGGCACCGGGCGCCAGAGTGCGTGCGCCCATGGCGGGATTGATCAAGAGCAGGGTGGGCGCCATGGCGGCTAGAGCACGTCCTTCCGCTTGACAAAGACCACCGTTAGCCCAAGCACGACCAGGCTAATGACGCTCAGGGCCAGCCAGCCAGTCGCCGCCTCGCCCTCAAAGGTCCAGCCATAGTCCTCGTAGATCTTGGCGATCGTTCCCTCGGCGCCGCGGACCGACTTACCCCGGTCCGTCTCCCACGAGCGCAGGTCTTCGCCGTAGGCCAGCGACACCTGGCGATACTCCTCGCCCTGCTGGTTGCGCAGCGCCTCGTACTCGGAACCCTGCGCCTGCCGCATGCTCTGGTACTCGGTGCCCTGCTGGCGCAGCTTTTGCTCGTACGCGTCCTGGTCGGCCAGGATGCTGTTCGGCCTGGGCGGAGGCGTCAGGGTGGGGTATGGCGTCAGGGTCGGGTAGGGCGTGGGTGTCGGCGGCTCGTTCGGTTCTTCAGCGGCGAGCGCCTGCCGCGCCTCCTCGTCGTAAAAATCCTCGGAGAGTATGCCCGGGAACCGGCACACCTCAAACATCTGGCTGCCCATGCATCTGCAGCCCAGTCGGTCCTTGTCCTCCTGCGTGAGATCGTCCCACTGCTCCTTGGGCAGCTGCCAGCAGGGGTCGTTGATGATGTCCGTGCCTATTCCCGTTGTCCGCACCAGGGCCGCAAAAGCCCAGCGGGTGGACGTCACGGCGCTCAGCTGTTCTCCGCCGGGCATCATGTCCCGCGGCAGCAGGGCACCCGCGAACAGGAACTGGGGCACCAGCACAATGACCACCATGAACAGGGCGATGTTCTGGTTGGGCGACGCCGCGGAGATGAGCAGCCCCAGCATGTACCCCGACAGGGTACACAGAAAGATGGTCACGTACAGTGCCAGGTAGCCGCCCTCCGGGACCTGCGGGTTGACGAACACCTTTTTCGCAATCAGGAAGACCGTCGCCTGGTAGGCCGCCAGCACCACTCCTACCCAGACCTTGGACAAGACGTAGGGCCAGAGCTTGAGCACGACGGTGCGCTCCCGCCGGTAGATGTCGACCTCCTTGACAATCTCGCGTACCGAGCTCAAGGCGCCGGTCAGGACGCCGATGAGGCCCATCATGAATAACATGGTGATGATCTGAGCGGCATTCCCCCGCTGCAGGTCAAAGAGCTCCCGGCCCCACATAAAGTCCATCATGCCGATCAGCGGAGCCACGGCGAGCATCAAGGCCAGGCCGACCTTGTCCTGGGCCATGATGCGCAGATTGCGGGCCGACAGGATCATGAGCTGGCGAAAGCTGGAGATCTGGCGCTTGCGCTGCGGCTTGGGCAGGCGCGCGGGACCCGGGCTCTTTTGCTGCTCCTGCAGCCCCTGCAGTCGGTTGACAACGTACTCCTGGAACTGGGGGGCCTGTCGGAAGCGCTCGCCCCATTCCTCCGGTGTGCCCCGCTTTTCCAGGAGCTGGTAGATGTCGTCGAACTCGACCCGGTCCTTGTAGCGGCGCTCTTCAGCAGTTCTATAGCTTTCAAAGTACTCGAGCGCCTCGTTCGGCGGCCCGTAATAGGCCAGGTAGCCGCCCTTGGCCAAAAACACCACTTGGTCGCACATCATCACGTTCTTGGTGGCGTGGGTCACGAGGATGACGGTCCGGCCGCCGTCGGCCAAGCCACGCAGTAGCTCCATCATCTCGGTTTCGGTGCCCGGATCCAGCCCCGAGGTTGCCTCATCGAGGAAAAAAAGGCCCGGCTTGGTCAGGAGCTCGACCCCCATCGACACCCGCTTGCGCTGCCCGCCGCTTAGCGCCGTGAGCAGGTTGTTTTTCTGGCGGGTCAGCCCCAACTCTTCGATGACCTCCGTCACCCGCTCGTGCCGCTCCTGTTTCGTCGTGTCCGCCGGCATTCGCAGTTGGGCAGCATAGTCGAGGGCGCGGTAGACCGTCAGCTCGCGGTGGATGATGTCTTCCTGGGGTACGTAGCCCATCTCGCTGCGGTACTCGTCCATGTGGGCGTAAAGATCCTGGCCATTGACCAGGACCTTGGACTTCTCGCCGTTGGCCGGGCTGAAACCCGTCAGGGCATTCATCAAGGTGGACTTGCCCGCGCCGCTGGCACCCACCAGGGCCACGAACTCCTTGGGATAGATCGAGATGGACACCTTCTTGAGAATATTGGCCGTCTTGCTATACCACTTTTCGATGCGGAGCGCGTCCAGCCGCATGTTTCCGGCCTCGTCAAAGTGGGTGATGCCGTCCTCCTGGAAGACCAGCCGGTGAGAGCCGATCTTGATCTCGTCACCCTCCTTGATCCACGCCTCCTTTTCCACCCGCTTGCCATTCACAAAGGTGCCGTTGTCGCTGTTCAGGTCACGCAGCCGGAAGCGGGCACCATACTGCTCAATGACGGCGTGATAGCGCGACACGCGCGGGTGCTCGATGACCAGCATATTGCTGCTGTGCCGGCCAATGGTGATGCGTCGCCCACCCGCACGGGCACCGTCTGCCGCCTTGGGCAGGTTGCGCATGTCGAGGTACCTTGTCTGGGGTGCCTGCATCCGCCTTGCGCCTGCCGTTTCGCCCTCGGCCGGCAAAAAGCCCACGGCGGCGCGGAACTGGAGGGCGATCGACGGCCCAATGTACAACACGTCGCCGTCGGCCAGGACGTGCTGCCGCACCCGCTTTCCCTGGTAGGTGAGGCCGTTGGTGCTGTCCAGATCGACGATGGCATAGGTGCTCCCCTGCCGCTCGAGGCGAGCATGCTGGCCCGACACGAGGCCATCGGCGATCACCAGGTCGTTTCCCGGCTTGCGGCCCAGCGTCACGACGTCCCGGTCGAGGGGGAACTTGATCACGCCGTGCCCGTGATAGATCGCCAGGCCCGGCTGCTGCTTGGCACCGATGCGCACCCGTTCGCTGGGCCGGGGAGGAGGCGCTTCGTCGGGGCCCGGTGCCCAGACGCGCAGGACAAAGCTGCCGATCTGCACCCTGCTGCTCGGTGCCAGGACTACGGGCCGGCGGGGGGCCAGGCGTTGCCCCTCCACTGTCGTCCCGTTGCTGGAATCGAGATCGCCGACTATCCAGCCCTCGCGGCCCAGGTTCAGCTGGGCGTGCTGCCCCGAAACCCTGGCGTCTTCCAAGATCACGTCGTTGTTCTGGCTGCGCCCCAGCGTCACGACCGGCCGGTACAGGGGTAGCGTGTCCTGCCCACCCGAGGCGGTTTGAACTTGCAGGATGCCGAGCAGTCCTTGATCACTCATACTGCTTGTCTCTCCCGTTGCAGCATCGCCACGACAATGCGGCCGGCACCGGCCAACAGGAGCAGGAGCAGCCCTGCGGCGGTGAGATAGACTCCGACCATCAGCGTGATGTCGAACTCGATATACTGGGTGATAAAGTCGACCACCTCTACGAGCTGGATCCCAAAGAGCACGGTCAGGTCGCGCAGCCTTTCGATGTGCTGTAGGTAGTTTACAGCGTCAAAGCCAACCGCCGCCGTCGTCACCACGCCCGAGACCAGGTAGACGATGCCCGGCACCGCCGACCTGCGGTAGAAAAAGATGTCGACGACCAGGGCGATGGTGCTGATAATGGCGATGGCGAGCGTGAGCCGTCCGTAGCCCTGCATGCCGTCGACGCGCATGCTAACGTTAAAGATCGAGTCCTGCCCCGACAGCGAAGCCACCAGGTTTGCGAGCCCCTGGAACAGTGGCTGGAGCTCGGACGAGATGGTGCCGGTGATCTCGAACCAGGGGAGGAGGGCACCGGCGGCGAGGCTGACGACGGCCACTGTAGCCACGATCTGCACGATCCAGAAGGGCACAACCGCCCGCTGCGAGCCAATAGCCCCACCCGGCTGGGGTTGGGCCGCCACCTGCGGACCAGGGTTGGGCGCGGCCCTGCCCGGCGTGGGGACGACGGGCCGTTCCACTGTGCGCACTACCTGCCGAGCCGCCGCTGCTTCGCCTGGCGCCCGGGGCTGGCCGGGCGCTTCGCGCAGAACCATCGTCGTTTCGCCCACCGTCACCCGGTCGCCGAAGCGCAGCTCGTAGGCCTGGTGCACCTGCAGGCCGTTGACATACGTGCCGTTGGTGCTGCCCCGGTCCCGGACCTCCCACTCCTGCCCGTTCCAACGGAAATCGGCATGGTGACGCGAGGCCCGGTGATCGCCGAGGACGACGTCGCACTCGGATGATCGCCCAACGGACACGACGGGTTTCCCGGCTGGGTCCAGCGAAAACACCTGTCCGGCGCCGGGGCCCTCTTGCAGGACCAACGAGGCTTTCATGGTTACCGGATCCAATCCATCTGGGCCAGCTCGGGCCATTCCAGGTCAATGCCGGCATCGAGCATCTTGGTTGCCGGGCCCCCTATGCCCGACGTTGCCCAAACCGCTCCCTGCCCACCCCGGTCCGAGCGGAAAGCGATGCGCAGGCCGTCTGGCGACCAGACCGGCATCACGTCCGTGGCGGGGGCGTCGGTGATGCGCCGCAGCCACGTCCCGTCTAGGTTAATGACATAGACTTCCCAGTTGCCGTCCCGATCAGAGTGGAAGGCAATCTGGCCCCCGTTAGGTGACCAACGGGGCGCGGCGTCGTTGGCGTGGGTCGTGATTTGTCGTGGGTTGGAGCCGTCGGCGTTGGCGATTATAAGGCCGCATGTGCCGTTTCCCGTGCAGCCGCGGTAAGCGATCAGATCGCCCGCCGGGGACCAGGCGGGAAACTCCCCCCGCCCGATATCCCTTTGTCCGGACCCATCGCGATTGATCGTGTGCAGGACCTCGTTCACGTTGTGGTAGAACGAGATGCGGCCGCCGTCGGGTGAGAAGCTGGGATAGCCGTGCTCCCGGATGGTGGTCAGTTCCGTGTCACTGCTGCCATCCGTCTTGATGAGGCGCAGCCCCAGGTGATCGGGGGCCCACGAAAAGTAGACGACCCACTGCCCGTCGGGCGAAAAGTCCGGCTCACTCGCCTGCGCGACGAGGAGGGTGGGCTGTCCACCGGAGGCGTTGGCCAGGTAGACGTCGTGCCGGTCGGCCGCCTTGTCATAGATCCCGAGGACCAGTCTACCTCCCACCGGCGCGGACGCGGGGACCTGGAGATTCTGCCCGGGATAGACCAAGTTGAGCAGCCCCTGCAGCTCGGTCTGCGACATGCCCGGGAAGGAAGCAGCCACGACGGGCAGGAGCTTGTCGGGGGCCACCCCCGGAAAGAGGGCGGCGACCATTTGCTGGACCTGCTCTGCAGGCATCGACTGGATCTGGGCGGCGAGGACCTGTGACAGCTGGTCCGGAGGCACGTCTCCCAGGTACTGCGTCACCGCCTGCGGCAGCTGCTCCAACTGCCCCGCCGCAGGGGCCTGTGGCATGGCAGTTGGCGGTTTCGCTGCCGCCGGCACCGTGACCTGAACCTCTACCGTGGGCAGGAGCTCTGTCGTGGGCAACTGGACGAGGTCCGTGGCAGCAGACTGCTCCGAGCCTGCAGTGGCGGTTGTGGCTGTTGGCGCGACGACCACCGATTGCACAGTCCCTTCGGCCGCGGGCGCCCCGGCCACGGCAGTTGGCGCGGCCTCGCCATCTCGAAGCAACAGCAATGCGGCGGCCGCCGCACCTGCCACAAAGATGACGATGGTCACCGCCACGGCCAGGACCAGCCACTTGGGACGGCCGGTCGCCGCTGCTCTGCCGGTGTCCTCGATGATGTCCGATTCCCAGCCGGTCGCTGCAGCCGGCGCTCCCATGGGCGTCGCCTCGAAGCCAAGCGTCGTCTCGCCGATGCGGATCTGGTCGCCGGGGCGCAGTGGCCGCGAGCCGCTCAGCCGCTCCCCGTTCACAAAGGTGCCGTTCGTGCTGCCCAGGTCCCGCAGGATGAGCTGGTCGCCCTGCCGTGTGATCTCGGCGTGCTCGCGCGAAGACTGGCTATCCTTGATCACAAGGTCGTTCGTCGATCCCCGGCCAATGCGGATGACAGGCTGGTCAAGCGCGAATTGCATTCCTGTCTGGGGGCCTGAGTGTATCGTGAGCTTGCCCATCTCAATTACTGCCTTTCTGCTCGAGTCCGATTACGAGCATTCTGCTGTGACCTAACGGCCCAAACCCACCTGGTTTGGAGCACTCTGATGCCAGGGTTGGGCAGGGAGCCCGGGCTCCGGGGGGAGGCGGAGTAGGCGTCACGCCCAAGATGCCGGGGAGCACGGGAATGACCGTGCTGATGATGTCCTGCATCTCGCTGGGCACCGGCAGGACGGTCATGAGCTGCTCGCGCTGGTCAATGGCCGTCGGCGTGGCCGCCGTCGCCGCGGGCTCGAGGATCTTGACCAGGAGGAACACGATGGCCACCAGCAGCAGGACGAAGGCGAGAGCGCCAGCGAGGAGGAGAGCCGGGTACGAGGGACGTTCTCGTGGAGGTGCGGTCTGGCGCATAGCCCTGTCTTCCTGGACGGCCAACACTGAGCTGCCGATGATGATCCGGTCACCCGGGCGCAGCAGGTACGGGTCCTGGGGCGGCAGGCGCATGCCGTTGACGAACGTGCCGTTGGTGGTCCCTAGGTCCACCAGGGTCCAACCTTGGGAGCCCCGCTGCAGGCGAGCGTGCTCGCGAGACACGTCCTGCTCCAGGAGGACGATGTCGCTGTCCTTGCCACGGCCGATGATCAGGGCCGGCTGGGTCATGGACATCACCTCTCCGGCACGCTCACCCTCTTCCACGACGAGCCTCATGCTGCCTCCCTACGGCTGGCCGCCTGCGTGTCGCCATCGCCGGCAACCGGTCAAAAGACCCTGGTAAAGATAAACTCGGCGTCCCCAAAGCGAACGACGTCGCCGTTTTGTAGCGGGCGCGGGGCTTCCACCTGCTCGCCATTGACAAACGTGCCGTTAGCACTGCCCACGTCAAAGATCACGTACTCCTCGCCCTCCAGCTTGATCCAGGCGTGCTGACGCGAAAC
Source organism: Anaerolineae bacterium (assembly GCA_041300865.1). Taxonomy (GTDB): domain Bacteria; phylum Chloroflexota; class Anaerolineae; order JAAYZQ01; family JAAYZQ01; genus JAAYZQ01. The sequence goes on from JBFYTF010000547.1 coordinate 13,904, forward strand.
GGTGGGGTGATCCAGCACAAACTGGCTGTCGCGCGCCCGGCCGACGTTGACCGTGCCCTTGAGATCGTACTTCCGATCGGGCTGCGCCTTGTCGATAAGCATGGCCAGATGCTTCGGTGCCCGCTCGATGATGCGCGTGCCGCCCGCTTCGACCATCTCGGGGGGCTCGTCGGCGGGCTGTCGCGCTGAAAACGCGGGCACTGCGGGTCCCGGCTCGCCCCAAGAGCTTGGGGCAACCTCAGTCTGGTCCTGCGCGGGGTAGCCCATCGCGGGCGTGCCGCTATCGCGCGCTTCGGGCTTCCAGGCAGGCGGTGCCGGGCTGTAGGTCTGGCCGTAGTCGACCGGAGAATAGTCTGCCTCCTCGCTGCGGCGCCCCCGCAGGAGGACGATGAGCAGGGCGATGAGAAGAACGAGGAGAAGCAGCACCCCGCCACCGATGACGATGGCGATCAGCGGCTGCTTCTCGATCGTGTCTCTCACTGAATCGACGATGCCCTGGATGCCCGACGCCTCGGGTTCTGGCGTGGCCTGGGCAAGCTCACTGCTCTCGCCAGAGCCCTGCAGGCTCGCGACCTGGTCAACCGCTCCGGTCGCGGCGACGACGATAGCCGGCTCTGTTCCGCCGGTCCCTGACCCCTCGGCTGCTGCCTGGGAAGGATCGATCTGGAACTTGAGCTCGTCAAAGTCCTGGCCCTGGGGAAGGTTCACGCGGACCATGAGGCTGTGATACGCCGAATCCCGTTCCAGGCGCGACGCGTAGTCCAGGACGTACTGGGTCTTGAGCTGGCCTACTACGTTCTCGAATAGCGGCGTAAGCTCTTCCGGTTTGGGCGCCTCCTGGTAGACGCTTCCCGTGCGCTCGGCGAGTCGCATGAGATACCGGGTGTCGATCTTGCCACCCAGGCCGGCCAGGCCAACGGTAAAGATGGGGATGCTGTAGCGGTTGGCCTCGTTGATGGGATCGTCCGGAGTGGACAGGCTGCCCGTGTCTTTGACCGGGACCCCCTGCGCGTTGTCGCGCTCGTCACGTCCGTCGGTCATGACGATGACGGCGCGCTTGCCGGCGGGTTCGGTGGCAGCCATCTTGACCCCTTTGTAGATGGCGTCGTACAGGGGCGTGTCCCAACCGATCTTGGTGTCCAGGAAGTTGACCACGTTGCGGATGGCGTTCTTGTCCGTGGTAAAGGCCAATTCCTTGCCCTCCTCGAGCTGGGCGGGATCGAGGCTCTGGACCTCGTCGGCGAAGGCGATGATCGCGGCCCGGTCATCAAGGGCGAGTTGGTCTAGGAGGGCGTTGGCGGCGCGCATGGCCTCCTGGATGGGCGCCCCTTCCATGCTGCCGCTGATGTCCATGACCATAATGACGGAGACGGGGGCAGCCGCATTGACCTGGGTCGAGACCGCCGCGGGCGGGAACGATGCCCTGCCATCCTCGATGATCTCGAAATTGTCTGCGCCGAGGCCGATGAGCGGCACCCCGTTGGCATCGCGAACCGTGACAAGGACACTGGCCTGGGGAAACTGGCCCATCTCGATCTCGTCGATGGAAACGCTGACCGCCTCCTGGCCGGCCGCCGGCACGGTGAAAGCTGCCAAAAGCGCCAGAACCAGGACCAGAACGGAGCAACGCTGGATTTTCATACTCTCCTCCTCAATGGTCGCTGCCGGTTTCATGGGATCGGCCACCGCAATCCGGCGGGACAGTCTGTGCCTCGCTCATGCTCGGTTGATCCTCCTCCAGGGAGCGGCGCAATCCTTATAGCTTCTTGAAGACGAGGGTTGTTTCGCCCACGAGCAGGTAATCACCGTCCTTCAGCTCGTGGCGATAGACGCGGTTCTCCTCGTTCCTGAAGCTCTCGCGCGGGCCGGCAAAGATGCCGTTGCGGCTACCCATGTCGAACAGGGCAAAGACCGGCTCGTGCCCTTCCTTGACCTCGCGCCGGATGCGCGCGTGCTGTGCCGACACCGTCTCATCGTGCAGCACGATGCGGTTGCCTGCCACGCGCCCGAGGGCGGTCGTGTCTGGATGCAGGGTGTGCACCGTCCCGATGCTGTTCCGGTCGGGACCGTCGACGATGACCAGCCAGGCAAACACGGGCGTCGGCCGCTCGCTGATGATCATGGTCTGGCCCTCCGGCCCCGGCGAGCCGGGGGGTGGCTGGCTCGGCGGCGGGGTCGCGGGCCGCCCGGGCTCCGAACGGACGAACCCCGGCCCGGTCTTTTCCTTCCAGCCGCTGCCCCCCTGATCGCCCAAGGGGATGGTGGGTGGCGTCACACTGTCCTGCCCGGCCATGACCGTCTTTTGCTCATCCGGGTCGTTCTCTCCCCGCGACCAATCAGGCCGCTTCATGGGTGCGGTTCGATCGTCAGACATTTCCTCCTCCTCTCACTTCTAGCGACTCCTCGAGCCGTAGTATGTTCTCGCCGATGGTGATGCTCGCGCCCGGTTGCAGCGGCGCTTCGCCGTAGACACGCAGGCCGTTGACCCACGTCCCGTTCTTTGACGTATCCTCCAGCCAATAGCCGCCCGCCCGGTAAAAGATCTTGGCGTGCTGGCGTGAAATCGTCGTGTTGGTCGAGCCCAGCTCATAACGTCCCAGGGCCAGGACTTCACCGACCGGAATCCGTGCCCCCTGGCGCGGACCCTGCACGATGGCCAGGCTGGCAACGGCGACCGGCCGTACCGGCTGCGGCGCCCGGCGCTCGGCTTTCTGACCGCTTCCCAGGGCCTCGCCCAGCTCCTTTGCCGTGGCGTACCTGTCTTTGACGTTCTTTTTCAGAGCGCGCATGGTGGCCCGCTCTACCCGGGCCGAGACCTGCACATCCGGGTTTCGCTTGCGAAGCGGTTCCGGCTCGCACTTCAGGTGCTGGCGCACCACCTCGATGGCTGCCAGGTATGCCTCGGCCGAGCGGGACCTGGGAAACGGCACGCTGCCGGCCAGCAGCTCGTAGAGGACGATTCCCAGGGAATAGAC
>JBFYTF010000141.1:0-3718 GCA_041300865.1 Anaerolineae bacterium
CAAGCTGCCCGATCTATTGCACGCCTGGCAGCGGATCGGCGTGCCGGGTGCGACGATCCTCAGGAGCACGGGGGCATACCGCATGACCACCTGGCTGAGCCGCGTAGGCCTGGGTGGCCTCGAGCGCCTCATCGACTCGGAAGATCCCGGGCAGCGCACCCTGATGGCAGGCATCGAGGATCCTGCCCTCCTGGCCAGGGCCGTCGCCGAGGCCGAGCACGCCCTGGGCGACTTTGACGAGCCGCACAGTGGGCTGCTCATGGTCGTGCCTGTGGCCCAGGTGAAGGGCCTGCACAAGACGCGGCACAGGGCGCAGGCCGCTCCCACCCCCCTGCCGGCCGCGGTTCAGCCCGAGTGGGTCATCAGGCGCGACACACCGGTCGAACAGGTTCTGCCCATGCTGCTCCAGGAACCGGCCATTGTCAGGCGCGACACACCCCTGGAGGAAGTGGCGGCCATCATGCTCCACAGTCCGGGCGTGCACCTCGCCTCAGTTACCGACGCCGACGGCAAGCTGCTGGGCGTGCTCGACGTGCACTCGCTGGCCGAGGACCTCTTTTTCCATATCATGCCCGAGGAATTTCTCCGCGAGATCACCGACATGCGGGAGATGATGGACTTTGCTCGCAGGAGTAGGCTCCGCACCGCCGGCGATGCCATGGCCGAGCCGGTGTGGATAACCGGCAGGGACACGCTGAAGGACGCCTTCCAGCGCATGCATGTGCACCGCTTGCCGGGCCTGCCCGTGGTCGACGAACGCTATCACGTCACCGGTTACATCGACCTGCTGACGCTGCTGTCCTGCTGTGTCGGGCAGATCGGGGGCCCAGGTGCAGGCGAGAAGCAGGAGCCGGCCGCATGAGCGACACCTGGTTGGCTGCCGGCATCTTTCTCATCACCTACGGGCTCATCATCGGCGAGCGCATGCACCGCACCATCGCTGCGCTGCTGGGCGGCATTGCCATGATTCTGGTGGGTGTGCTGCCCCAGGATCAAGCCTTCGCTGCCATCGACTGGAACGTCATCTTTTTGCTGGCCGGCATGATGATCATTGCCAACCTCCTCCGCGAAACCGGGCTCTTCCAATGGATCGCCGTTCAGGCCGTGCGCCTGGGGCGCAACCGGCCTTTTCGCATTCTCCTGATCCTGGCCGTGGTGACGGCCGTCAGCTCTGCCTTCCTCGACAACGTGACCATCGTCATCCTGGTGGCGCCGGTCACCCTCTTTGTGGCCGCCAATCTGGGGATGAGCCCCATGCCGTTCCTGATCGTCGAGATTCTGGCCGCCAATATCGGCGGCACGGCGACGCTCATCGGCGATCCGCCCAACATCCTCATCGGTAGCGCGGCCAACATCGACTTTGTGACCTTTGCCGCGAACATGGCGCCCATCACCGTCGTGATCCTCATCGTCTTCCTGGGGCTGTGCTGGCCCATGTTCCGCAACCAGATTCGCCAGGCACAGGCAGGCGCACGCTCGACCGACGTCGAAGTCCTGGAGGCCGGGGCGCTGATCACCGACGGGCGCCTCCTGGCCAAATCCCTGATCGTCATCGGCGGCGTGCTCCTCGGGTTCTTGATCCACGCTGCTCTGCACCTGCAGCCCGCGACGATCGCCATGGCGGGCGCCACGGTCCTTCTGCTCTGGAGCCGCCGCGAGCCCCAACCTATCCTGCAGGACGTCGAGTGGACGACCCTCTTTTTCTTTGTGGGCTTGTTCATCACCGTCGAGGCCCTGGTCGAGGTCGGGATCATCGAGACCGTGGCCGATGCCGCCCTGCGCCTGACGGGGGGCAACCTGAACCTGACCGCCACGCTGCTGCTGTGGTTCTCCACCATCGCCTCGGGGATCGTGGACAATATCCCCTACACCACGACCATGATCCCCATCGTCGAGAGCCTGGGCCAGAGCATGCCCATCGAGCCACTGTGGTGGTCCCTGGCCCTGGGCGCCTGCCTGGGGGGCAACACGACGCTGGTGGGCGCTTCGGCGAACGTGGTCGTCTCCGACATCGCGACCAGGAGCGGCCATCCCATCGCCTTCCGCGAGTTCCTGGGCTATGGGCTGGCGACGGCCCTGATCTCGATGCTCTTGTCCACAGCCTACGTCTGGCTGCGCTATCTGCTGCCGCTCAGCTGACCCCCGGCGCGCGGGCTGCTACATCAAGCCCGTTACGATGGCCAGGAGCACGCCGCCGGCCATGACGCTGCCCAGCTGCCCGGCGGTGTTGGCGCCCATGGCGTGCATCAGGATGAAATTCTCGAAATCCTCCTCCTGCGCCACCTGGGCGGCCAGCCGGCCGGCCATGGGAAAGGCGCTGATGCCAGCCGCGCCGATGAGGGGGTTGATCCTGCGGCCGCTGAGGACCGACATCAGCTTGCCAAAGAGCAGGCCCACGACCGTGTCCAGGATAAAAGCCACCAGGCCGAGGGCCATGATCTGGAGCGTCTGCCAGTTCAGGAAGCTCTGGGCCGTCATGGTGGCACCGACGGTGAGCCCCAGGAAGAGCGTCGACACGTTGATGATCTCGTTCTCTGCCGACTTGCGCAGGCGGTCCACCACGCCGCTCTCGCGCAGGAGGTTGCCCAACATCAACATGCCGATGAGGGGCACCGAGGCGGGCACCAGGAGGCCGGCAACCAGGGTGATGGCAATGGGAAAGACGATGAGCGCCTGCCGGGAGACCGGCTTGGGGGAGTAATCCATGCGGATGCGCCGCTCCTCGCGGCTGGTCAGCAGCCGCATGATGGGCACCTGGATGATGGGGATCAGCGCCATGTACGAGTAGGCCGCCACGGCGATGGGTGCCAGGAGCTCGGGCGCCAGCCTGGTCGCGACAAAGATCGACGTCGGCCCGTCGATGGCGCCGATGACGCCGATGGAGGCCGCCTCGTTCAGGGGAAAACCCAGCATCGTGGCCAATATGAGCGTGCCAAAGATGCCGAACTGGCCGGCCGCTCCCAGGAGCACCATCTTGGGCTGGGAGAGAAGCGGCGAGAAGTCGATCATGGCGCCGACGCCGATAAAGATGAGCAGCGGGAAAAGCTCCGTGAGGATGCCGGCCTGGTACATGATGTAGAAGAACCCGTCCTCGTCGGTGACCATCATGCCCGACAGCGGGATGTTCGCCAGGATGCAGCCCAGGCCGATGGGCAGCAGCAGGACCGGCTCGTATTTCTTGGAGATGGCCAGGTAGATGAGCACGCAGCCGACGAGGATCATCACCGCGTTGCCCAGCTCAAAGCCAGCCAAGCCTTTCAGCAGCTCGTTGCCCAGGTTACTCAGATCCATGGCGACCTCCCTGGTCCGGGGATGGAGCGCGAGCGCCCGGCAGCGCTAGGCCTCGGCGTACTCGAACAGCAGGTCGTTGTGCTTCACGTGCTGCCCGGCCGAGACGTGCACCGCGGCGATCCCGCCCGCGCGCGGGGCGCGGATGATGTTCTTCATCTTCATGGCTTCCAGCACGCACACCTCCTGGCCCATCGCCACCACGTCGCCGGGCCGGGCGGCAACGGAGACGATGACGCCCGGGATGGGGGCATAGATCGCCTTGCGGGCCTGCTGCGGGCCGGCGGCGTCCTCACCCGACATCCGCCGCGTGGGGCGCGGTGGGGGAGGCTCGACCGCCCGGGCGCGCGTCGGCGGCGCGGCGGGAGCGGCAGCGGCCTCTTCCGGCCAGACCTCGAATGTCTGGCCGTTGACGGTGGCGCGGATGGGC
>JBFYTF010000567.1:0-27305 GCA_041300865.1 Anaerolineae bacterium
TCAGCCACTGCCCGACCGGTTGTGCCATTTCCCGTCCTTTCTCCCCTCAGCCGATGTCGCCCGCCAGGTATGCCTGGCTGCGCTCATCGCGCGGAGCGTTAAAGAACTGGACCGCCGAGCCGGTCTCGACCAGCTCACCCATCCAGAGAAAGATCACATGGTCTGCCAGGCGCCGGGCCTGGCGCAGGGCGTGGGTCACCATGACGATGGTCGTCTCGAGCTTGATGCTGCACAGCTGCTCCTCGATGCCCTGGGCCGAGATGGGATCGAGTGCGGATGTCGCCTCGTCGCACAGGAGCACCTCTGGCTCCACAGCCAGCGCCCGGGCCAGGCAGAGGCGCTGCTGCTGCCCGGTAGATAGCCCGGTTGCCGGTGCCAGGAGGCGGTCCTTGACCTCGTCCCACAGGCCCGCGGCGCGCAGGTACTTCTCAACGATGCGGTCCAGGTTGCGCCCGTTTCCCTTGTCCAGGCCGCGCTGGAGCCCGTGAATGCGCCGTCCATAGGCCACGTTTTCGTAGATGGACATGGGCAAGGGGAAGGGCTTGGGTGCGAGCATGCCCACCCGGGTGCGCACGTCCGTCACGTCGACGCCGCGGCCATAGATGTCGATCCCGTTGAGGAGAACCTGCCCCGCGACGCGGGTACCGCCGGTCTCCTCGAGAAGGCGGTTCAAAGTGCGCAGCAGTGTGGTCTTGCCGCAGCCCGAAGGCCCGATGATGGCCGTGATCTGCCGCGCCGGGATGTCGGCCGTGACGCCCTTGAGGGCGTGCTCTGTGCCGTACCAGGCGTGTAGATCGACGATCTTGATCTGGGGGTCGGTCGTCATCTCGGACTCCTCCTGTCTGCTATCGCACTACGTGTTTTGTGAGGCGCCGGGCAAAGTACCGTGAGGCGACACTCAGCCCCAGGACGATGAAGGTCAGCACCAGGGCCGAGGCGTAGGCGCGGTCCTGAACCGCGGGGAAGGGTGTGCCAAGCTGGAAGAACACGGCCAATGGCAGCGAGGCGACCGGATCCATGAGCGATGTTGGCAACCGGTCCGTATAGCCGGCCGTGAACAGGACCGAGGCCGCGTCGCCGATAGCGCGCCCGAAAGCCAACAACACCGCCGTCAGCAGCGCCGGGCCTGTCTGCCGGACGATCACCTTCAGGGCGGTTTCGATCCGGGTCGCGCCCAGTGCGTAGGAAGCTTCCTTGAGTGCCGACGGCACCATGGCCATGGCTTCATCCATGCCGCGCACCATGATGGGCAGTTCCAGGAGGGCAAGGGCCAGGATTCCGGCCAGGAGCGAAGCCCGCACGCCGATCCAGAGCATCAGGATAAAGCCAAAGGCGCCGTAGACGATGCTGGGTACGCCCCACAACACGTCGAGGGCCAGGCGCGTCCACTCCGCCCGGCGTGAGCGGGCGGCATAGAACTGCAAGTAGATGGCGATAGGCAGGCTGGCTATCATGGACAACAGCGTGGCGCCGAGGGCCAGGAGGAGAGAGCCGACGATGGCATTCAGGATGCCGCCCTCCTTGCCCAGGTAATATCCGCCCTTAGGTGTCTGGGTCACCATGTCCAGGTTCAGGGCCGGCAGGCCGCGCCAGACAACGGTGCCCAGGATCAGGAGGAGGCTGCCGCAGACAACGGCCGCCGAGGCGAGCATCAGCGCCTTCATCAGGAGCTCTTCGAGCCTTGCCCATCGTTTTTTCATACTCCACTCCTATTCGTAGCGCACCAGGCGTGTCAGCACCAGGCGTGCGCCCAGGTTGAAGGCGAGGACAATGAGCAGCAAGATGAGCGCACCTCCCAGGAGGGCTGCATCGTACAAGGGGATGGACATCATCTCCCCATAGTTGTTGGCAATGAGGGCCGTGAGGGGATAGGCTGGGTCGAAGATGGAGTGGGGGACCTCGGGCACGTTGCCGACGACCATCAGCACCGCCATCGTCTCGCCAAAGGCGCGCGAAAAACCCAACACCACGGCGGCCAGGACGCCGGCCCATGCCCGACGCAGGACCACCCTGCGCACGGTCTGCCAGCGGGTGGCACCCAGAGCCAACGATGCCTCGCGCAGGCCCTGCGGCACGGCCCGGATGACGTCTTGGGCGACGGCGATGATGATGGGGAAGACCATCACCGCCAGGACGATGCCCCCGGAGAGCACGTTGTAGCCCGTGGGGTTGGTGCTCCGAAATAGCCCAATGGGCCCGAGTGAGCGACTGAGGAATGGACCGACGTGGTTCCCGACCAGGGGCACGACGGTCAGCACGCCCCAGACGCCGTACACGACAGATGGGATGCCCGCCAACAGGTCGACAAGGGGGTTGACCGTGGCCCGCACGCGACTTGACGCGTACTCTGCCAGATAGATGGCGGTGAGAAGGGAGGGCGGGACGGCGATGAGCATGGCCACGGCGGTCACCCACAGCGTGCCCGTGATGAACGGGTAGAAGCCAAACATCCCTTTCAAAGGGCGCCAGGTGCTTGAAAAGAGCAGCTCGGAGAGCGGTCGCACGGCGAGGATGGGCAGCGCCCGCAAGAAAAGGGCAACGGCGATGGCCGGCACCAAAAGCACAGTTGCTAGGGTTAGAAGCCCCATCATCTGCCGTGCCAGCCGCTCCTGCCGCTGCCGTTGGCGCTGTCGCTGCCGACGGACCCGGACGACTATCGCCTTTTGCATGCCTCTCCCCGGTTGTACCACGCTCCGAACTGCTCCAGAGCGACGCAAAAGCCTACTCCAGCTTGGCCGCCTCGGCGGCCAGCTGCTCGTCTGGCAGCGCGATGTAGCCGGCTTCGTCCACGAAGGCCTGGCCATCGGTCAGGATCCACGCGATAAAGGCCTCAGTCAGGCCGCTGGGCGGGCCTTGCGTCACGAGGTTCAGATCCCGGGCGGGTGGCGAAGGATACTTGTTGGTCGCCACTGCCGTCACGGCCTGCTCCTTGGTCTCGTAGATCTCGTCCGGCTCGACCTGGCCGCTGTCGTTCGCATCGACGGGCGGCACCCGAGCGCCGTCCACAGGCAGGCCCGTGTCCATGTCGAAGGCATAATTGAGATTGTTAAAGCCGATGGCCAGCGGATCCTTGATCACCGCGTCCAGCAAGCCCGGGTCACCATAGACGGCGATGCCCAGGAGATCCTCCTGCTGGCCGCCCAGGTACTTGGCCCAGGTTTCGGCCGCCCCACACGCATCCGACCGGGTAAAGACGTGGATTGGGTCGGTCACTTCCGGCCGTCCTACCGCCTGTCCCCACGTCGTGATCTCGCCGGTGATATAGATCCCCTCAAAGACCGCGCGGCTGAGCCCCTTTTGTTGCAGGTCTTCCCAGACCGGATTCTGGGTGCTGATGGTCGGAAAGACAGCATCCTTGACCACTGCTACCCAGAAGGCGCCCTTGGCCTCCTCTTCGGGCGAGATGGCCCGGGAGACCATGCCAATATCCACCGCGCCGGCCACGGCATCGGCCAGGCCCTTGCCTGCACCACCGGCCGAGATGTCCATGCGGACATCAGGGTACACCTTCTGGAACTCTTCGCCCCAGCGCACCATGAGAGGGTAAAGGGCCCAGGCCCCCGAGATTGTGACGGTCCCCTCGACGCCGTCCGGTCCGCTGATGGCCGACTGCGCGCTCTCCGCACCGCCGCAGCCGGCCAGGCTCCCCAGCAGGGCGATAATGAACAGGACAGAGATGGAGCGTTTCGATCCTAGCCGTCCGTGTGCCATACTTGCCTCCTTCTGGCAGTACCAGTCTTCTCCCGCCTAGCCTTCAGGCGGGTCGGGCAATGAGCGTCGGGCACTCGCTCCAGCGGAGCAGCGCGGCAGCCAGTTCGCCCGACCCTCCCTGGCCATCCTTGCCCGGTCGCTGCGCCATCACCACCAGGTCGTGTTCCTCCTCCGCCAGCTCGCGTCGTATCTGCCATTCGCGAGGGCCCTGTCTCATCCGCACGCTGCCCCGGATCTCCTGCTCCTCGAGGCGGTGGGCTACCTCCTGCAACTCGTGGCCCGGGCGCGTGCCGGCGCTCAGCAGAGCGGGCAGACCTTGTCGGTCCCGGGCATGGCCGGAGGAAGCTGCGCGGCGCTGTTCGTGAAGGGCGGCCAGTGGTGGCACGACGGCCAGAACGTTGACAACGCTGGCGCGTGGCAGGGCCAGGCGAAGTGCCCAGTCGACGGCGGCAGCGTCGGCCTCCTCGCCGCGGACGATCAACAAGATCCTGGCCAAGGGCCATCGCGGCCTGGGCGCCACCAGGAGAGCAGACGGAACTTCTCTCAGACGTGTCCCCTGCAGCCAGGGGCCGACCAGCGGGCTATCTTCCTCGCCGACGAGGAGCAAATCTCCGGGCGGCCTCCCGGGCCGCCCGGTCAGCGTCTCCAGGCCGCCTCCGCAGCCGGCATGCTTGACCTCGGCACTCAACAACTCGGCCAGCAATCGGGCGTAGGCTACGAGGCCATCTGCTTCGGGCGCTCCTCCCGCGCACACCACGAGCCTCAGCCTGGTGTGCGGGACCTGGCCCCAGACCCTGGCCAGCGATGCGTCGATGGTCTGCATGTCGCCTTGGACGACACACGGCTCGCGACCCAGGACGTCGGCAATGGCGGAGAGGGCCTCCGGGTCTTCCGGGTCGGCCATGACCACGGTGATACGTCCGCCCTGTTCCGCTATGGGCAGGGCGTGGAAGCGGTACGCTACGTCGAGCGGCAGGAGCCTGGCGAGGGTGGGATCCGCTCGAAGCTCGTCGAGAGACAGGTAAGATGACTTGGCCCACGCCCTCGCACACATGCCCGCAGCACCTCTCTATAACGTGCGGCCATTGTGCTTGGAACGGATGACAGCGGGCGTGATGGGCCCGTGACAAAGCTGTGATGATTCTAGCCCTTGCCAACCGGTGGAGGAACAACGAGGCCGTAGCCCAAGCCCGGCACGGTTTCGATGCAGGACGAGGTACTGGTGTCGCCGGACGAGCTGGCGACTGCGCCTCCGCACAGGGCGATCTTTTGTCGCAAGCGCCGCACCAACTGCCGGAGCATATCCCGGTCGGCGCCCTCCGGCCCCCACACGTGATCGATGATCGCCTCCACGGTCACCACATGACCGGCATTGAGCATCAGGTATTCCATGAGGCGCGACTCGAGGGGAGCCAGTGTTACTGCTTCGCCGCCGGCGAATCGCAGCTCCCGGCGGCTTGAGTCAAGGGACAGGTCGCCTGCCTGGCGTACCGCCGGTGTCGGCGCCCAGTGGGCGCGGCGCAGCACGGCCTGGGCCCGCGCCACCAGCTGCCGCGGGCTGAAGGGCTTGGTGATGTAGTCGTCAGCCCCCAGCTCCAGCCCGCGGATGATGTCGTCCTCTTCGTTGCGCACCGTCAGCAGCAGAATGGGCGTGTCGGACACCTCGCGGATGCGGCGGCAGACGGCAAAACCGTCGAGGCGCGGCAGGTTCACATCCAGGACGATGACGTCAGGCCGCTCCTCCTGCCAGCGCTCAAGGGCCATCACGCCGTCAAAGGCTTGCACCACCTCAAACCCTTCGCGGCGCAGCGTAAAGGCAAGGACGTCGGCCAACACCCGATCGTCGTCGACGATGAGTGCTTTCATGCCTCGCCTGCTCGGGGCAACGTAAACCAGAAAATAGAGCCGCCGCCCGCGCGGCCCTCGACACCTACCTGCCCGCCATGCGCCTCCACGATGGCCTTGACCACCGATAGACCCAGGCCGGCACCAACCTTCGCCACACTGTCGTCTGGTGCGGGATGGACAAAGCGGCGGAATAGATCCTTCCGGCCCTCCATGCGGATGCCCGGTCCGCGGTCGGCCACGCTCAGACGCACCCATGTGCCGTCGACGGCGGCACACACCTCGATCTCGGCATCGTCGGGGCCGTACTTGATGGCATTGGAAAGGAGGTTGTTGAGGATCTGCACCGTGCGCCGGGGGTCGGCCTGGACGACGGGCATCGCCGCGGGGAGCTCAACCACCAGCCGCTGCCCGTGCTTTTGCAGCAGTGGCTGCATCAACTCCACCGCTTCGGCGATTACAGCTGCCACCCGGCAAGGCCGGGGATAAACGCGAAAGTGGCCCGTCTCGATGCTGGCGCTCTCCAACAGGTTGTCGATGAGCGTCTGGAGGCCAAGGACGCCCAGGTGCAGTGTCACCAGCAGCTCTTCCAGCTCACCTGGACTCAACTCGGGCGCCTGGTCAAGGAGAAGCTCGACAGAAGCCGCCAGGGCCGAGAGGGGGGTGCGAAACTCGTGGGCGACGTTGGCCAGAAAGTGGCCAAGGAGGCGGTGCACGGCCTCCTCCTCACTGATGTCACGAAATACCAGCGCCACCAGGGCTTCGCCTCGTTCCGGGGGCATCAGGCGGGCGCCTGTCACTGCCAGGATGGCCTGGCGCCCGTCGGATAACTCGACCGAGATCTTGCGCCGCTGACCAGGAGGCGGAATGAGCGTGCTGAAAGGCCCTTCGGCTTCCACGGGCTTGAATACGGCATCGCAGGCACGCCCCAGCACCTGGTCGCGCGGCCAGCCGGTGATGCGCTCCGCGCCGTGGCTGAAAAAGGTGATGGTGCCATGCCGGTCGAGAGTGACGATACCCTCCACGATGGACTCCAGGAGATGGTCGATCCATCGTTTCTCCTGTTGGAGTTGGGTCACCGACCGCTGCAGGTCGTGACGTGTGGCCTCCAGGGCCAGAGCCACCTGGGCAACTTCGCGGACGCGGGTCTCAACGGCCAGGGGACCCTCGAGGGCTGTGGCCAGCTCTCCCGGCGTGCTGCCTTGGCCCATGGCCCCGGCCGCCTGCGCCAGGCGCTCGAGGGGCGAGCTGATCCGCCCGGCCAGGTAGATTCCCAGCAGCGAAGCCACGGCCACGGCGACGAGGATGCTGCCCGCCAGGGCCCAGCCCAGCTCGGTCTGTGTGGCTCCCAAATCGGCGATGTCTAGGGCCACCTCAGCCTGGAGGTCACCCGCGCCCAAAGGGAAGGAGTCGGTGTAGAATGCCCGGCCGTCGACCGCCAGCCAGGGCGGCTCGCCTCCCCGGTTGACGAGGGCGGGGCTGGAGGGTCGCCCGGCCAGGCTGCTGGCGAGTGGCTGCCCGCCGACGAGGATCGTCTGCTCCAGGCCGGTCTGGGCACGCAGGAGCGCGAGCAGCTCGCCGTCCAGCTCCGTGCCCACCCACACTCCTGCCACTTGCTGGCCGCTCTCGTCCCTCACCGGTTCCTCGGCCAGGAGCCAGGCTCGGGGGCCAGAGCTACCGGCCAATGCCTGGACGCCGGGGGCAGCGTCCCCGGCACACAGGTCCGCGGTCAGCACGGCTCCCGTCTGGGCGGCGACGTCCCCCTCGGAGGTGCAGACGAGGACCAGGTCGAGATCCAGTGCCGGCTGCAACGCAGCCAGGTAGGACAGCAACTCGTCCTGGCGCCCGGCCGCCAGGAGTGTCCGCAGCGTGGGGCGCTGCGCGGTGAGCGTTGCCAGGTCCTCCATCCGGCTTTGCGTGGCAGCGTAGAGGGCCTGTGTAGCTAGCACACCCTGCCGTACCTGGTCGTGGGCCTGGTGTTGAAGCTGGCTGCGCATGAGAAAATGGGATGGCAGGCCAACGGCCGCTGCCGTCAGCAGTGCCAGGGCCACGAAGCTGAGGATCATCTGGATGGGTAGGCTGTGCCAGTCGGGCAAACGGCGTTTCATCACCCTTTTCCCCTATGCGATGTGCGCCTAGTATACACCAAGTCGGCCAGCCTTTCAATGGGCGGATGCCAGTTGACGGCCATGACCTTGGGCAGTATAATGCAGTTGGGCCTCGGGTCTGCCCCGTCGCAGATTCCCAATATCTGGGGCGGTCCGGGCCGTGAACACGGGTGGTGAAGCCAGGAGCGTGGCAATTGTCTGACCTGAGGGAAGGGATCGTACTGCAGGCCCGCAGTGGGCACCACCGCGTGCGCTCTGGAGACGAGACCGTCGCGTGCTCGGTACGGGGCAGGCTGAAGCAGGAACGCCTCTACACAGACCTCGTCACCACCGGTGACCGTGTGCTGTGGCGGCCAACACGGCCGGGCAAGGGGGTCATCGAGGAAGTGCTGCCCCGGGAAACCAAGCTGAGCCGCCTGCGCCCCGGCCCCGGACAGATGCCTTTTGAGGACATCATCGTCGCCAACCCAGACCAGGCCGTGTTCATCCTGGCCGTCCGCGAGCCCGAACCCCACGTGCGCTTGCTCGATCGCCTGCTGGTGTTGGCCGAAAACAACGATCTACCGGCCATTATCTGCGCCAACAAGGTGGATCTCCTGGACGACCCGCGAGAGGCCCACGAGCTTTTTGGCGTTTACGAAGAGATCGGCTATCCCGTGCTCCTCACGAGCAGCAAGACTGGCCGGGGCGTCGACGAGCTGCGCGATATGCTGCACGACCGGATCAGCGTGCTGTCAGGGCCGTCCGGGGTGGGCAAGACCAGCCTGCTCAACGCCATACAGCCTCGCCTGGGCCTGGCCGTGCGCGAAGTCAGCGAGGCCACGGGCAAGGGCCGCCATGTGACCGTCAGCGCGCGTCTCTGGCCGCTGGACGAGGGCGGCTACGTGGCCGATACGCCGGGGCTGCGCGAGGCCGGCTTTTTCGATATCGAACCGGAGGAGCTTGCCTGGCACTATGTCGAGATGCGACCTTACTTGAGCGACTGCCACTTTTCGAGCTGCACGCACACGCACGAGCCCGGCTGCGCGGTGAAGGCGGCCGTCGAGGCGGGCAAGATCAGCGAGGAGCGCTACGACAGCTATTGCCGCCTTCTTGAGGGGGAGTGAGAGCGCGGCGGCAGGCCAGTTCCTCCTTTGGCTTGCCGCCGATCGTGTAGTACAATAGCCGCGAACAGGGACCGGGAGGGCGGATAATGGCCGAGTTTTTGCCGGAGCCGTTTCGGATCAAGACCGTGGAGCCAATCAAGCGCACGACCCGGCAGGAGCGGGCAGAGCTCTTGGCCGAGGCTGGCTATAATCCGTTCCTCATCCGCGCCGAAGACATCTACGTCGACCTCCTGACCGACTCTGGGACGTCGGCCATGAGTGACAACCAGTGGGCCGGCCTGATGCGCGGCGACGAGTCATACGCCGGCTGTCGCAACTACTACAGCCTGCAGGACGCGATCCGGCAGATCTTTGGCTTCCAGTTCTTTCTGCCGGCACACCAGGGCAGGGCGGCGGAGAATGTCCTCTTTTCAATCTTTGCCCGCCCGGGCCTGCACGTGCCCAGCAACATGCACTTTGACACCACACGGGCCAACATCGAGGCACGCGGCGCCGCCGCCGCCGATCTGGTCATCGACGAGGGCAAGGATCCGACCAGCCACCACCCCTTCAAGGGAAACCTGGACATCGTTAAGCTGCGAGCCTTTGTGGAGCGGGTCGGATGGCGCAACATCCCCTTGGGCATGATTACCGTCACCAACAACTCGGGCGGCGGCCAACCGGTGTCGATGGAGAACATCC
The DNA here is from genome assembly GCA_041300865.1 of Anaerolineae bacterium. Lineage (GTDB taxonomy): Bacteria > Chloroflexota > Anaerolineae > JAAYZQ01 > JAAYZQ01 > JAAYZQ01. The sequence continues at coordinate 9,452 of JBFYTF010000567.1, forward strand.
GCCAGACGTCGCAGGTGCTGCACCAGTACGGCATCCCTTTCTTCATCGACGCCTGCCGGTACGCCGAGAACTCCTACTTTATCAAGCTCCGCGAGCCGGGCTATGGCTCCAAGAGCACCCTGCAAATCGCCCGGGAAATGTTCTCGCACGCCGATGGCTGTACCATGAGTGCCAAGAAGGACGCCCTGGTCAATATCGGTGGTTTCTTGTGCATGAACGACGCCGACTTGTACGAGCGCGCCAGCCAGGAGTTGATCCTGCGCGAGGGTTTCCCGACCTACGGCGGCCTGGCAGGCCGGGATCTCGAGGCCATCGCCCGCGGACTGTGGGAGGGACTGGACGAAGGCTATCTCGCCTACCGCCTGGCGCACACACGCTATCTGGCCGACCGGCTTGTGGAGGTGGGCATCCCTATCGTCGAGCCGCCGGGCGGCCACGCCGTGTACCTGGATGCCTTGCGGTTCCTGCCTGGCATGCCTCGTGAGCGACTTCCGGGACAGGCGCTGGTGGCCGGCCTATATCTGGAGGGTGGCATCCGTGCCGTAGAGATAGGCAGTGTCATGTTTGCCTACCAAGACCAGGCAACGGGTGAGATCACATATCCAGACATGGAGTTGGTGCGGCTGGCCATTCCCCGCCGGGTCTACACCCAGTCGCACCTGGACTATGTCGTGGACACGATCGCCGGCCTTTATGCGAGGCGCGACAGCCTGCCGGGGCTGCGGATCGTCTATGAAACTCGTTTTCTGCGTCACTTCACGGCGCGCTTTGAGCCGGTGTGACAGGTCGAGGAGTGCCGCCATGAAGCTGACCTATATCCGCTGGGGCATGACCATCATCGAGACCGATGGCCTCACCATCGTCACCGATCCAGTCTTTCGCGTGTTCGGGCTCCGGCAGTCACCAAAGTCCTACACCCTGGAGCGAATGCCGCTGCCTGACCTGGTCTTTGTGTCGCACACCCACGTCGACCACTTTGAGCCCGGGGTGCTCAAGCAGCTGGCCCCCGACACCCCCGTTTGGATGCCCAGTGGCAAGGAAGAGAGGGCGGTACGGCTCGGGCTCCGGGAGCTACGCGCCGTGAAGCCCTGGCAATCGGAGGAGTTTCGCGGCGTGCAGCTGACCGCCGTGCCGGCCAAGCACGAGGGTGGGGAGTTGGGCTTGATCGTCGAGGGCGAGCGCACCGTGTACTTCGCGGGTGACACCTCGCTGGATCGGGAGCTGTTCCGCACCATCGGCCATCGCTGGAGGCTGGATGCCGTGTTGCTGCCCATCGGCGATATACGCTCTTTGGGAGTATCGTTGGGTCAGATTGGGCCTCGCCGTGCCCCCCAGGCCCTGCGGCTCCTGGGCGAGCCACGAGTGGTAGTGCCCACGCACTACAGCGGCATGACCCTGCGGCCGTTCCTCAGCTTCGGCGGGACGCCGCGCAAGCTCGGAGAGGAGCTCCACCGGGCCGACCTGGGTGTGATCGTCGGCACCACTCGCCCCCTGGAGAGCGTGGAGGTCTGAACGCGCCTAGCCCAGGAGCGGCAGGATGACGTTCAGGGAATAGGCCCCGGCATAGGCTACAAACACCGTCTTAATGGTCTTGCCCAGCCAGCAGAGGAGCAAAAAGCGCCAGACGGGATAGCGCAGCGTGCCCGCGGCGATGCCGGCCAGGTCGAAAAAGGGGTTAGGAAAGATCGATAGGATCACGATGGTCAGTCCACCGCGCCGGCCCATCCACGCCACCAGGCGGTCGTAGGCTGGTTGGTCCTTGATGATGGCCCGGCCCCCGTAGCCCGCCACGTAGCCCGTCAGCTCGCCCAATGCCTCGCCAATGCCCGCCACCAGACCCACCAGGAGGGGAGGTAGGGCACTGCCCATAGCAAACACCAGGGCCAGGCTCGGTGCCGGCAGGATGATGGTGGCGTTGCCCAGCAGGCTGACGAGAAAGATGCCCGCGTAGCCGACGGACGCCAACCTGGCAAATTGGTGGCGGAGAAAAAAGATGGCAACACTCAGACCCAGCACCAGGGCGACAGCCAGCAGCCGAACGAGCTTGCTCTGCCACGAGAGCTGCTTCTCCTCGCTGGTCGCTAGCGGCACATCCGTCATTCCTACGTGGCCTCGGAGGGGGCACCGATGCGCACGACGCGCGCTGTGCCCTTCAGGCCGCGGGTCGAGTTGTCAGTGTCCACCACCAGGGAGGCCATCTGCAGCAGGCGGCGATAGTCGACCACGCGGTGACCGGCGACGATGACGGTGCAGTCGGCTGCCGCCAATACTTCTTCGCTCAGCTCCACGTGCTCGAGCCAGCGCTCCTCTGGAAAAAAGACGTCGTGCCCCACACGGTAGCGGGGAACGTAAGGGTCGCTGTAGTTCACCACGGCACCCCGGCGCAGCAGGAGCTCGATGATCCGTTCTGCCGGCGAGTTGCGGGCATCATCGACGTCCCGCTTGAACGCGACGCCGACGATCAGGACGCGGGATCCGGCCAGGACCTTCCCCTCTTTGCTCAAAGCCTGGCTCACGACGTCCACTACATGGTAGGGCATGGCCAGGTTCACTTCCGCGGCGAGCTCGATGAACTTTGTGTAAAAGTCGTACTCGCGCGCCTTCCAGCTGAGATAGTAGGGATCGACGGGGATGCAATGGCCGCCGACACCGGGACCGGGGTAAAAGGGCATGAAGCCAAAGGGCTTGGTCTTGGCGGCCTCGATGACCTCCCACAGGTCGATGCTCATGCGCTCGGAAAGAAGGGCCAGCTCGTTGACCAGGGCAATGTTCACGCTGCGAAAGATATTCTCCAGCAGCTTGGTCATCTCGGCAGCGCGCGGCGAAGACACGACATGGACGTGGGCAAAGAGCTGAGCCAGGAGTGCACGGGCCAGCTCGGTGCACCGCGGGGTGAGACCACCTACCACCTTCGGTGTGTTTTCGACAGTGTGTTTCTGGTCACCGGGATTGATACGTTCGGGGGAGAAGGCGAGGTAAAAGTCCTGCCCGGCCTTCAGCCCCGACTCTTCCAGCAAGGGCAAGACGAACTCTTCCGTGGTGCCGGGATACGTTGTGCTCTGGAGGACGACGAGCTGGCCGGGACGCAGGTGGGCCGCAATCCCCCGCGCGGCCTGCTCGATGTAGGTGAGATCGGGTGCCTTTTGCGCATCAAAGGGGGTTGGCACGCAGATAAAGATGGCATCCATGTTGCACAGCAGACGGTAGTCGGTGCTGGCCCGTAGGCGTCCGGAGCCCACAACCGCCGCGACGTCGTCCGTGGCCACATCCTGGATGTAGCTCCGGCCCTGGCCCAAAGCGGCGATCTTGGCCGGATCCGCGTCCAGACCTAGGACCGGGTAGCCGGCGCGGGCAAAGCCGACGGCCAGGGGCAGGCCAACGTAGCCCAGCCCGATGACGGCCACCTTGGCCGTGTGGTCCGCGATGTTGTTCATCATGGTGCCTTTCTTCGCAAAAACGTGCCGCGGGCCCGTTTGCCCGGGAACTCGACGCGCTCAAGGCGCACCAGGCCCGCCGCGGCAAAGAGGGCGACGGCGCCACCCACGACGTAGCCTTCCACCAGGCTCGCCTGCGTCACAAAGACGGCCAGGACACCCAAGCCGGAGGCGATGAGATAGCAGATGAGCACCGCTTCGCGCGTGGTGTAACCCGTAGCCACCAGGCGGTGGGAGATGTGATCCTTGCCGGGAGTGGTTAAAGGATTGTACCCTCTGCGCAGCCGGGAGACGATGACCAACCCCGTGTCAAAGAGGGGTACTCCCAGGATGAGGACCGGCACCATCCACGTGACGATCTGCATCTGGCCCGGAAAGCGCAGCTTGATGGCCGTCGCCGCCAGGACAAAACCCAGGAACAGGCTGCCGGCGTCGCCCATGAAAATGCGGGCGGGGTTAAAGTTGTAGACGAGAAAGCCCAGGCAAGCGCCCACCAGCGCCGCGGAGAGGGCGCCCACCAGGATCTGGTCATTCATCACGGCCAGCAGCAGAAAAAAGATGGCAGCCGTAGCCCCGATTCCCCCGGATAGGCCGTCCATGTTGTCCAGGAGATTCATGGCATTCGTAATCGTCACCACCCACACCAGGGTGACGGCTATGTTGAGGGGCTCCCAGGCAAAAGTGCCGACACGCACTCCGGTGAAAACGAGGATGGACGCGGCCAGGAACTGCCCAAGAAGCTTGAGGAGGGGGCTCAGGCCACGCCGGTCGTCCCACACGCCCAGGAATGAAACGAGGCTGGCACCCACCAGGATGCTCACCAGCTCGTTGATGCGAAAGCGACCGCCAAAGAGGACCACGGCGACGATAAAGGCAACATAGATCGCCACGCCCCCTAGCAAGGGAATGGGATCGAGGTGCATCTTGCGGGCGCTGGGTTGATCGATGACGCCCAGGTGCAGCGCCACGCGGCGCACGAGCGGCGTGCCGCCGATGGCGAGCACCAGGGCGCTGGCAAAGATGAGCATGAAAGTGACGTTCATGCCCCGGTCTCTTATTCCTCCTCGATCTCGATCCGCAGGATTGGATTCCCGGCAAACGTCGGGTTCTTCTGCGGATCGCGGGGCGTCAGTGCCTCGAGGACGGCCATGCCCTCGACTACTCGCCCAAAGACGGCATGTTTGCCGTCGAGCCAGGGGGTGGCAGCGTAGGTGATAAAGAACTGGCTGCCGTTTGTGTTGGCGCCGGCGTTGGCCATGGAGAGAACGCCCGGTGTGTCGTGCTTCAGCGACGGATGAAACTCGTCGGCAAAGGAGTAGCCGGGCCCACCCCGGCCGGTACCTGTCGGATCACCTGCCTGGGCCATAAAGCCGGGCAGCACGCGGTGGAAGGTGGTGTTGTCATAGTATCCTTCCCTCGCCAAAAAGACAAAGTTGTTCACCGTGTTGGGCACCTGGTCGTCGTACAGCTCGACGACAATGTCTCCCTTGTCGGTGACGATGGTCGCCCGGTACGATTTGGCGGTGTCGATGACCATGGGCGGCTTGGCACTGTACATGCGGTCGCGTTGGGCGGGGTTCAAGTCCCCTGCCCTGTTTCCGGATCCGGCCGGTGCTGTCGATTGTGCTTTCATTTCTTCCAATTGCTCCATATAGATTTGAAGAGACTCGATCTCTTCTTCGGGTGCCAGGCGCAGCGCTTGCTCGGTGTGAGCGATCGCCTGGTCGATGTCTCCTGCCTGGCGATACAGGATGGCCAGGTTCTTTTGGCTGTCGTAATGGTCTGGGATCAGGGCCAGGACGGCCAGGTTTTCGGCGATGGCCCCTTCAATGTTGCCCATCTTGGCATAGACGTAGGCCAGACCGCTGTGCGCGACGGCGTTGTTGGGATCGAGTTTCAGGACCTGTTGGTAGCTCCCTTCAGCACCTGTCCAGTCTTCAGCCTGCATCTGCTCACTGCCTGCCATCAGGAGCTCCTGCACTTCTTCGGGAGCGGCCGATGTCCATTCGGGCAATTCTGCGCCGAGCTGTGCCAGGAACGCCTTCAGGGTTTCCTTCTCGGCTTCGGGTGCCTGGGCCAGCGCCTTGGTGGCGGCCGCGATAGCATCCTGGCTGCGTCCCACCTCGTTGTAGAGAATGGCCAGGTTCTTCTGGTCCAGGTAGTTCTGGGGGCGCAGCTCGACGGCCTGCTCGTACGCCTCCAGAGCCGCCTGGGTGTCTCCTTCCTGGGAGTAGGCATAGCCCAGCAAGCTGAAGGCGTCGGCCATTCTGGGGCTGAGCTCGACGACCCGCTCGGCGGCGGCGATGGCCTGGTCCCATTCTTGCTGCTGTGTGTGCAATTGTGCCAGGGCAAGGTGTGTCTGGGCGTACTCGTCGTCGCGAGCCAGGGACTGCTCGTAGGTGTCTAGGGCACCCTCGTAGTCGCCCGTCGCAACAAAGACCTGGGCGCGCTCGTTCCAGATGTCGACGGTGTTGGGGCTCAGTTCCAGGGCATCACCGGATAGCTCGAGGGCTCGATCGAGCAGCTCTCCCTTGCGCTCTCCGGTGCTCAGCGTGGCCCAGGTCAGGTAGAGCTTGGATAGGTTGCGGGAGTGATCCGTGTTCAGCGGTGCGATCTCGCGGGCCTTTTGCAGGGCCGTTTCGCTCTCTTCGAGCCAGGTCTCGCGCTCCTCACCCTGGCTGGCCTTGGCCTTTTCCATGGCTGCTCGTCCCAGGAAGAGATAGTAAAAGTCCTCGTTGGGAGCGAGCTCGGTTGCCTGCTGGTAGAGATAGATAGCGGCATCCCACCCGCCCGCTCTTTCGGAGCTCAGGCCCTGCTTGTACACGATGTCGGCGCGGATGATGGACAGGTTGGAGGCGGCGATAACCAAGACCAGCACCACGGGCAGGACCAGGATGGAGACGGCCAGGCTCACGTCGGCGGCGCTCCCAGTCCAGCGCCAGCCCTGCGCCCCCTGGAAGCGGGGCGAGAAGAAGGCCAGGATGAAGGCCAGGGCGAGCACATGCACAAACAAGGCCAGGTAGTAGAGGGTGATGGTGTGGGTCAACGGATTAAAGCTGTCAAGGGCTGCCAGTGTGACCGGCCTCAGGAGCATGGCGTGAAAGAGGCCAAAGGCCAGTGCCCCGCACAGAGAGACGGAGCCGTAGATCCCGACGGAGGCGAGCCATCGCGTGCCTTTTCTTCTCTGCTTATCGCCCAACACGTCCAGCTCGACAAATCCCGCGAGGCCAAACATCGCCCAGGTGACAATGAGGAGCACTAACATGACCACGCCGTTGCCAGTGAGCGACTCCCAGACGGTGACCACAGCACCCGGGTAGCCCTCCTGGGGCGTGACAAAGTTAAAGAGCATGGTGGTCAGGACAAGCATGGCCAGAACGGTGAGAACCAGGAGTGAGCGATACCCATCTACCTCGCTTCCCGGAGCCGGTGCGGCGGGCGCGGGCGCGGTTCGTTTTCGGCGCCTGGTCGTCCCAGCCTCCGCCTGGCGGCCGGCGGCCGCAACTAGGGCCGGCTCTGTCTCGTCGCCCTCCAGCATGAAGCGGGTGCCGATGACGACCATTGTGGCGGCCATGATCCAGAAATAGGTCCTCGTGACGGCGATGGCGATGCCGAACTGGATCTCGACAAAGTGGGCCAGGATGGCTGCCAGCAGCGCCAGAATCCAGAGCTGGTACCGGGCGGGCGGAACGCGCCACTCGGGCCGGGAGGTGGCCAGGACGAGGCTGAGGAGGATATAGATGGCGATGCCGGCGATGGCTCCAATGGGCATGCCGACACCTACGTAGGCCGGGCCTCGCCAGGCCCACGTCGCCACGAGGCCCACGATCGCCCCGGCCAGCAGAAGGGCGACAAAGGTCCACATCTGCCACCTTTTGCGTATCAGGCCCAGCCACTTGAAGCCATAATAAAAGACACTGCCAAAGAGGAGCAGGTAGATGACCATCCCGACCCCGCCGGTCATCACCAGGGCGTCAAAGGTCTCGTTGTGCGAGCGGTCGGGCGAGGCGTTGCGCTTCTCAAACTGGCCCAGCTCCGAGGGGTAGAAGCGGTTGTACGCCACGTACATTGACTCGGGCCCGTAGCCCAAGATGGGACGCACGGCGTTGAACGGATCAGGGCCGCGATCTTCCCCGGGGCTCACCAGGGGCGGGTGCCAGTTGACCAGCTCTGTTACACCCTCCCAGATGAGGACACGCACCTTGCCCGTGCCTGTCTCTGTTTCCAGCACCCTACCCAGGCGCCCGACATAGCGCGTCTGGCGCAGCTGATCCATCAGGGGCGAGTCGACGGTGTTGAATATGATCAGGAAGGCAAACACGGCCAGGGCAGCGGCACTCATCACCCACGGCAGCCAGACGCGGCGCTTGACGAGGCCCAGGACGGCCAGGAAGAAAAAGAGCCCGGCCAGGAGGCCGAGTTGGGGGCCGCGGCTCTGCGTGTAAAAGATGCACACCAACTGCGCGATGAGGATCACAAAATAGGCGCCCAGGAGCAGAAGCCTCCCGACCGGCTTGCGCAGGTAGTAGGCAAAGGCGCCCATGGCGGCCAGGAAGAAGGCGCTGGCCATGAGCCCGAGCCAGAAGTAACGTTCGCTGACCGGCGGAAAAAAGATCTCCAGGATCCAGGAAAAGCCCACCAGAAAGGCAAACGTCAGTGGCAGGGTGATGGTCAAGATCCGGGACCGCCGAGCGGGCGGGCTCAGGAGATAAATGGGTAGCTGCAGGGCCACGCCTACGAGGAGTGCCAGCCAGCGGACCCAGTACTGGTCTTGAGCGACCGGCAGAAGCATGCCCACCAAGAGGGCGGCAGCGAGAAGGACAAAGGCGACCAGTCCCAAAACCGCGTCCCGTGCTTCGAAGCCACCCAGAGCCTCCCTCCAATTTTCCATGAGCCGCGCAATGGTCAAGGGCACGATCATGATCAGGTAGGCAGCCACAAAGATGGCATTGCCCATGTTCGACGCCGCCCGGTTCTGAACATCCCCTCCCCAGGGCAATGGATCCAACCCAAAGTGCTGGACCAGGCCGTAGAGGGCGATGGGAAAGCTGACCAGGATGGCCGTGACCAGGATGCGATCTAGTTGTTTCTTGGTCCGCAGGCCCTGCAGCAGCAGGAAAAAGACGACGATGTAGGCCAGGGTCGTGTATGTGCCCTGCAGGCGCTGGTAGGAGCCGAGGAAGCTGACTCGGGGCGAGAGCGAGAGCAGGGTGCTGACGAGATAGACGACGACCAATGCCAGGGTCGGCAGTACCAGGGGAGTCTTGACCAGGCGGCGCCAGACTGAGGAGCCGCTTTCGTCGCCACCACGTCTGACCTCGCCGACTCGCCAATCGTCGATGAGCCGGACGAGCCATGCCCCGGCCATCACCAGGGCGATGGAGCGGAGAAGCGACAGCTTGTCGGGCTCGAACACCCGGTTGGAGTGAATGTTAAAGAACAGCGGTACGACGACGATGGCCGCCAGCCAACCGGCCTCGATCAGTTTGTCGCAAAAAAGGCTAACCTTCGTACGCATACTACCTTTCCCTTACAACTGCCCCGCTGGCTGCCGCCTATATTCCCTGGTTCTCGACGTCAAAGAAGCCGGCCACGTGGCGGTGACCCGCAGCCAGGCTTTCCGTGGGCCACGCACGCCGAAACCAATCCACCGTCTTTTGCAGGCCCTCTTCCAGGGGCACCTCGGCCCGAAAGCCCAGCACAGTCTGTGCCCGGCGGATGTCCGGCACGCGCCGCCGCGTTTCTTCAAAGTTCTCGCCGAACACGTTGCGGTAGGGCACCTGCACGATCTCTGACTCGGAGCCCACCAGGTCGCGGATCATCTGCGCCAGCTGCAGCACGCTCGTCTCGCGGTTGGAGCCGATGTTAAAGACCTGGCCGATGGCCTGCGGCAGGCTGGCAGCCAGCATCGTGCCGCGCACTGTGTCGTCGATGTAGGTGAAACAGCGGGTCTGCTGCCCATTGTCAAAGACCGTCAGCGGTTGCCCGAGCCGCGCTTGGGTGATGAACTTGGCGATGACGCTGCCATAGCCCTTGGGATCGAGCCGTGGCCCGTAGGAGTTAAAGTAGCGGACGACGGACACGGGCAGACCCTTGTTGGCGTAGGCGAAGGCAAAGTGCTCGTCGATGGCCTTGGACATGGCGTACGACCAGCGCGCCACCGACGTAGCCCCAAAGAGGCGATCACCATCCTCCTCCAGGGGTACCTCGACGCTCTTGCCGTATACCTCCGAGCTGGAGGCGATCACAGCTCTCTTCCAGTGCTTGTAGGCTGCCTGCAGCACGACCTCGGTCCCGGTCACGTTGGTGTAGATGCCCTTGAGGGGATTCTGGACGACATACTTGACGCCTACGAGGGCCGCCAGGTGATAGACGCAGTTGGCTCCCTCGACGAGGCGGTCCATCAGCCCCCGATCGAGGATGCTGTCGTTGACAAAGCGAAATCTATCGTTGCCCAGGTGGTGGCTGATGTTCTCGATCTTGCCGGTGGACAGGTCGTCAACGACGTGGACATCGTGGCCCTGCGCCATCAAGGCGTCCACGAGGTTCGAGCCGATGTAGCCCGCGCCACCAGTTACCAGAATCTTCAAGTGTTTTACCTCCGGCCCGTGTCCGGTGCCGGCCTCCTATCGCTGACGCGTTCTGCCCCTACTCTCCAGGCCATCCCCCGCGCGTCCTATTATAGCACAATTCGGCGGGATGGGAAGCCAACGCTAGCCATGAGTTGGCGCTCACCGGGCAAAGAAAGAGCGGACGGCGCCGATGATGGTCTCGATCTGCTCTGCAGTCAGCTCGGGATAAACGGGCAGGGACAGCTCGGTGTTGGCCAGCTCTTCGGTCACCGGCAGGTCGCCCTGGCGGTAGCCCAGGTGCGCCAGGGCGGGCTGCAGGTGGAGGGGAACAGGGTAGTGGATGCCCGTGCCGACCCCGGCCCCTTGGAGGTGCTTCTGGAGAGCGTCGCGCCGCTCGGTATAGACCGGGAACTGGTGATAGACGTGGCGCGTCCCCTCCTTTTCCGGTGCCAAAGCCAATGGTAGCCCGGCCAGGTCGCGTCGATACTGCCCGGCGATCTCCCGCCGGCGCTCGTTCCACGCTTCGAGGCGGGGCAGCTTGGCGCTGAGGATGGCGGCCTGTAGGGCGTCCAGACGCTCGCCAAAGCCTGGGATGCTGTGCAGGTACTTCTCGCTGCGCCCGTGGTCGCGCAGCATGCGCAGCCGGGCGGCGAGCTCATCGTCGCGGGTGATGATGGCGCCGGCGTCGCCATAGGCGCCCAAGTTCTTGCCGGGGTAAAAGCTAAAGGTGCCGGCCTGGCCCCAAAGTCCGACGTGCCGGCCGCAGCACAGGGCGCCGTGTGCCTGGGCCGCGTCCTCGATGATCACCAGGTTGTAGCGCGTGGCAACCTCGAGGATGGCAGGCATGTCGGCGGGCTGGCCGTAGAGGTGCACGGGCAGCAAGCCTCGCGTCCGCGGTGTGATGGCCGCTTCCAGCCGCGCGGGATCCAGGTTGCCGGTCCCCGGCTCGACGTCGACAAAAACAGGCCTGGCCCCCACCTGGAGGATCGGCTCGGCGCTGGCGATAAAAGTGTGGGCGCTGGTAATGACCTCATCGCCAGGCCCGATGCCCAGGGCGACGAGGGCCAGGTGGATGGCCGCCGTGCCCGAAGCTACGCCTATGGCGTGCGGTGCGCCGCAGGCCGCGGCAAAGGCAGCCTCGAAGGTGCGAACTTCGGGCCCCTGGATAAACTGGGTGTGCTCCAGGACACGGGCAATGGACGCGTCGATCTCGGGTTTCAGTGACGCGTACTGCGCTTTCAGGTCCATGAGAGGAATCATTGGCTGCTCTCCGTGCCGGTTGTGCCAGGATAGACCGCGTACCTATCGCCGTAAGGGCCTTCGAGGAGCCCGTAGGGGCAGGTCAGCTCGGCAACCTGTTTCACTGCGCGGGCCGGGTTGCCGGCGACTACTGTGCCGGGGGGCACGTCGCGCGTGACGACGGCGCCCGCCGCGACGAGGGCCATCTCGCCGACGACGACACCGGGCAGCAGGGTCGCGTTGGCCCCTATTTTGGCGCCCCGGCGGATGACCGGCCCGCGCAAACAGTCCTTGACCCGTGGGCAACGAGGGTGGATGGCGTTGGTGAACACGACGTTCGGCCCGACCCAACAGCCCTCCTCCAGGACGCTGAACTCCGGGATAAAAGCCTGGCTGTGGATGCGCACGCCGCCCGCAATCTGCACGTGGTGCTCGACCACCGTGTGGCTGCCGATGCTAACGTTGTCGCCGATGGTGTTGGCCTCGCGGATCAGCACGCCATGGCCGGTCTGAAAGCCGTTGCCGATCTCGTTGCCGGCATAGATGACGGAGTGAGAACGGATGACGGCCTGGCGACCGATGATGGTCTCCAGGGCGCCTTCGCCGTAGCTGAGCGGCGGCACGCCGATCTCGCAGAAGGCGCCCACCGTCGTTCCTTCGCCCAGCCGCACGCCGGGGTAAAGGATCCAGGTGCCCGCGGTGCCCGGGGCCGCAGGCTGAGGCCCAGTGCTGTCAGTCATGGGGCAGTTGCACCTCCCGCCCGGTGCGGGCCGACTCGTAGATAGCCAGCACCAGGGCCAGCGATTTGCGCGCCTCGGGCCCCGGCGTGCTGGGCTCTCCCCCCTCCAACAAGGCCCGCGCGAAATCCTGGATCACCTCGCGGTGGCTGTAGCCATAGACAGTCGGCGGATCTAGGCGCTGGCTGGTGAGGATCTCGGCCTCGCGCTCCAGCTCGCCGTCGACCTTCCACAGCGTGATGCGACTCAGGGCGGTGCCCCCTACCTCGACCGAGCCACGCTCGCCAAAGAGGGCGACAGAGCCCTCCAGGTTCTGGGGCCAGGTCAAGGTTGAGCCTTCGACGGTGGCCAGCGCCCCGCTGCGAAAGCGCAGCACAGCCACTCCCACGTCCTCGCTCTCCATCTTGTGGGCCAGTGTGGCCGTGTAGGCGTACACGGAGGCGACGGGGCCCATGAACCACTGCAGGGCATCCAGGTGGTGGATGCTCTGGTTCATGAGGGCGCCGCCGTCCATGGCCAGGGTGCCGTGCCAGCCGTCTTCGTAGTAGGACTGGGGGCGGTACCAACGCACGCAGACGCTGCCCAGGTAGAGCTTGCCCAGGCGTCCCTTGTCGACGAGGGCCCGCACCTGCTGTACCGGCGAGTTGTAGCGGTTCTGAAGAACGACGCCCAGCCGCAGGCCAGCTTCGCGCGCGGTGGCGATCATGCGGTCTGCATCGCGCAAATCCAGGGCAATCGGTTTTTCGACCAGGACGTGTTTGCCGGCGCGCAGGACGTCGATAGCCACCTGCGCGTGAAGGCCGCTGGGAACGCAGACCGTAACGGCTTCGATGTCGGGCCGGGTCAGCATTTCGTGATAGTCTGCGTAGGCCTGCCCTCCATACTCCTCCGCAAACCGCCTTGCACGGTCTTCGCGCACGTCGGCTGAGGCAACGAGCTGGGTCTCGGGCAACTGGGCGAGGGACTGGGCGTGGCGGGGAGCAACGCGCCCGCAGCCAATCAAGCCAAATCTCAAAGTCATGGATCCTCCTCGGATGTCTCTCAGTTGGCGCCAGGGACCAACAGGCTCTGCAACAGCTGCTCCAGGCGGCGGGCAAAACCCTGGCGAGAATAGTGCGCTTCGACAAAGGCCCGGCCTCTGCGGCCCATCTCGGCCCGCAGGGCCGGATCGGCCTGTAGGTCCAGGACGGCCTGCGACAGGGCTTTGGGGTCTTCCGGCGGAACGGCTACGCCGGCGCCGGCGCGGCGGAGCAGCTCCGTGGATTCGCCCTCGGTAGAAAGGAGCACGGGGCGGGCGCTGGCCATGTAGCTGAACATTTTCACCGGCAGTGTGCCCTGCGAGATGCCCAAGCGGCGCCGCGTGTCGAGACCCACGTCGGCCATAGCAATGGCCGCCGGCAGCTCCACCTCGGGCAGTGCGTCGTGAAACTGAACGTTGGGCAAGCCCATTTGCCGCGCCCGTTCTACCAGGGCGGCCTTCTGCGGTCCGTCCCCCACAAAGAGAAACAAGATCTCCGGGTGTTCGCCCAGCTCCTCGGCCGCCAGCAGTGCCGTCTCCAGCCCGTGGGCCAGGCCGTGGAGCCCGGCATACAGGACGACAAATCGCTCGGGTCCGATGCCCCAGCTGCGCCGCAGTTCCAGGTTCAGGGCCTGGGGGGTGTATAGATCGGTGTTCGCCCCGTTGGGAATGACGGTCATCTTTTCGGCTGGGAAGCCGCGTTCCAGCAAGCGTGTCCGGATGCCCTCGGTGACGACGACGATGTGGCGCGCGCGGCGGTAGCAGGTCTCTTCCAGGCGTGTCGCCTGGCGCACGGCCCGCGTGCTGTTCAGCTCACCGAGCTGCACGGCCGACTCCGGCCAGAGATCGCGCACCTCGAAGACCATGGGCGCACGGCGCAGGCGGCTGAGGGCGAGGGCGGCGCCACCGACAAAGAGCGGCGGCGACGAGGCGTAGACCAGGTCGAACCGGCCGGGAGCCAGGAGCGAGCCGGCCAGGGTAGCATCGACCATGAAGGTCAGGTAAAAGAGCATGCGCGTGGCAAAGGTTTTCTCAGGTGCCGTCTTGACCCATACCCTGATGACGTCGATGCCGTCCATCTTGGCCCGCTCGTAGAGCTTGCCCCGGTAGGCCGGCGGAATGATCCCCGACGGATGGTTTGGCACCTCGGTCAGCACCGTGACCTGGTGGCCCAGTTGCACCAAGTTGTGCGCCATTTCATAGGCCCGGGTTTGCGTGGCGCCCACTTCAGGCGGAAAGTATTGGCTCAGGTAGAGGATGCGCATGGTTGGCATTGTAACACAAGGGATACGACAGATCAAATGCTCTGCGTGTTGCGCATCGCCGGCCTCCCTCAGCCCGCCGCCCCTCAGGCATGGGGCGCGCCCCTCCTGACCGCGTCCCTGAGGACGGCCAGGCCCGTAACCACTAGCCCTCTGCCGGGCTCAGCCCTGTGCCTGCCCGGACAGCAGCTCTTCGTAGAGGGCGAGCAAGCGCTGCTCCTCCTGCTCCCAGGTGTAGCGGTCCAGGACGGTGTCGCGGCCGCGTTGGCCCATGGCCTGCGCCCCGGCTGGGTCGTTCCGCAGGCGGATCATTGCCTCGGCGTAGGCCTCAGGATCACCCGCCGGCACGACGATCCCGCACTCTGCCTCTTCGACGTGGGCGCGCCAGCTGGGGTGGTCGGCACAAATGATTGGCAACCCGGCGAGCATGTACTCGAAGAGCTTGGTGGCTAGGAACGGCCGGCTATATTGGCGGGTGGGCACCAGGGGCGCGAGGCCGGCGTGCGCGTTGGCTAGGTAGTGCTTCAGCTGGTCGGGCTGGACGTAGCCCAGCCAGTGAACCTGCTCTTCCAGCCCATGCTCCGAGGCAAAGGCACGCACCTGTTGCATATAAGCCGGCGAGGTCTCGGCCCCCAGGAAAAAGATGTGGACGTCCTCGATGCCCTCGCCGCGCAGCAGGTGCAGGGCCTCCAGGAGCAGGTCGATGCCCCGCTGGGGCAGGATGAGGCCCACGTAGATGAGGCGAAAGCCGTCTACGTCGAGGGCCGGGTGCGGCTCGCCTCCCTGAAAGAGGCTGGCCAGGGGCAGATTGCGGGCGACGGCCACAGGGCCGCGAAAGTAGTCGTACTCCTCCCGCTGGCCCTCCACGGCCAGCACCAGGCCGTTGGCTCGCTGTGCCAGGAGCCTTTCGGCCCAACCCGCGACCCTGGCGACGAGGGGCCGCAGCCTCGCCGGGATCCAGCGCTTGACGGCGATAGAGTCGACAAAATACTCGTGGGAGTCATAGATCAGCCTTGCCTGGGAGCCAAGCCCCATGCGAAGGAAGGGCAGCAACAGGAGCAGCTCCGGATCGTGGATGTGGACGGCGTCGGGGCGCATCTGCTGCGCCAGACGAACCAGCCGCAGCCAGGCCAGGGGCCGCAGCCAACGGCGGGCCGGCCGCGGGACGCCGAGAACTGTCACGCCGTCCCGCTGCTCCCGGGCGATGGGTGCCGGTGCCAGGAGTGTGACCTGATATCCGGCGCGGGCCAGCGACCGTGCCTCGCGGTGAAAGATGCGCCCGTCAAAGGGTTGGTGAACCGACGTCATGATGCAGACTTGTTTCAAATCTGGTCGCCTCTTCTCGCGCGATCGGTGTCCCCCAAAGGCTCGCGCTTCGGGCTGCCAGGCCCGCCGCGGAGATTCTTCGCGCCTACGAGCTCCTCGTAGATCTCCTCGTAGCGCCGCATGCATTTCTTGCTGTCGGCCCGTGCCTGCACGAGCGCGACGGCGTTGTGGCCCAGCCTGGTGCGCAGCTCCTGGTCCGTCAGGAGCCGGACAATGGCCTCCGCCAGCGCTGTGGCGTCGCTGCGCGGCACAAAGATCGCTTGCTGCTCGTGCTCCACCCAGTCGCGCAGCGCGGGGATGTCGCTAAGGACAGGTGCCAGGCCGCAGGCCAGTGCCTCGAGCACGGACTGCGGGGTGCCGTCGGAGCTGGGCACAGAGACGGCCACGTCGGCGGCACGGTATAGGTCCGCGATCTCCTCGTCACCGGCCAGTTCATCGACGTAGCGCACCGCGGCAGCCACACCGTGCGCCTCGACGGACGCCCGGAACGACTCGAGCAGAGCGCCATCGGGGTGATAGCTGCGCACAACAACGAGGGCGGCAGGTACCTGGTTGAGCAGCAACGGGACGGCCCGTGCGACGTCCAGCGGGTTGTAAACGGGGCGCACGGGCCTCAGACTCAGCACAACGGGCGCGTCGCCAAACCCCCACCGTGCTCGGATCTCCTCTCGCGACCCGGCGCTGGGGGCAGGGCGGAAAATGCCGGTATCGACCCCCCAGGGGACGGCCTCCGTCCTGGTGGGGTCCGCCCCCAGGGCCAGAGCCGCCCGTACCAGGCCACGAGAGACACAAGTGGCATAGTCTGCCTTGCGGAGTACCCAGCGAGCCAGGACGTTCTGCGCCCGCGACCAGCGTGGGCCCAGAAGCAGGTCCGATCCCCAGGCGGTGACGAGAAAGGGATGGTAGCCGGCTGCCGCTGCCAGCCATCCCGGCCCGGCTACCTGGTGGGCGTGCAACAGGTCGGGCTGAACCTCGTGGATGATCTGCCGCGCCAGCAAGCCCCAGACGAGGTAGCGCACTTTGCGCACGTTGCTGCGGGCCATAACGTCGTGGTACGTGACCCCCGGCGGGATGGCGCCGGGCTGTGCAGCACGCTTTTCGGGGCTGGCCGGGATCAGATGCACCTCATCGCCGCGCGCTACAAAATGGCGCAGCCAGCGCTGGGTGTGGATCGAGTAGGGACTGGCGATGTAGCACAGGCGCAAGCTTATCCCCCAGGCAGGAACTCGTCGCGGTGCTGAGCAAACTCTTCCACCGCGCGCTGATAGTCGTCGATGCGGCCGATGTCCAGCCAGATGCCGCGAAAGGGATAGGTGGCCACCTGCTGCCCGTCGGCCAGCAGCTTCAAGATCAACTCTGGAAGGTCCATCCGCGCCCGCGGGCTAATATATCTCAGAACCGATGGCTCAAAGACATAGATCCCGGTGCTAACCGTATAGTGATAGGTGGGCTTCTCGATGTACCCCCGTACCCGGCCCTCGTCGTCAGTCTCGATGACCCCCAGGTCGATCTGGACGTCGCGTTGAAAGGTCACGAGCGTGGCAATAGCCCGGCGGGCGGCGTGCGCTTGCCACAGCCGTCCGTAGTCGATGCTGGTCAGGAGGTCCCCGTTCATCATCAGGAACGGTTCGGCCAGTCCCTGAACGAGGGCCAGGGGCCCGGCCGTGCCCAGGGGCTCGTCTTCCCGGGAGTAATGAATCCGGACGCCAAGCTTCTCACCATCACCAAAGTACGCCATCAGAAGCTCGGCCAGGTAGCCGACGGCGAGGGTGATGTCGTCGAATCCGGCCCGCTTGAGCTGGCGCACGACTACTTCCAGGATAGGCACGTCGCCAATGGGCATCAGTGGTTTGGGCAGGATTGTAGTATAGGGCGCCAGGCGCTGCCCGCGGCCTCCGGCCAGGATTACAGCTTTCATTATCAGACCTCGTATTTGCCGGGACGGTAGAGAGCCAGGTGGTCACGGATCCAGTCGATGGTCTGCCGCAGGCCCTCTTCGAGCGAGACCTTGGGCTCCCACCCGATGAGCTCCCGTGCCTTGTGCGCCGCGGCGTGCAAGTGCATAACCTCGCTGTGGGCCGGGCGCAGCCTTTCATCCTCGCACACGATGGGCAGCTCGCGACCGACGAGGGCCAGGATCTTGGCGGCAAGCTCGCCGATAGAGACGGTGCTGCCCGAGCCGGCATTGATCTCCTGGCCCAGGGCAGGCTCGTAGCTGCCCGTCCGCAAGAAGGCATCGACCTTGTCAGTGACAAAGGTAAAGTCG
>JBFYTF010000624.1:0-2786 GCA_041300865.1 Anaerolineae bacterium
ATATGGAGACCTACGTCGTGCGCGGACGGCGCTATTTCACCAAGGACGACAGCAGGGGGCATGTGGAGCGCGGCATCGCCTCCTGGTACGGCCCCGGCTTCCACGGTCGCAAGACCAGCAACGGGGAGCGTTACGACATGAACGCCATGACCGCGGCGCACAAGACCCTGCCGTTGCCCACCTATGCCCGGGTCACCAACATGCAGAACGGCAAGACCGCGGTGGTGCGGATCAATGATCGCGGTCCCTTCCACGGGCCCCGTGTGATCGACCTCTCCCGCGCTGCGGCGACCAAGTTGGGCGTCCTCGGCACCGGGATCGCGGAGGTCGAGGTCCGCGCCCTGGATCCGACCAGCAGCGAGCCGGTGGCACCCAATCCCTTCCTGATTGCCGCCAACAAGCCCAAGGCAGAGGTCCAGCCGCAACCCTTCCTGGATTCTCTGGCCGAGTTCGGAACGGCCCGGTTCGAGGCCCCCGCGGCCCCCAGGGTGGCGGACAGCGGCCGCGCTGCGGCGTCGGGGGCGGCTCGCCCCTTCCCCCAGCCTGAGCCTCAGTCTGCACCGGCCAAGGGGCGGGAACTGGCGATCGTCGACCGCCCGGCCGAGAAGATCAGGTCTGAGTCCCCTGCTGAGGCCAAGGCGGCTGAGGCCAAGGCGGCCAAGGCTAAGGCCCGCCTGGCGGCGAAGGAGGTCGAGGTCAAGGCCCGACTGGCAGCGAAGGAGGCCAAGGCCGAGGCCCGCGTGGCAGCCAAGGACACCAAGGCGGCGAAGGGCAAGGCCCTGGCGGAGGTGAGCCCCAAGGGCGGCAAGTTGGACAAGACAGCCAAGGTCGAGAAGTCCGAGAAGGCTGGGAAATCCGGTCAGGGCGGTTCTGGCATGTACGTGCAGGCGGGCGCCTTCGGCGACCGCGCCAATGCCGAGCAGTTGCGCAAGCGCCTGGTCAAGGAACTGGCAAAACTCCAGGTTCAGGTCCGCAGCATCGACGGCAAGGCATCCCAGCTCTACAAGGTTCAGGTCGGTCCCCTGGATTCCCGGGCCAAGGCGAGCCATGTCTCCCAAAAGCTTGCTGGCCTGGGTGTGACCAAGACCCACGTCGTGGTCGAGTAGATCGGCGGAGCCGGGCCTCCGGACCTTCGGGCCCTGCCGCGGAGCCTTTCGCGGCAGGGCATAGCGTCCCTCCCGAGTCTGAGGTTTTTCCCTTTCTTACAGCCTGTTACAGGCGTGTGAAAGGTGAAAACCCGCGCCGGAAAGGTATAAAATGGCCGCCCCTTGCGGGCCCCTCCGCTTGATCCCCCATTTTGTCTTTGCCCTACGGAACCACGCCGATGAAGTCCGTCGCGTTGCCTTTGCTCCTGTTGTGGCTGTTGCCGGCCTTGGTGGCGGCGCAGTCGAGCCCCAAGGCCCAATCCAAGGTCCAGCCCCAGGCACAGGCCGCCTCTGTGCTCGGGGCGACCTCGGGCTCGGCCCTGGCCCCGCCGGAACTCGCGGCCAAGAGCTATCTGCTGGTGACCCACCCGGGGGGCCAGCCCCTGGTGGAGTTCCATGCCGACGACCGCCTGTACCCCGCCAGCCTCACCAAGATTCTCACCGCCTATGTGGTCTTCCACGAGTTGGCCGCGGGGCATATCGCCCTCAACGATGAGGTGCTGATCAGCGAACATGCCTGGCGCACCGGCGGGTCGCGCATGTTCGCCGAGGTCGGCAAGAAGGTCTCGCTGGAGGAACTGCTCAAGGGCATGGTGATCCAGTCCGGCAACGATGCGAGCGTCGCCCTGGCGGAGCACGTCGCGGGCAATGAGGAGTCCTTCGCCAAGCTCATGAACGAGCACGCCAGGCGACTGGGCATGACCAACAGCCAGTTCACCAATGCTACCGGCCTTCCGGACCCGGATGAGTACTCCACGGCGCGGGACCTGGCCAAGGTCACGGAGGCGACCATCCGTGAGTTTCCCCAGTACTACGCCTGGTACGGGATCAAGGAGTACCTCTACAACAACATCAAGCAGCACAACCGCAACCGCCTGCTTTGGCGCGACGACACGGTGGACGGGGTCAAGACCGGACACACCAAGGACGCGGGCTATTGTCTGGTGGCCTCGGCCAAGCGGGACGGGATGCGCCTGACCTCCGTGGTCCTTGGGACCGAGAGCGAGGAGGCCCGCGCCAAGGGGAGCCTGGCCCTGCTCAATTACGGGTTCCGGGCCTTCGAGGGCCACCCCCTCTACGCCCAGGGCCAGCAGATCGAGAACCTGCGCATCTGGATGGGGGAGGTCACGGAACTGCCCGTGGGTCCGGCCCAGGAGGTCTTCGCCACCATACCCCGCGGGTCCTATGACCAGCTCTCGGCCCACATCCAGAAGACCCCGGACCTGGTCGCCCCGGTGGCTCAGGGGGATCGCGTCGGCGATGTGGTCGTCTCCCTGGGGGACAAGGAGATCAGCCGCCAGCCCCTGGTGGCCCTGCGTGACGTGGCGGAGGGCGGGCTCTGGGCCAAGCTCCGCGACACGATCCTGCGCTGGTTCTCCTGAGCGGGATGATGGCGGAAGAGACGCTCCTCCAGTTTCCCTGCGCCTTCCCCATCAAGGCCATGGGGCGGGCGGATCTTGATATCGCCGGGGTGGTAGTGGAGATAGTCCGCCGCCATGCCCCGGGTCTCGACGAGACCGGGGTGACCCTGCGCCCGAGCAGCGGGGGCAAATGGGTGGCCGTCACACTCACCATCGAGGCCACCAGCAAGGCTCAGCTCGACGCCATCTATACGGATTTGACGGCGCACGAGCAGATCGT